>NZ_MVYP01000016.1:0-37954 GCF_003638305.1 Helicobacter pylori | reverse complement strand
TTATTCAAAAGATTGTTCAGCTTTTCATAATTGTCTGAAAGCTCTTGAATGCCTTTGGTGTTTTTCACCATTTGAGCGGCTTCACCGATCTGATAACCCGCGCTCATGTAAAAGCCGTCGTCTTCAGTGCTCAAAGTGGAAACTAAAAGCGAGCCTAAAGTTAATGAAAGGATGTGTTTTTTCATGTTTTCTCCTTTTTAGATTGAATTGGATTTAGTATTAGGGATTTCATACATTAGAATACATTTGCATTAGAATGCATTTGCATTGGAATGTATTTGGAGTATTATAGCATAAAGCGTTTTTTTTTTTTTTTTTGTCATTTTGAGAAAATTTTAGAATTTTTTTACTTTTGGCGCTTTTTGTTTCGTTTGGTGTGGTTTAAAAGATTGGTTGCGGAGAATGGATTTGAACCACTGACCTTTGGGTTATGAGCCCAACGAGCTACCGGACTGCTCTACTCCGCGACACGCTAATACAAGGAAAAATGGCTGGGGTGCAAGGATTCGAACCTCGGAATGCCAGGACCAAAACCTGGTGCCTTACCGCTTGGCGACACCCCAAAAACTAAAGAAAGCATTATACAAAAGCTTTTTAAAAAAGTCAAGCTAAAACGCTATAATTTCATCATGGAAAATGGATTTGACCCCCTCATTTATAAACGCTATTTAAAAAAGAAAGAAACCTTTTTGCTGTTTAAAAAAATCGCTCAAGTGTCTGCGTTTAAAAATTTAAAACTCCAACTCAAGCGAAGAGAAGTGATCAATCGTTATGTGGCTGGAATTTTAGGGGATTTAAAGAAAGGGTTTAGATACGCTAAAATAGAACACCAAATCCTAAAAATCTATTTCACGCACCCAAGTTTCTTGAAAGCCTTTGAAACAGAAAAAGACCATTACACCAAGAATTTAAAAGCCCATTTTTTAGAAACAAAAAAAACCCTAAAAGCCCTAAATTACCCCTTTGATTTTGACACTATCCAAGCGAGCGTTAAAAAAAGGCCTTATCAAAAACCGGTTGAAAAAAAAGAAAAACCCCCTAAAAAACCGGTTAGCGTGGATGTCAATTGCGAAGGTTTGAGCGATTTCACCAAAGAGCAATTTTTAAAACTCAAACACGCTTGTAACGATAATACGCCGCGCACGCCCCCTTGAGAGCTGACCATGCAACTGCCGATCGGGTTTTGCGGGGTGCAAGTTGTAGCGAATAATGAGCAGTCTAGGGGCTTAGAGCAATTTTCAAAGCTCAAACGCGCTTGTAACGATAATACGCCGCGCACGCCCCCTCAGAGCTGACCATGCAACTGCCGATCGGGTTTTGCGGGGTGCAAGTTGTAGCGAATAATGAGCAGTCTAGGGGTTTAGCGATGCCTTTTAAAATTTCTCCGCACTTGCATGCTTTGTTTTCTTTAGAGGTTTTGTGGCTTAAATATTCTTTAAAGACTTTTTCAGCGTCATAAGAGGCGAACGTTTCTTTAAGCTTAAGGGCGGAATATTTGATATTCCCCAAACCTCTCCATTCAAAATTTTCCCTAACTTCCATGCACGCATTGACTAACGCTTGCGCTTTTGTATTCCCTTCATAGCTCACCGCTCTTTTATACTGGATTTCTAGCTTGGCTTCTTTGTTTAGGGCTTGTTTAAGAAGCATCAGCACGCTTTCTAATATATCCACCGGCTCAAAACCGCTCACAATAATGGGGAGTTGAAAGCGATCCACTAAAGGAGTATAGATTTGAGCGCCGTTCATCACGCTCACATGGCTAGGGGCTAAAAGAGCGTTAATTTGGCATGCTGGATCTTTTAAAATCGCGCTCACGCTTGGAGGCACTAGAATGTGGTTGATGTGGAAAAAAAGATTTTTTAATTTTTCTTTTTTGGCGTTGAGTAAGACGCTAGCCGTCATCGGCGTGGTGGTTTCAAAACCGATCGCAATGTAGATGACTTTTTTATGAGGGTTTTCTTTAGCGATCTCTAAAGCTTGCATGGGCGAATACAAAAAACGCGCATCCAGCCCCTTTTCTCTCGCTTGTATCAAACTCCCATAGCTCCCGGGGACTCTCATCATATCCCCCAAACTCAAAACAATACTGTCTTTGATTACAGCGAGTTCATAAGCTTCATCAAGGCGCGCTCTTGGCATCACACACACCGGACACCCTGGCCCATGCGCAAACTCTAAATTTTTGGGCATCAAATCTAAAAGCCCGTATTTCATGAGAGAATGCGTATGCCCTCCGCACACTTCCATGATGACTAATTTTTTTTCAAGTTTGGAAGCGAGTTTTTTGATTGCATTAGAGAGTGCTAAAAGGGTTCGCTTGTCTCTAAAGGGCGAAATGAGGTGATCAACGCTCATTGTTATTATTCATGCATTTATTCATGCGTTTCGTTCATTTTGGCGATCATTTCTTGATAAAGCTCAATGGATTCTAGGGCTTCTTTTTCATCAATCTTACTCATCACATAGCCGATGTGTAGTAGCACATAATCGCCCACTTTAACGGACTCGCCCATTAAATCCAAGCTCGCCTCTCTTTGAACGCCTAAAGTTTCCAAAAGTGCCACATTATCCTTAATGGCTATGACTTTAGAGGGGATCGCTAAACACATTAAAACGAATGCGTGGATTGGTAATTTTCACGCTTTTTTTCTAAAAGGAAGTTTTTAAAATCTTCCAAACTTTTAGGGTCTTTGGAGCTCATTAAAAAAATGGGGGCTTCAGGCTTTAATTTTTGCATGTCTTCTTTGACTTGAGAAACCCTAAAATTAAACACTTCAATCATATCCGCTTTACTGATAATGACCGCATCCGCGCACATGAACATCGTAGGGTATTTTAGCACCTTATCATCGCCCTCTGGGACGGAGAGTAAAACGATATTCATCGCCGCCCCTAGATTATAGCTTGAGGGGCAAACCAGATTCCCCACGTTTTCAATGATTAAAAAATCGCTTTTTTCTAACGCCCCCTCATCTTTTAATAAATCAAACGCCCCCTCAATCATGCTCGCTTCCAAATGGCACGCTTCACCGGTGGTGATCTGGTGCGCGCTCACGCCTTTTTTACGCAATCTGTCCGCATCTCTGTTGGTTTGCAAATCGCCCTCTACCACGCAAAACTTAAAGTCTTTAAAATCCGCTAAATTTTCTAGCATCGTGGTTTTACCGCTGCCAGGAGAGCTCATGAAGTTTAACACATACAGCCCTTCTTTGAGGTAGCGCTCTTTCATTTCAGCGGCTTTAATGTCGTTCTTGCTCAAAATCTTTTCCACGATTTTGACGTCTTTTTTACTCAAATTAGGGTTATTTTGTAAAGATTCTTTTCGTTGTTCGCTCATGCTTGTTCCTTTCTTTTAGAATTTTCGTATTGTAGCGTGCTTAATTAAACGGCTATGATTTAACCACTTCTTTTATCCTCTTGGCTCATCTTTTTAGATCAAAAACATGCTTTACCCTAACCCCTTATCGTCGCTGTCGTTTTTATCTTTTAACACTAATTTAATGATCCTCCATATGATGATTAATAAAATGATGGTTAAAAGCAAATACCAAACATTGATAAAAACGGCTTTCATCATTTGATTTTCCTTATTTTTTGCTCAAAGACAATCGGATAACACTATTTTCTAAAGCGTCCAAACGATGCAAAACTTGGGCTTCTAGGCTGATTAACGCTCCCTTAGGCATTTCTATTTTTTCATCTCCCACTTCAAAGATGATTTTACCCTCTAAAACCTGCACGCTGATAGCTCCCGGGGCCTTGTGTTTGTCCATGACAGCTCCCTTGGGCATGCAAATGCGGATTTCCTTATTGGAAGAATTTTCATTCAGCGTTTCAATGTGGAGTTTTTCAAAACAAACGCCCTCTAAAAAATTAACCATTCTCATTAAACAACCTTTATTTTAATTTTTCTACCATTTCTTTGGCTTGTAAAGCGATTTCTAGCTCTTCATCAGTGGGGATTCGTAAAATTTGGACTTTAGTATTAGGCTGGCTTAAATTCACTAGAGCGCTGCCCGGATTGTCGTTCGTGGGCTTACATAAAGCGATCCCTAAATTTTCTAAGCCTTCACACACGCTCTCTCTTAAAGCCGAATAATTTTCCCCTAATCCCCCTGTAAAGAGGATCGCATCTACTTTTTTTAAGACTACCATGTAAGCTCCGATATACTTTTTAATGCGATAAGCGCACATTTCAAAAGCGAGTTTGGCTTGTTTATCGCCTTTTTCTTTTCTGGCTTCTATGTTTCTCATTATCCCCACAAATGCCTTTCAAACCGCTTTCATGATTTAAAATCTTCATCACTTCTTCTAAGCTCTTATTTGCGCATTGCGCAATGTATTCCACCACAGTGGGGTCAATATCCCCACACCTTGTGCCAATAATCAAGCCCTCTAGTGGGGTTAGCCCCATAGAAGTGTCCACGCTTTTACCCTTTTGAATGGCGGCCGCGCTTGAGCCGTTCCCTAAATGCAAACTGATAGCGTTAAATTCCTCATAAGCGGTATTCAAAAACTTCGCCGCTTCTTTAGCCACATAATGGTGTGAAGTCCCATGGAAACCATAGCACCGGATTTGATACTTTTCATACAATTCATAAGGCAACGCATACATGTAAGCGTAACTGGGCATGCTGGCATGGAATGCGGTGTCAAAAACAGCGATTTGAGGGATATGGGGGTGCACTTTTTGAACGAACTCAATACCGGCTAAATTCGCCGGGTTGTGCAAGGGGGCTAAAATAGAAAGCTTGCCAATTTCTTGCATGACTTTTTCATTCACTAAGACCGGGGCATGGAATTTATCCCCCCCTTGAACCACACGATGCCCTATAGCGTCAATTTGATTGAAATCTTTGATGATCCCCATTTTCGTTAAATTCTCACGAATCATTAAAAGCCCGCTCGCATGATCTTTAATCACAAGCTTTTCTTTTAATTCTTGATCGTTATGGTGCAAATGCGATTTGATTTTCAGCTGCCCTATTTCTTCGCCGATTTTTTCGGCTAAACCGCTCGCTAAGGGCTTGTTTTCTTTCATGTCAAACAATTTAAACTTAATAGACGAACTGCCCAGATTCAACACTAAAATTTCCATCATTTCTCCTATCATTAATCTTGCGCTTGAATGGTGCTAATCAAAACGGTGTTAATAATATCTTCCACTAAAGCACCCCCTACTCAAATCGTTAATGGGCTTGTTCAAACCTTGTAAGATAGGCCCTATCGCCACGGCTTTAGCGCTCCGTTGCACCGCTTTATAAGCGATGTTCCCGGCGTTTAAATCCGGGAAAATAAAAACGCTAGCTTGCCCGGCCACTTGGCTGTTAGGCATCTTTTTCTTCGCTACGCTCTCATCAATGGAAGCGTCAAATTGTAAAGGACCATCAATTTCTAATTGGGGATCTAATTTTTGAGCGATTGTTAGGGCTTCTTTGATTTTGTCTATCATTTCGCCTTGAGCGGAATTTCCTGTCGCATAAGAGAGCATCGCCACTTTAGGCGCGATATTGAATTGCTTAGCGGTTTGCGCGGAAGTGGTAGCGATCTCGGCTAATTCTTTAGGGCTAGGGTTAGGGATAATCGCGCAATCCCCAAAAACTAGCACTTGAGTGTCTAAACACATTAAAAACACGCTTGAAACCAGGCTCACGCCGGGCTTGGTTTTGATGATTTGTAAAGCGGGTCTAATGGTCTCAGCCGTGGTGTGATTCACCCCAGAAACCATGGCATGCGCGTAGCCTAAATGCACAAGCATGGTCGCAAAATAAGTCTTATCCAACGCTAATTGCTCGGCTTCTTGCTCACTCAATCCCTTTGATTTTCGCAATTCATACAAGCTTTTAGCGAATTCTTCTCTATAATGCGAGATGTTAGGATCGATGATTTCTGCATTTTCCAAATTCAAGTTCAAATTTTTCGCTTGGGAGTTAATAACCTCTTTATCGCCCAATAAAATCAATCCCACCGCGCCCATGGCGTTCAAACGATGCGCAGCTTTTAAAATCCTTTCATCTTCGCTCTCTGGTAAAACGACTTTTTTAATCTGTTTTTTAGCCTTTTTTTCCAAGCTCCTTTGAAAGGCTAAAGGGGTGATAATCTTGCTTTTTGTTTGCAACACGCTTTCCATCACGCTCGCTTCTAATTCGCATTGTTGCTTGCAAAAAGACGCACTCAAAAAATGTGGTTTTTCAAGCGTTTCGCCCACAAATAACCCTACAGCGAAAGGGGCTTCTTTTTTGAGAATATGAGAGTGCATGGCTTTCAAGTGTTCCAAACTCGTTTGCGCGACAGCCACAATAGGAGCGTTTAAATGCTTGGCTAAAATGGTGTTTAAGTCTAAAAGAGCGTTTAAGAAAAACTTCGGCGCATACCCCAAATTAATGACAAAATCATGCGTGGTTTGTAATTCATCATAGCGTTTGAGAATCGTTTCAAATAGTAACTCTTCTTGAGCAGTGCTTACAAGCTCTAAAGCCTTTTGTTTGTCTATGGCGCTATGAACCTCTAAAGAGCTTAGGCTCTCGCACTCCCCAAAGCCCTCGCACTCCCCATTAATGGGTGAAAACAAGGCGATTTTTTGATAACGAGGCTTTAGCGCTTTTAAAAGGCTCTTACAAGCAGCCCCTAAAACTTCGGTATCCTCTGGGTAAATCCATAAACTTTGCATGCCAATCTCCCTAAAATTATCGTTTTTATTTAATTGTAGCAAAATTTAATTAAACCTAAACGAAACCATGATTTTGTAAAAAGGCTTTTAGTATTTTTACAACACTAATATAAAAGAGCTTGACGCTAATCAAGTGATAGCTTATTAAAAAAGCGGTCTTCTCGGGTTAGGGGGTTTCTTAAGGGGGTTAAGGGGGAATTATTTCAAAATACCCCCTATCCCCTTAAGGAAGTGAGTTTTACCATAAAAACAAAATTTTAAAAACCAATTTTTTAAAGATTAAAAATTAAGATTTTAGAATATTCAATGAAAACAGAGTTAAGGAACTCTTTTTGCTTGACTCCCACCATGTAAAATAAAAGAGTTGTTTTAAAGGATAGTCATGCCATCTCCTGTTAATCCCATTCACACCAACGCAAACGCTTTAAATGGCGGGGCGAAAAACGAAGTTAAAGACACCAAAAACGCCCCTAAAAGTGCATCAAAGGATTTCAGCAAGATCTTAAACCAAAAGATCTCTAAAGACAAAACCGCTTCTAAAGAAGATCCTAATGCTTCAAAAGTTACGCCTAAAGACGCTAAAGCTCTTGAAAAAAGCCCTACGCTACCCCACCAACATGCTCAAAATCCCGCTAAAGACCAACAAGCCCCTACCCTAAAAGATTTACTCAACCACCCAAAAACAACAGCCCCACATGAGGCTCAACATGAGACCCATGAGGCTAATGAAACTAACCCCAAAACCCCTAACGAAACTTTAAACAAGAATGAAAAAAAGCCTAACGAAGTTACTTCTAACGCTCATCAAACAAACTTGCCTAGTAAAAACCCTATAACCCCTAACCACGCTATAAAAACCCCAACCACCCCAACCCATAACGCCAAAGAGCCAAAAACCCTTAAAGACATTCAAACGCTCAGCCAAAAACATGACCTAAACGCCAGCAACATTCAAGCGGCCACGACCCCAGAAAATAAAAACCCCTTAAGCGCGAGCGATCAGTTCGCCTTAAAAACAACGCAAACGAGCATTAACCACACCCTTGCAAAGAACGACGCTAAAAACACCGCCAACCTTTCTAGCGTTTTGCAATCTTTAGACAAAAAAGAACCGCCAAATAAAGAACGCGCAAACCCCCAAAATAGCGAAAAAAAAACGCCCCCTTTAAAGGAAGCTTTACAAATGAACGCCATTAAAAGGGATAAAACGCTTTCTAAAAAAAAGTCAGAAAAAACCCCTACTCACGCTAAAACCCAGACCACAGCCCCAAGCGCAACGCCAGAAAATGCCCCTAAAATCCCTCTTAAAACGCCCCCTTTAATGCCTTTAATAGGAGCTAACCCTCCCCCTAACGATAATGTTCCAACGCCCCTAGAAAAAGAAGAAACAGCTAAAGAAGCAAGCGATAATAAAGAAAAAACTAAAGAATCTAGTAACAGCGCTCAAAACGCGCAAAACGCCCAAGCTAGCGATAAGACAAGCGAGAATAAAAGCGTTACCCCTAAAGAGACGATCAAGCATTTCACCCAACAATTAAAGCAAGAAATCCAAGAATACAAACCCCCCATGAGTAGGATCTCTATGGATTTATTCCCTAAGGAATTGGGCAAGGTTGAAGTAACCATTCAAAAAGTGGGTAAAAGCCTTAAAGTGAGTGTGATTTCTCATAATAACAGCTTGCAAACCTTTTTGGACAACCAACAAGATCTTAAAAACAGCCTGAACGCTTTAGGCTTTGAAGGGGTGGATTTGAGCTTTTCGCAAGATTCTTCTAAAGAGCAACCCAAAGAGCAATTAAGAGAGCCATTCAAAGAGCAGGAATCAACCCCCTTAAAAGAAAACGCCCTAAAAAGCTACCAAGAGAATACAGACCATGAAAACCAAGAAACGAGCATGCAAATCACTCTTTATGCGTGATTTTAAGCGAGTTTGCTCTATAATAAGACATCTTTAATAAGGAAGAGATCATGGCCATTGATTTAGCAGAAGTTACAGGAGCTAAAGCCGCGCAAGAAAGGAAAAAAGAACAGCCCACCATCGCTAACGGGTTGGATAAAAACGCTTTCATGAAACTCTTTTTAGAGCAATTGAAAAATCAAGACCCCACCGCTCCTATGGAAACGGATAAAATCATCACCCAAACCGCGCAACTCACGCAAGTGGAAATGCAAGAAGAAAACAAAAAGACCATGCAAGAAGTCGCTAGCGCGATGAAATCCAATAAAGAAACTAACGAATCTTTAAAAGACTTTCAAGGCGCTTTAAAAGACACCATGGAAAACCTGAATAAGGGCATGGACGATAGCCTAAAGGCTAATAACGCTTTAAGGGAAGTAACCGCGCTCAATTCTGTGAGCATGATAGGCAAAATCGCTGAAACCGATGTGAGCGGGGCGAATTTTGACGGCAACAATAAGCTTTCTTTCTCGCTCTTTTTTGATGAAAAAATTGACGCTTCTAAAGGAGTGCCAGCGATTCAAATCTTAAATGAAAACAATGAATTAGTCAAAACGATTCCTTTAAAAGATTATAACGGGCAAAAGGGGTATATTAATTTTGAATGGGACGGCACAAACGAAAAGGGCGAAAAAGTCCCTAAAGGCAATTACAAAATCAAGGCTGAATACAATTTAGACTCTCACAGCAAGCAGTATTTGCAAACGCGCATTGGTAGGGGCGAAGTGGAGAGCGTGGTTTTTGATAAAGGCAAGCCCATGCTAAGAATGGGCGAAATGATTTTACCCATAGACAGCGCGATAGAGTTTTATCAACCGGATCAAAAACCGATTGAACAGAAAATCTCTGAGCAAAAACCGATTGAACAGAAAATCTCTGAGCAAAAACCGCTTGAACAGAAAATCTCTGATCAAAAACCGCTAGAGCAAAAACCGCTTGAACAAAAACTCTCGGATCAAAAACCACTTGAACAGAAACCCATTGAACAGAAACCCATTGAACAGAAACCCATTGAACAGAAAATCTCTGAACAGAAACCGCTAGAGCAAAAACCGCTTGATCAAAAACTCTCTGAGCAAAAACTCTCTGAGCAAAAATCACTTGATCAAAAGCCCCAAACCCCCCCTAAAGAGACAGCATGAATGACACCTTATTAAACGCTTATAGCGGGATCAAGACCCACCAGTTTGGCATTGACAGCCTTTCCAATAATATCGCCAATGTCAATACTTTAGGCTATCGCTCCAATGATCCGGAGTTTAAGACCTTGTTTTCTTCGCATTTAGACGCTTTGAACGCCAAATCCGTTGTGGCTAACGACCGAAATTACGGCGTTACAGGCTCAGGCAATGTCCTTTCTAATAAAGACGGCGAATACATGCCTAGTGAGGGGGAATTCCACATGGCGTATCAAGGCAAGGGCTGGTTTGTGATAGGGCCCAATAAAAATGGGGAAATGACCATTAATAAAGACGGCTTTAGCAAAAAACAGGATAATTTCTTAACGCGCGCCGGCAATTTCGCACGAGACGCTGACGGCTATTTAGTAACCCCTGAGGGCTATTATGTCTATGGTATTGATTTGAAAAAGATCAAAGACGGCACGCTCAATTCCACCGCTAGAGATGAAGACATTGAAAAATTGCATGGCAACACCCTTTCGCCCTTACAAATCCCCCAGGATTTGACTTACCAGCCAGTGCTTAGCACGAAAGTGAATATCAGCGTGAATTTAAACCCTAAAGACCATTTAAAGGGCGTGCAAGATTTTTTCTTAAACGACAAGGGCGAGATCATTAAAGAGCGTTTTTTAAACCAGGATATTAACGCCCTAGCGAATGACGATAACGAGCCAATAGACGCGATCACTAATCGCAAATTAAATGTGAGTATCCAAAAAGAAAATGGCAAAAAAGAAGATTTTGTTTTCACTTATGGGGACGCTGAAAAAGGCGAAAACCAATTCAAAACTTTAGGCGATTTGCAAAAACTCCTTAAAGAAAAAACCGGGCTAGACTTAAACCTCATCAAAAGCGAAAAAGACGCCAAAAGCCCCCCCCTTTTATTAGAGATCGCTAATCCTAGCCAAACGCCTATCACATTCAGTTTGAGTGGGGGCATTGCGGATAAATTGGGCTTGAATGCGAATGAAATGGAATTGAAAAAGGGCATCAGCAGGGATTCAGTAGCGATTAAAATCCCTTATTACAGCACAGAAGTGGATATTTATGATAAGGCCGGGGATAAATACTTGCTCCAAAGCGAATATTACATGACTAATTCCAACGATCCCACATCAAGCCCCACGAGTAAAAGGAAAAACCAAACTTGGGAAGTGAAAAGCTATATCGTGGATCCCAAAAACAAAACCCCTATCAATGATCCTACTTGGGAAATTGTCGGCTTTGATTCAACCACGCATAAAATGAAATCCGCCCCCATGACTTTGGATTTTAAGGGTAATAAGCTCACCTATTCTTTAGATAAGAGCGAAAACCATGATTCTAGCGATTTGTCTTACCAAGACTCTAAACTTTTAGAAGCGAGTCAAGACGGCAAGCCTAGGGGTATTTTTAGAGACATGCGCATTGAAGAAAATGGCGTGATTTCTCTAGCCTTTAGTAACGGGGTGGTAGAGCCGGTCGCTCGCATCGGTATTTTAGCTTTCACTAACGATCAAGGCTTAAGGAAAATCGGCGGCAACCTCTATGAAATGCAAGAAGGCACCATTAATGGCGAAAACAGACCCCTAAGCGGTAACCCCATTTTAGGGTGGGACGAAGAGGGCAAGCTCAAGTTTGGGAAAATCAGGCACAAATATTTAGAAACGAGCAACGTGAATGCCGGGAACGCCCTAACCAATCTCATTTTAATGCAAAGAGGCTATTCCATGAACGCTAGAGCCTTTGGCGCGGGCGATGACATGATTAAAGAAGCCATTAGCTTGAAAAAATAAAAGGCTAAAATAAGGAGTGTGGTAAAATACCCTTTTTAATAAGGATATTTAATGATACCCACACAGCTTAATGAAATTGCAGAATTTTTAAAAACAAACCCTTATAATTTGTCTCAACCCTTACAAGATGGGCGATTGAATTCATCTGTCAATGAAGAAGAAATTTTGAACATCATCAAACATTCTTTTCCTATCCAACTGCTAAAAGCTAGAGAGTGGTGGGATTTTAGTTTTGAAGAAAACGATATTTTTTATCCTGTTAATATTAAAACCACCACCACCAAAACCGCTGACAATCTTAATGGTAAATTAGGGATTTATGATGCGTTGTGCGGCTTATTACCGGAATTTAATAACGAAATCGCATGGGAAAAATACTTTCAAAAACTTCATAAAGACTTAGGCACAAACACTAATAGGGATTATTATTTTTTAATTATCAACAAAAACGATCCTAAAGATGTTTTTATTAACTCCTTAAAAGGTATCCAAACCCTCCAACCCAATAACTTGCCCTTCCAATGCAAGTGGGATAACAACAGAGAAATCGTTCAAAGAAGCTTTATTGAAAGTAAAAACTTCATCTTAAGCGCTCTAGCCAAAAGCGTTAAGTTACGAGCTAATATTTATTTAACATTCAAAGAATTTTTTGGAGAATTTTTTGAATAATTTAGACATTAAAACTTTAGGGCAGGTTTTCACCCCTAAAAATATAGTGGATTTCATGCTCACTCTAAAGCACAATCAAGGGAGTGTTTTAGAGCCAAGTGTGGGCGATGGGAGTTTTTTAAAGCGCTTAAAAAAGGCTGTAGGGATTGAAATCGATCCTAAAATCTGCCCTAAAAATGCCCTTTGCATGGACTTTTTTGACTACCCTTTAGAAAATCAATTTGACACCATTATTGGTAACCCGCCTTATGTCAAGCACAAGGATATTGTGCCAAGCACGAAAGAAAAACTCCATTACAGCCTTTTTGATGAAAGGAGCAATCTCTACTTGTTCTTCATAGAAAAAGCGATCAAGCATTTAAAGCCTAATGGCGAATTGGTTTTCATCACCCCAAGGGATTTTTTAAAATCCACTTCTAGCGTGAAATTAAACGAATGGATTTACAAAGAAGGCACGATAACGCATTTTTTTGAATTAGGCGATCAAAAGATTTTCCCAAACGCCATGCCTAATTGCGTGATTTTTCGTTTTTGTAAGGGTGATTTCAGTAGAATCGCCAACGATGGTTTGCAATTTTTGTGCAAAAAAGGCATTTTGTATTTCCTCAACCAATCTTACACGCAAAAATTAAGCGAGGTTTTTAAGGTTAAAGTGGGGGCAGTGAGCGGGTGCGATAAGATCTTTAAAAATGAAAAATACGGGAATGTAGAATTTGTCACCTCAATCACCAAAAGAACCAATGTTTTAGAAAAAATGGTTTTTGTCAATGAGCCTAATGATTATTTACTCCAGCATAAAGAAAGCTTGATGCAAAGAAAGATTAAAAAATTCAATGAAAATAATTGGTTTGAATGGGGGAGAATGCATCACATATCCCCTAAAAAACGCATTTATGTCAACGCCAAAACGCGCCAAAAAAACCCCTTTTTCATCCACCAATGCCCTAATTATGACGGCTCTATTTTAGCCCTATTCCCTTATAACCAAAACTTGGATTTACAAAATCTCTGCGACAAACTCAACGCTATCAACTGGCAAGAATTGGGCTTTGTGTGCGATGGGCGTTTTTTGTTTTCGCAACGCTCTTTAGAAAACGCCCTTTTGCCTAAAGACTTTTTAAACTAGGATAAAACTTGTTAGAAACCTTACAATTAAACCCTGAGCAACGAAAAGCGGCCAAGGCTTTGAAAGGGTATAATTTAGTGATTGCAAGCGCTGGCACAGGAAAGACTTCTACGATTGTGGGGCGCATTTTATACCTGCTTGATAACGGCATCAAGCCTGAAGAAATCTTGCTTTTGACTTTCACCAATAAAGCGAGTAATGAAATGATCGCCAGGGTGGCTAAATACTCCAAATTAAGCTCCAAAATTGAAGCGGGCACTTTCCATGCGGTAGCGTATCGCTATTTAAAAGAGCATTACCCTAATTTAAGCCTGAAGCAACCTAAAGAATTAAGAAAGCTTTTAGAAAGCATTGCAGACACTAAAAACACGCTAACAGATGAGGATAAAAAGCCCTACACTTCGCAGCATTTATACGCCCTCTATTCTCTTTACACTAACGCTCTAAAACAAGAAGATTTTAGCGCTTGGCTTTCTAATAAAAACCCTGAACACGCGCCATACGCCGCCTTTTATGAAAACATTTTAGACGAATTTGAAAACACCAAAAAAAAGCATAATTATATTGACTATAACGACTTGCTGTTGCTGTTTAAAAAAGCGATGCTAGAAAGACCTAGCCCTTATAAAGAAGTGCTTTGCGATGAATTTCAAGACACTAACCCCTTACAAGAATCCATTTTAGACGCTATCAACCCTCCTAGTTTGTTTTGCGTGGGCGATTACGATCAGAGCATTTACGCTTTTAACGGGGCGGATATTTCTATCATTTCTAATTTCACTCAAAAATACAAAAACGCCCGAGTTTTCACGCTCACTAAAAACTACCGCTCTTCTAAAGAGATTTTAGATCTCGCTAATCAAGTGATACAGCATAACGAGCGCATTTACCCTAAAAATTTAGAAGTGGTGAAATCAGGGAAATTCAATAAACCCACGCTTTTAAATTACAACGACAATATTGTGCAATGCCAAGACATCGCTAAACGCATTGTGATACGAAAAAATTTTAAAGAAGTGGCGGTGATTTTTAGGAATAACGCCAGCGCGGATCAATTAGAAGCCGCTTTAAGAGCCCACAACGTGCCAAGCAAACGAAAAGGGAGCGCGAGCTTTTTTGAATCCAAAGAAGTGGCGTTAGCGTTAGATATTTGCGCGCTACTATTTAACCCTAAAGACATTATGGCAGCGATTCACATTTTAAGCTATATCAGCGATATTGGCTCTAACACCGCTAAAGACATTCATGAAGCCTTAATGCTTTTAGGCAATGGCGATCTCAAATTGGCCTTAACTCAGCCTAACCAAGAAGCTAAAATTTACACCAAGAAAAAAGAAATCACCTCTATGGGGCTTTTTGAAGAAATTTTTGCCCTAGAAAACAGCTCAAGGTTTAATAGCGTGATAGATAAGGCGTTTCATTCGCACCCGGTGTTGATGCACCCTAAAATCTCACTCAATGGGGCTAAAATGCTGAGCGATTTTTTCATTCTCTATACCAAAGCCCCTATTCATTCCCCTAGCGCTTTAATCAAACACATTCTAGAGAGCGCGTTTTTTCAAACCTTTAAAACACGCCTTTTAAAAGAGCGTTCCAAAAATAAGGACGGCTCTTATAATGAATTTAAAAAACTCCAAGCGCAAAAACGCTTCAATGAAAAAATGGACTTGCTGAGTTCTCTAGCGAAAAATTACCAAAATTTAGGGCGTTTTTTAAACGGCACTTTAATAGGCTCAAATGAAGCCACGCAAGGCGAGGGCGTGAATCTATTGAGCGTGCATGCTTCTAAAGGCTTGGAGTTTAAAGACGTTTATATTATAGATTTAATGGAGGGGCGTTTCCCTAACCACAAGCTCATGAATACCGGTGGGGGCATTGAAGAAGAGCGGCGGCTTTTTTATGTCGCTATCACAAGGGCTAAGGAAAATTTGTGGCTTTCTTATGCGAAAAACGAATTGAGAGAAAACGCCAAACCTAAAGAGCATAAGCCTTCGGTGTTTTTGTATGAAGCGGGGCTTTTGAAACCTGATTCAAAATAAAATTGATTTTTGTATTGTTTGTTTAAAACGCTAGCAACCATAGATTTAACTCTAGCTTGCGCTAGAGCTAAAATTTTAGTATAATGGCGTTGTGAGGACCATTAAAACTATGATCACTAATAGTAATTTCATAGTCGGTTATCTCCTTTCCGGGATAACCACCCACTATTATCCCAAACCCTAAACATGCTCCAAATTTTCACAACAAAAGAGATAACTTAAAATGACTATTTGCGTTGGCATGATTATAGTTTAAAAAACCTAGAAATGCCAAAAAGCGTTTTTAAAAACCCCCAAAAATTTAACGCTAATCCCCCTAAGATTCCGTTTTTTTTTTTTTGTAAAAAACGCTCCAATTGCTGTAACTTTATTTCCTTGATAAGGGGTTTGTAAGGGGGTTTTTAAGGTTAGTTTAATTTTTATTATGTGAAAATATCACTAATTACATCTAACAATTTGTATTACTAAACATTATTTACAAGCTCTGATGTAACTAAATCCCAATTTAATCTCAATCAAGGAGCATCCCATTGATAAGGAAAATTATGATAAAGAAAAATAGAACGCTGTTTCTTAGTCTAGCCCTTTGCGCTAGCATAAGTTATGCCGAAGACGATGGAGGGTTTTTCACCGTCGGTTATCAGCTCGGACAAGTCATGCAAGATGTCCAAAACCCAGGCGGCGCTAAAAGCGACGAACTCGCCAGAGAGCTTAACGCTGATGTAACGAACAACATTTTAAACAACAACACCGGAGGCAATGTCGCAGGGGCGTTGAGTAACGCTTTCTCCCAATACCTTTATTCGCTTTTAGGGGCGTATCCCACGAAACTCAATAGTAACGATGTGTCTGCGAACGCTCTTTTAAGTGGTGCGGTAGGCAGTGGGACTTGCGCGGCTGCAGGGACGGCTGGTGGCTCAACTCTTAACACTCAAAGCGCTTGCACCGCTGCGGGCTATTATTGGCTCCCTAGCTTGACTGACAGGATTTTAAGCACGATCGGCAGCCAGACCAACTACGGCACGAACACCAATTTCCCTAACATGCAACAACAGCTCACCTACTTGAATGCGGGGAATGTGTTTTTTAATGCGATGAATAAGGCTTTAGAGAAGAATGGGACTACTAATGGCACTAGTAGCGCTAGCGGTGCGACTGGTTCAGATGGTCAAACTTACTCTCAACAAGCTATCCAATACCTTCAAGACCAACAAAATATCCTCAATAACGCAGCGAACTTGCTCAAGCAAGATGAATTGCTCTTAGAAGCTTTCAACTCCGCCGTAGCCGCTAACATTGGGAATAAGGAATTCAATTCAGCCGTTTTTACAGGTTTGGTGCAAGGCATTATCGATCAATCTCAAGCGGTTTATAACGAGCTCACTAAAAACACCATTAGCGGGAGCGCGGTTAATAGCGCTGGGATAAATTCCAACCAAGCTAACGCTGTGCAAGGGCGCGCTAGTCAGCTCCCTAACGCTCTTTATAACGCGCAAGTAACTTTGGATAAGATCAATGCGCTCAATAATCAAGTGAGAAGCATGCCTTACTTGCCCCAATTCAGAGCCGGGAACAGCCGTGCGACGAATATTTTAAACGGGTTTTACACCAAAATAGGCTATAAGCAATTCTTCGGGAAGAAAAGGAATATCGGTTTGCGCTATTATGGTTTCTTTTCTTATAACGGAGCGAGCGTGGGCTTTAGATCCACTCAAAATAATGTAGGGTTATACACTTATGGGGTGGGGACTGATGTGCTGTATAATATCTTTAGCCGCTCCTATCAAAACCGCTCTGTGGATATGGGCTTTTTTAGCGGTATCCAATTAGCCGGTGAGACTTTCCAATCCACGCTCAGAGATGACCCCAATGTGAAATTGCATGGGAAAATCAATAACACGCACTTCCAGTTCCTCTTTGACTTCGGTATGAGGATGAACTTCGGTAAGTTGGACGGGAAATCCAACCGCCACAACCAGCACACGGTGGAATTTGGCGTAGTGGTGCCTACGATTTATAACACTTATTACAAATCCGCAGGGACTACCGTGAAGTATTTCCGTCCTTATAGCGTTTATTGGTCTTATGGGTATTCATTCTAAGAAAGGGGGGAAGAGACAAACATGAAACAAAATTTAAAGCCATTCAAAATGATTAAGGAAAATTTAATGACACAATCTCAAAAAGTAAGATTCTTAGCCCCTTTAAGCCTAGCGTTAAGCTTGAGCTTCAATCCAGTGGGCGCTGAAGAAGATGGGGGCTTTATGACCTTTGGGTATGAATTAGGTCAGGTGGTCCAACAAGTGAAAAACCCGGGTAAAATCAAAGCCGAAGAATTAGCCGGCTTGTTAAACTCTAATACGACAAACAACACCAATATCAATATTGCAGGCACAGGAGGCAATGTCGCTGGGACTTTGGGCAACCTTTTTATGAACCAACTAGGCAATTTGATTGATTTGTATCCCACTTTGAATACCGCTACTATTCAACAATGTGGTGCTACTAATAGTGGTAATAGTGGTACGACCGCAGCCGCTGCTACTACTAGCACTGGTCCTTGTTTCCAAGGTAACCTGGCTCTTTATAACGAAATGGTTGGCTCTATCAAAACTTTGAGTCAAAACATCAGCAAGAACATCTTTCAAGGCAACAACAACACCACGAGCCAAAACCTCTCCAATCAGCTCAGCGAGCTTAACACCGCTAGCGTTTATTTGACTTACATGAACTCGTTCTTAAACGCCAACAACCAAGCGGGTGGGGTTTTTCAAAACAACACCAATCAAGCTTATGAGAATGGGGTTACCGCCCAACAAATCGCTTATATCCTCAAGCAAGCTTCAATCACTATGGGGCCAAGCGGTGATAGCGGGGCTGCGGGAGCGTTTTTAGACGCCGCTTTAGCCCAACATGTCTTCAACTCCGCTAACGCCGGGAATGATTTGAGCGCTAAGGAATTCACTAGCTTGGTGCAAAACATCGTCAGTAATTCTCAAAACGCTTTAACGCTAGCCAACAACGCTAACATCAGCAATTCAACAGGCTATCAAGTGAGCTATGGCGGGAATATTGATCAAGCGCGCTCTACCCAACTGTTAAACAACACCACAAACACTTTGGCTAAAGTTAGCGCTTTGAATAACGAGCTTAAAGCTAACCCATGGCTTGGGAATTTCGCTGCCGGTAACAGCTCTCAAGTGAATGCGTTTAACGGGTTTATCACTAAAATCGGTTACAAGCAATTCTTTGGGGAAAACAAGAATGTGGGCTTACGCTACTACGGCTTCTTCAGCTATAACGGCGCGGGCGTGGGTAACGGCCCCACTTACAATCAAGTCAATCTGCTCACTTATGGGGTGGGGACTGACGTGCTTTACAATGTGTTTAGCCGCTCTTTTGGTAGTAGGAGTCTTAATGCGGGCTTCTTTGGGGGGATCCAACTCGCAGGGGACACTTACATCAGCACGCTAAGAAACAGCCCTCAGCTTGCGAGCAGGCCTACAGCGACAAAATTCCAATTCTTGTTTGACTTAGGCTTACGCATGAACTTTGGTATCTTGAAAAAAGACCTAAAAAGCCATAACCAGCATTCTATAGAAATCGGTGTGCAAATCCCTACGATTTACAACACTTACTATAAAGCTGGCGGCGCTGAAGTGAAATACTTCCGCCCTTATAGCGTGTATTGGGTCTATGGCTACGCCTTCTAAAAAAGCTCAAGGCCTTTTATAGGCTTTGATTAAACCCTTTAAACCCCACTTTAAAAACAAACCCAAAACCCTTATCCAATAATCAAATAATGGAATTGACCCCCTAAGAACGCTTGATTAAAAGCTACCACTCACAAAAAGCTCAACGCTCAAGGCTTATTGAGATTTTAAAACGCTTGATTAAAAACTTTTGAAAAGCTTTTAGCGCTTCAAAGCTCTTTTATATTTAAAACCACCCAAGCAGAAATCCCAATCGTCTTTAGCGGTTTGGCACTTCACAACGCTTGATTAAAAACTTTTATACTTAGAAAAACAACCTAAAATCTTTATCAAATGTTGTCAAATATTGAGATTATCCCCCAAGAACGCTTTAATGGTGAAGCGATCAAACGCTAAAGATATTTAGGATTTCTATGGTTTAAAACTTTGTTTTATCGTTTTAAATTTTATGGTAAAACCCATTTTTAAGGGGATAAGGGGCAATTTTGAACCCCCTCCCAAAACTAAATCCCCCTAACCCAAGAAAACCGCTTTTAAAACCCCCAAAGCAGAAATCCTAAACATCTTTAGTGTTTGGGGTGAATGCCGCTAATTTGCAGTATAATACCCCCATACATTTGTATCTAGCGTAGGAAGCGCGCAAAGTTACGCCTTTATAAGATATGATAGAGCTGTAAGGAATGCGTTGGAGCTCAAACTCTGTAAAATCCATTAGGCACACAGAACAAGAACCAAACTCTCCCTCAACATCAGGAAGCCCAATCGCTTTAGCGTTTGGGCGTTTCACAAAACTAGCTTTGCACAAAGTCTTTTATATTTAGATTTTAAAAAATGTCTTGGAGTGTTTTTAACTTGCTGCGATTGGAAATCAAAACTTCAGCGTGAGGTTGGTCATCATGTAACTTCTGTCTTGGTAATTCGCGCTAAAATCGCCATCGGGGTTATTGAACTTGGGCGCTCCAAAATACCCTGCTTGATACCCTTTATTGATCCTAGCCCCATAATAAGTGATCCTAAAGTTAAGAAGAACCGATTCAGTGAACGCATAACTCGCATTGAATTGCAAAGAATATTCATTAGCCCTCCCCACTTGCCCTAACGCGTTTTTATTCGCATGAGAGACGCGCCCAAAAACATGCCATGCAAAACGCTTATGGATCCCTCCAACAGAAGTGTAAAAAGTGAAAGTGTTAGCGTTAGTGATCGCATCAGCCAGCCCATCATAAGCCGTATTATCCCAAAAATCATAGCCAATCATTCCGGCATGCCTGGTCGTTACTGAGATTTCATTACTGATATAGGAAGTGTTATTACCCCTTGGCATCGTGTGAGAGCCTAAAAAAGCGTCCGAATTGCCAAAGGTGTTATAAAAGCCAATGGACCAGTTGAAATTATCCCACCAAAAAACCTGGCGGATATTCAAAGTAACGCCATTCCTCCCTAACAATGAGCCATGAGGCGTGCTGTCTTCTAAACTATAAGTGTTTGTTTCTGGGTTATACCACCCCCTATAATATAAAGGGAAGGTTGTCATGATCATGCTTTGAGAACGAAAGCCTACGTTTTCAAAATTCCTATTCGTGTCATAGACTAGCTTAAAACCGGGAGCGTTATAAGTCTTAGGCGCAAAATAATAAAAAAATTGAGCGTCTAAACCTTTATAAGAATAAGTCGTGGTGATCCCATGCCAGCCATAATTGATGAAATCGTTGCTGTTACTGGGGTTGCCTCCCTTTTTCAAATAAGGCACTGTCGCAAAAAACTCATAAATCCAAGAGTTAAACGCCAAACCTCTCCCAAAAGAGCTCCACCACCAAAACCTTAACCTTTGCGTCTCAGTCTTATAGGGCTGATAATACACTTCCCACCCTTGATTCGAACCGCTCATGAAATCAATATTCGCTTCATAGCGCCCCACTTTAAACCCAAAAACATCTTTGTAATCGTATCGTAAAAAAGCGGTATCCACCACATAAGGCCTTGCATGATAGCTCGCTGATTGAGAAGTCCCCGCATAAGCAGGGCCAAGATATTTATTAAAAAAGTATCCATGATAGCCCCCAATGAAATTCTCCACAATTGAGCCAAAAACCTTCCCGTTAGCCTGGTTAATATAATACTTAGTCTTATCGTAAGGAATGGCTGCAATCGCCCCACCCAAAGAAACAGAGAGCCTGTGGTTTTCGATGCCTTTAGGGAGTAAATTGACTTTGACTTGCGCTAAAGTAACAATATCTATAAAACTTTCAGTAGGATAAATCCCTTTTTTGGTATTGATTTGAGAATTGTTAAAACCAATTTTAGAAAAGTTCTCCACACGACCACTAAACCGATAATCAAAAGCTTCTACAGGACACAATAAAAACGATAAAAGCGATAAAGAAGAAGTCAGAAAATACTTTTCTTGCTTCATTAAACTCTCCCTAAACTTAATTGTATGATTTTTCTTATTGAGATTATAATTATAATCAAAAAAAAAAAAAATAGCATGAAGTTAAAATATTAATTAAAACCCACAACCCTATTTTACAAAAAATAACCTTTTATTGTAAATTGGTTTAAAATCAAAGGATTAAAATCATATATTTGTTACTTTTAAAGAATGCGTTATTTTTGATTGGGCTTATTACTCATGAAATTCTCGCTTTTATCCCCATTATTAAAACTTATAAGAAATTTCAAATCTAGCGTTAAAGCCAGGCTCTGCCATGCCCCTTGCGTATTTGTCTTGATTGGGTTCATCAGGGCTCATCACCGGGCTTGCTTGATCAATATATTGTTGGTTAAAAACATTGTTAAACACCGCATTCAGGCTCAACCCTTTGAGTTTTTTATAAGTGGGCTTGTAAGTGATAAAGAAACTGCTCACCCCATAGCCCGGCTTATGCACATGAAAAATCCCGGGCGTTTTAGGGCAATTACTAGGCCGTCTGTCAATATCCGTAGGGCCGTTACGATAAGGGCTATAAGAGCAATAACTCAAATCCGTAACAAAGCGTGAAAGCCAAGTGATGCTAAGCCCGGTGCGTGGGATTGTATAGCTTGCCGTTAAAATAAACACATTGCCTGTTGTAGCCGCCAATTCATACACATCAGCGATCAAACGCCCCTTTAAAGAAGGCCATGATCGCGCCACGCTCAAGCCTAAAGAAAAGCCCTTGTATTTAGCCGTCCCTGAAACTTCATAACCCGGCACATAAATAATATCTTGCGCGGGCAAGTTGGTTACAAAAAGCGTTGAAGAAAATTGATTGATATAATTAGAAATCAATTGGACAAAACCGGCGACTCTAAAATCAAAATACTGACTGCTGTATTCGGTGTTAAATTCCACATTTTGCCCAATTTCTGGCTTTAAATTGCGGTTATAGCGCAAATTGTCTTGACGCATCCACACCAAACCTCCAGGCATAGGGCCTCTGGTTACATACGCGTAAGAAAGCCTGAAATTCAAATTTTCTAAAGGCGATACATTTAAAGCCGCGCTCGGGCTAAACCCTTGAGTTATGTGCAATTGCCAGTCTTTATCCACTAAAGTATAAACATCATAACGAGTCCCTGCCCCTAAAGTTACCATAGGATGCAAGGTGTAATTCGCTTGCGCATACACCCCAACCACATTCGCCGTAGCGCCATTTCGTTGGCAGCGCCCGTTCATGTTAGGATCATTGGGGCCAATAACCCTTAAGCACGCATCAGGGGCATCGCCGGGCTTGACTAATTCGCTATTAGGGATCGCTTTATCAAAAGTGGTTAGATTTTGGTAATTCAACCCGTATTCCAAAAGATTGTCATTCTTATGGTCTATGGTGTGGATCACGTTCGCATTAAACCCGGAATTGATGATGAATAAATTTTTATTAGCGACAACAGATCCCCCTCCAAGGCTTTTAAAAGTGATGGAGCAGGTTTGTTTAAGAGCGTCATAAATGCCCCCTTGCGCCACGCATTGATTTTCTTCGCCTTGAGAGAGTTGCGGGTTTGGGGTGAAAGGGATGATAGCCGCTATATCGCTAGGCCTGAAAAGCGGATCAATTTGGACATTCCTAATGCTCGTATAACCATTGATTTTTAATTTAGGATCGCCAAAACGACTCCCCCCTTCTCTTTCATAATTCAAGCTCACGTTATGCACTAAATTGACGCTATAAGTTTTAAACAAACTGGCGTCATTTTCAAACAAACAATCGCTAGGGTTTTTCTCGTTAGGGAAAGCGTTGAAATCGCCGCAAGAATAGGGTAAAAAAGTGCCGGTAAAATTCGCTCTTAAAGGGCGATTAGCGTTATCTCTAGTCATGTTATAGCTGAGCGTTAAGGTATCTCTTTCACTCAAATAACCATTGATTTTAGCCATCACATTGTTTTGCTCGCTAGGGCTTGCTGTAACTTTATTATCCGCTTTAGGGTCAAAAAGATTTTTCATCGCGTTATCCCCATCACGATAATAGAAAATATTTTGGTGCGTGTAATACAAAAGCGCATCAAAATGATTATGACGATAAGCGCCCATAATGGTTTCCCTGTCCCCAAAGTTGGTTAAAAAAGTTGCAGCCCCACTTATGGCGTAGTCTTTGCCTTTAGGGATAAAATCGCTCGCGCTCCTAGTCTCCATTTTGATCGCGCCAATTAAAGCCATAGGCCCCGCGCTCGCTTGAGCCGCCCCTTTAGTAACCACCACGCTTTTGAGCATTCCAGGGTCAATAATCGTATTGCCTTGATGCCCATAGCTTGTGCCCATTTGCGCCGCGCCATCCACCGTAACCCTAGCCAATCTGTCTTCAATACCGCGCACGTAAATTTTTTGCGCTATGACCGCGCCACCGCCCACATTGATATTAGGGTTTCTTCTAAACATGTCGCTGATTTGGTTGGCTTGCCTTCTTTCTAATTCCTTACTTGAAATGGTTGTCTGGTTGTTGTAATTAAAGATTTTAGTTGCTTGAGTGGTAACTTTGCCTAGAGTGTGTTGGGCGTTCTTTTCTTTATCTTTTTTCCTTTCTGTCTTTTTTTCTTCTTTTTCTTCTTCTTTAGCCTCTAATTCAAACATTCCTAATAAGGACAAAAAAATAGAAAAACTACAATACTTCCTAAAACGCTTGTCATTCATTCTTAAAATCCTACTTATTATAATAATAATTTCTCTTAAAAAATAAAGGTGTTATTATAATCAAAAAAATATTACAATCGCCTTAAAAGAGCTAGCCATTTTTAATAAACGAATGATAAACTTTTAGAAAAATCCCACAAAAACCCCTTTCAAAACGCGCAGAATGCGAAAGGTCTTTTCTACCTCACCCTCACTTTTTTATCTTTATAGAGCCTGAATATTTTAGAACTAGCGCTTTCAAACAAACCCCTTTCATCGCTCACAATCACATCAGCGAGATTGGAAGCGATTTCTTTATCATAAGCGCATTGGGTGAGATTGGCTGAGGTGCTATAGAGCGTTTTAAAACGCTTTAAAAAATCCCCATGCCTGCCCCTAACCACACGAACGGCTTTAGAGTTAGGGTAAATAAAAGTGGTTTTAGCGCTTCTCCTGATGAGGTTTTTAAACGCATTGGGCGTGCGCACTAGGCTTTTTAGGGTGCTAAAATCAGCGCTTTCTATTAAAACGCTTTGGTTTTTAGGGCGACCTTTTAGGGCGTTGAGCTTTTCGCTGTCTTTAGAAAGCAGTCCTATAGTAGTATCGCTTTGAACGAGATACACTAACGCCATCAAACTACTTCAAATAATCTTGTAAGGCTAACAACTCGTCTTTTTGAGAGCTTTCTTCTAACGCTAAAAGTAAGACTTCTATCGCGCTTAAAGTCGTGAAATAACTCACATGGTTTTTAAGCACAGAAGCGCGGATGAGTTTGGCGTCATCTTGAGATTTGTGATCGCTGGTGTTGATAGCCATGCTGATTTCCCCATTCATCATTAAATCCATGATATTGGGGCGGCCTTCAGAGATTTTAAGCACTTTTAAAGACTTCACCCCGGCTTTTTCTAAAGCCTTGTGCGTGCCTTCTGTGGCGCACAATTCAAAACCCAATTCAACCAATCGCTTCATTAAAACGCACGCTTCTTCTTTATCCTTATCTTTAATAGAGACAAAAATAAGCCCCTTGTTTTTAATGGGGTTAAAGCAAGCCGTTTGAGCCTTAAAAAATGCAAGCCCTAAAGATCTAGCAATCCCCATCACTTCGCCGGTGCTTTTCATCTCAGGCCCTAAAATCAAATCCGATCCATAAAGTTTATTAAAAGGGAAAACCGCTTCTTTTAAAGCCACAAAATGGGGCATTTTAGGCTTATAAACGCCTTTAGAATATTCTACGATATTTTTTTTATCATAAAACTTCAAGGCTTCTTTTAAATCTTCTAACACCATAACCCTAGTCGCCACTTTGGCTAAAGGAACGCCTAAAGCCTTGCTTAAAAAAGGCACGGTTCTGCTGGCTCTGGGATTGACTTCAATCAAATACAGCGAATTTTTATAAACAGCAAATTGGATATTCAATAGCCCTACTACGCCTAAATGCAGAGCGATTTTCGCGCTAACTCGCTCAATTTCATCTAAAATTTCAGGGCTTAAAGTGGAAGGGATAAAGCATGCCGAATCGCCTGAATGGATTCCGGCTTCTTCAATATGCTGTAAAATGCCGGCAATATAGACCTCTTTTTTATCGCAAATGGCATCCACATCTAATTCCACTGCTTTTTCTAAAAACTTATCAATGAGGAGCGGATTTTTAGGGCTAATTTCCAAAGAATGCGTAACGCTTTCTAAATAATGGTGCAGTTCTTCAATATTTTCTAAAATTTGCATGTGTTGCCCGCCTAGCACATAACTAGGGCGCACAATGATAGGGAAACCAATCACATTAGCGATACTATAAGCTTCATCAATACTCTTAGCCATGCCGTTTTCAGGCTGCTTAATGTCAAGCTCTTTTAAAAAGAGGGAAAATTTTTCTCTATCTTCTGCAATATCAATCACCTTAAAAGGCGTGCCAATAATGGGGGCTTGCATTTTGGCTAAATCTTTAGCGAGTTTTAAAGGGGTTTGTCCTCCAAAATGCACGATAATGCCATCCACTCGCTCCCTTTGAATGATGCTTTTCACGCACTCAAAATGAATGGGTTCAAAATAGAGCGCATCGCTCGTGTCATAATCCGTGCTTACGGTTTCTGGATTGCAATTGAGCATGACGCTTTTAACGTTCAAATCTTTTAAAGCAAAGCTCGCATGCACGCAACAATAATCAAATTCAATGCCTTGACCGATGCGATTAGGCCCAGAGCCTATGATTAGGATTTTCTTTTCTTGTTTTTCTTGTTTGTTTTCAATAGGGGGCAAAGGGTTAGGGGCATAGGTGGAATACAAATAAGGCGTGAGCGATAAAAACTCCGCCGCGCAAGTGTCCACTTCTTCAAAATTGGGCGCGATTTGTAAATGCATTCTGGCTAATTCCACTTCAAAAGGACTGATCTCTAAATTTTCATTTTCTTTGATTTTAGCGGCAATCCTGGCATCGCTAAAGCCTAAATTTTTAAGCCCTCTTAATTTTTTGGCGTCCGTTAAAACGCTAGAATTGATGCCCTCTTCTGCTTTGACTAGCTTTTGAATTTGAGATAAAAACCACCTGTCAATCTGGCACAATTCAAACACTTCATCCACGCAAACGCCGAGCCTGAACGCATCAGCGATATAAAGCAAGCGTTTGGGATTGGGCCGGCGGATTTCCTTTTTGATCGCTTCTAAATCTTTGCTTAACGATTCAAACCCTAGCCAATTGTTTTCCAAAGAGCATAGTGCTTTTTGTAAGGCTTCTAAGAAATTCCCCCCTATCGCCATCACTTCGCCAATGCTTTTCATAGAAGTCCCTAAAGTGCTAGAAACACCGGCAAATTTTTCAAACGCAAAGCGAGGGATTTTCACCACGATATAATCCAAACTAGGCTCAAAACTCGCCGGGGTGTTGGTAATATCGTTTTTGATTTCATCTAAGCTAAAACCCACCGCAAGCATGGTAGCCACTTTTGCAATGGGAAAACCGGTCGCTTTTGAAGCTAATGCGGAGCTGCGACTCACTCGTGGGTTCATTTCAATCACAACCATTCTTAAAGTCTCTGGGTGGATCGCAAATTGCACATTACTCCCGCCCGTATCCACGCCAATTTCTCTCAAAATCGCAAAGCTCGCATCGCGCATGCGTTGGTATTCTTTATCGGTTAAGGTGAGGCTTGGAGCGATGGTGATGCTATCGCCGGTATGAACGCCCATGGGATCAATGTTTTCAATACAACACACGATGATGCAATTGTCCTTGCTGTCTCGTATGACTTCCATTTCGTATTCTTTCCACCCCAACAAGGACTCTTCAATCAAAATTTCATTAATGGGCGAAGCGTCTAGGGCGTTTTTAACCAATTCTTGAAACTCTTCAATATTATAAGCGACCCCACTCCCTCCCCCAGCCAGCGTGAAACTCGCTCTAATAATGGCTGGAAAGCCAATTTCATTAATGGCTTCTAGGGCTTCTAATTCGTTATAAGCGTAACGCCCTTTAGGCAAATCCATCCCGATTTTTAACATCGCTTCTTTGAAAGCCTGCCTGTCTTCGCCTTTTTTAATCGCTTCAATCTTAGCCCCTAAAAGCTCCACGCCTTCTAACATGCCCTTTTGGTGCATTTGCATGACCGCATTCAAAGCGGTTTGCCCGCCCATTGTGGGTAAAATAGCGTCAATCTTTTCTTTTTTGATGATAGCGGCGATATTTTCTGGGGTGATGGGTTGGATATAAGTTTGATGAGAAAATTCAGGGTCAGTCATCACGGTGGCCGGGTTAGAATTGATTAAGATCACTCTATAACCTAAAGATTTTAAGGTTTTACAACTTTGAGTCCCTGAGTAGTCAAACTCACAAGCTTGCCCGATCACAATAGGGCCTGAGCCTATCAGTAGAATGTTGGAAATATCGGTGCGTTTAGGCATAACCAATCCTTAAAGAAAGAATATAAAACGAAGCGTTATCAATATTTTAAAATATTTTTTATTAGGTTTTTGCGTGGCGTCCCCCCCTATTTTTTCAAACTATTTGTCTCTGTCTGAAAAAATACCAATGATTTGCAAGATAGAAATGAAGACATTCAAAAAGTCTAAATACAAGCTCACCGCCGCATCAATGGGGCTATCATACATGCCTTTAACGATATTTTGGGTGTCATAAGCGATATAAAGACTGAATAAAACCGCACTCGCTCCCGCAATGACAACCTGGAACATGGGGCTACCCAAAAATAAGTTAATGAGTGAACACACCACCACCACAATCAAAGCGATAAAGAGCATTTTACCCATATTCGCTAGATCGTTTTTAGTTTTAAGGGCATACACGCTCATCAAACCAAAAACAATAGTCGTCATGCCCAAAGCCTGCCAAATCGCCCCTAAACCAGCTTTTGCAATCACCATACCCAACAAAGGCACTAGAGTAACCCCTGATAATGAAGTGAAAGCAAATAGCATGAATAGATTCAATCCGGGTTTAGATTTAGAAAACATCAAACCAAAAAACGCCGCAATTTCAGCGATAAAAAACACCCATTTATACTGCACTACGGCTTGAAAATTCATTAAACCCAGTAACGCCCCAATAGTCGCTAGTAACAAACTGCCCGCAAAGAACTTGTAAGTCGTTTTAACAAAACCCACCAGCTCGCTTTCATGCAATAAAGAATCTTCTGCATACGCGTTACGAGAATTAGCTCTGTCATACAATGCCATGTTTTACTCCTTGAATTTCAACTCAATAAATAATTTTAATTAACCCTATAGCTAGGTTCAATATAATAGCGCAAAATGTAGTAAAATACCAAACAAAACCCCCTAAAATTGAAATTGAAGTCTGAAAATAGGATAATAGTTACGATGAAAATTTTTATCAATGGATTTGGCCGCATTGGGAGATGCGTTTTAAGAGCGATTTTAGAGCGCAACGATACAAAACCTCAACTAGAAGTGATAGGCATCAATGATCCTGCTAATTGGGAAATTCTCGCTTATCTTTTAGAGCATGACAGCGCGCATGGGCTGCTTTTTAAAGAGGCGCATTACTCTAATTACAAGCTTATTATCGGCTCGTTAGAAATCCCTGTTTTTAATAGCATCAAAGACTTGAAAGGCGTGGGTGTTATCCTAGAGTGTTCAGGGAAGTTTTTAGAGCCTAAAACGCTAGAAAATTATCTTTTGCTTGGGGCTAAAAAGGTGTTGTTATCCGCTCCTTTTATGGGCGAATACGATGAAAAACAATACCCCACTTTAGTGTATGGGGTCAATCATTTTCTCTATCAAAACCAAGCCATTGTTTCTAACGCCTCTTGCACGACTAACGCTATCGCGCCCATTTGCGCGATTTTAGATAAAGCTTTTAATATTAAAGAAGGCATGCTAACGACTATTCATAGCTATACAAGCGATCAAAAACTCATTGATTTGGCCCACCCTTTGGATAAACGGCGCTCAAGAGCAGCCGCAAGCAACATTATCCCCACCACCACTAAAGCCGCTCTAGCCTTGCATAAAGTGTTACCCAATCTCAAAAATAAAATGCATGGGCATAGCGTGAGAGTACCTAGCCTTGATGTGTCCATGATAGATTTGAGTTTGTTTTTAGAAAAAAAGGCCTTTAAAGATCCGATCAATGATTTATTGATTGAAGCTTCCAAAGGGGTTTTAAAAGGCGTGTTAGAGATAGATTTAAAAGAAAGGGTGAGTTCTGATTTCATTTCTAATCCGCATAGCGTTATCATCGCACCTGATTTGACTTTCACGCTAGAGAATATGGTCAAAATCATGGGGTGGTATGATAACGAATGGGGGTATTCTAATCGTTTGGTGGATATGGCGCAGTTTATGTATCATTATTAAGTCATTTTGCGAATCTTTTTGAGCTTGTTTAACATCAAATTGTATAATGTGGGATTTAATAAAAACGATTGGAGTTTTAATGGCGTTTAAAAAGGCTAGATTGATTTCCAAGTTTATTTCAAAGGGATCTTTCAAATTAAATAAGATCTCAAAGGAAATTTTCACATTGAATCAAATCTTAAAGCGTGAAAAGCCCTTAAAATGCCATAAAAAAGCTTTAAAACCTATTAAAAAGCTCTCTAATCGCAACAAATCTTTTTTAAAAGCTTCGGTTTTATTGATAGGAGCGTTAGGGGGGTTATCCCACCTAAGGGCTAACGAATGCCGTTATTGGTCATGGTCGTCTTGGAATTATCAAGACAATATTGAAAGCGGTCCTAATTCACCCACGCACAACTCTTATTGCCTTTTTAGTAGCGCTCAAGGCTCTGGGACTTATTATTTAAACACTCTTACCACTTATAGCGCTGGTGGGGCTAGTTTCACGCAAAAATTCAATGGCGGCACGCTTAATGTGGGAGGGAACATCCGCTTTGGAGGCACAGGTATTAATGGGGGTGATGTCGGCTATATCACAGGCACTTATGACGCTCAAACGATGAATTTTAATTCTAGCCATATCACAACCGGAAACTCCTATTCTGATGGTGGTGGGGTCACGCTCAATTTTAATGCGGCTAACAATATCACTATCAATCAAGCGAGTTTTGACAATAACGATGCAGGGACGCAACACTCTTACATGAATTTTAAAGGCTCTAATATCAAGGTCAGTGGCTCTAGCTTTACAGACGACACTGATGGGGGCTTTAATTTCAGCGGTAATAATAATCATAGCGCCATCTCCTTCAATCAAACGAACTTCAATCAAGGCACTTATAACTTTAGTAACAGCGCCACTTCAAGCTTTGATAACAGTAACTTCAATCAAGGGACTTATCACTTTAATAGCGCCCAATCCACTTTTGAAAACAGCAATTTCAATCAAGGCACTTATAATTTTAATAATAACGCTAGCTTTAATAACGACACCTTCAATCAAGGCACTTATAATTTTAATACCAGCAAGGTGAGTTTTTCAGGCACTAACACTTTAAATTCAAGTTCGCCTTTTGCTAGCCTTAAAGGTAGCGTGTCTTTTGGTTCTGGTGCGATTTTTAACCTCAATCAAACCCTTAATAGCAACCAAACCTATGACATTCTCACGACAAATGGGACCATTCAGTATGGGGTTTATCAAAGCTATTTGTGGGATTTAATCAACTATAAGGGCGATAAAGCCATTAGTTATGTTGGAGTGGGTAATAACACTTATGATGTAACCTTTGACATTAACGGGCAAGATGAAACCTTACAAGAAACCTTTAACAACCAATCCATTATTACCCAATTTTTAGGAGACGATTTACAAGCCAAAGCCCAAAAAACCTATCAAGAGGATGTAGCTCATTCCCAAAACGCTTTAAATAACGCTACTAGTGATAATAAGATCGCAAGCAATGATACAAGCTACACTCAAAGCAAAAATGCTACTATCCTTAAAGACGCTCAAAGTTTAGAAAACACCAACCAACAAATCCAACAAGACGAACAAGCGTTACAAGGAGATTTAAACAATCTCAAACAATTAGCCAACTCCACCACAGGCTTTAACGAACAAGCCTTTAAGAATGCACAAAAACAAGAACAACAAGATGAACAAACCTTACAGAATGATGAAAAGACTTTTAACACTGAACAAGAGGGATTAAAACAAGCGATACAACAAGCGCAAGAACAACAACAAAAACAAGAACAAGCTCAAGCCCAACAAACCTATCAAGAGGATCTCACTCATTCCCAGAGCGCTTTGAATAATGTTACTAGCGACAACACGATCGCAAATAATGATACAAGCTACACTCAAAGCAAAAATACTACTGTCGCTAAAGACGCTCAAGGTTTAGAAAACACCAACCAAAAAATCCAACAAGATGAGCAAGCGTTAGAAAAAGATTTAGCTCAAATCAAACAATTAGCCAACTCCACCACAGGCTTTAACGAACAAGCCTTTAATACTGTGCAAAAACAAGAACAACAAGATGAACAAACCTTACAAAACGAAGAAAAGACTTTTAACGCTGAACAAGAGGGATTAAAGCAAGCGATAGCTAACGCTAAGCCTGCAAGCCCCACACCAAGCCCTACACCCACTCCTACAAAACACACCGCACAAAACACTCCCCCTAATAAAGTTCCACCCACACCCCCTACTCAAAATTTACCCACAACGAATGTGTGGAATGGGGTCTATAACCTCCAAAATCAAACTTACTCAAACAAAGGGGTTTATTATATTGATCCCAATCTTTCAGGACAGAGCGGTCAAAGCGGCAACACGCTCAGCACTTATACAGCCAATTTATTTGGAAGAAGTTTTGGCGTGAATATCCAAAATGGCACTTTGATCATAGGGAATAATACAGAGAGCGCGAACACTAACGGCTTGATTTGGATAGGGCATGGAGGTTTTGGTTATATTACTGGGACTTTTAATGCGGCCAACATTTACTTGACCAATAATTTTAAAACCGGTGAAGGCGTTTCAAATTCAGATGGCGGGGGAGCGAACATCACCTTTAAAGCAAGCGATAACATCACTATGGATGGCTTGAATTATAATGACGCTGAAACCGTTACTAAAATGATTCAAACGGGGGCTAGTCAGCATTCCTATGCCGCTTTTGACGCTCTAAATAATATCAGCGTAACCAATTCCAGTTTTAGCGATATGACTTGGGGGAAATTCAGTTTTAGCGCTAAGAATATTTCCTTTTCTAACGCTTCGTTCAGCGGCTTTACAAACCCTGGAGGATCAAGCGTTATCAGCGCGAATGCCGCTAATTCTTTAAGCTTTGTCAATTCTCGTTTGAATGGGGGAGCGATCTATAATTTGCAGGCTAATAGCCTTATTTTCAATAACACGCAAGCGGTTTTCAATGTCTTGTATTCTAGGGGGACAAGCAATTTTAACGCTACGACACAGCTTTTAGGCAACACGAGTTTTACGCTTAGCTCTCAAAGTTTGCTGAACTTTAATGGCGATACAACCTTGCAAAACAACGCTAATATCACGCTTGGTAATAAAAGTCAAGCCGCTTTTAAAAATTCTTTAACGCTTGATAACAATTCTAATTTGAGCTTAGACAATCAAAGCGTTTTGAACGCAAGCGGCGCAAGCGCTTTTAACAATCAAGCGAGTCTCAATATCTATAATGGGAGTCAAGCGACCTTTAATAGCCTCTTTTTTAATGGTGGGACACTCAGTCTTAATGCGAGCAGCAAGCTCAACGCTTCTAGTGCTAGTTTTTCAAACAACACCACTATCAATTTAGACGATAGCGTTTTATCAGCCAATAACACAAGCTCTTTAAACGCTAATATCAATTTTCAAGGCGCAAGCCAGGCTGATTTTGGAGGCAACACGACTATTGATACAGCAAGCTTTAATTTTGACAGCACAAGCTCATTGAATTTTAATAACCTTACGGCTAATGGGGCGTTAAATTTTAATGGTTATACGCCCTCTTTAACTAAGGCTTTAATGAATGTTAGCGGGCAGTTTGTTTTAGGGAGTAATGGGGATATTAATTTATCTGACATCAATATTTTTGACAATATTACAAAATCTGTAACTTACAACATCCTAAACGCTCAAAAAGGGATTACTGGCATTAGTGGGGCTAATGGCTATGAAAAAATCCTTTTTTATGGCATGAAAATCCAAAACGCTACCTATAGCGATAATAACAACATTCAAACTTGGTCGTTTATAAACCCTCTCAATTCTTCTCAAATCATTCAAGAGAGCATTAAAAATGGGGATTTAACCATAGAAGTTTTAAATAACCCCAACTCGGCTTCTAACACTATTTTCAATATCGCTCCTGAGCTTTATAATTACCAAGCTTCTAAGCAAAATCCTACCGGTTATAGCTATGATTATAGCGACAATCAAGCAGGCACTTATTACTTAACAAGCAATATTAAAGGCCTTTTCACCCCTAAAGGCTCTCAAACGCCTCAAACCCCAGGCACTTATAGCCCGTTTAACCAGCCTTTGAATAGTTTAAATATCTACAATAAGGGTTTTTCTAGCGAGAATTTAAAAACGCTTTTAGGGATCCTTTCTCAAAATTCCGCTACCTTAAAAGAAATGATTGAATCCAACCAATTAGACAATATCACTAACATCAATGAAGTGTTGCAACTCTTAGACAAGATTAAAATCACCCAAGCGCAAAAGCAAGCGCTCCTAGACATTATCAACCATTTGACTGACAACATCAATCAAACCTTTAATAACGGGAATCTCGTTATAGGCGCTACTCAAGATAATGTTACAAACTCTACTAGCTCTATATGGTTTGGGGGCAATGGCTATAGCAGTCCTTGCGCGCTAGATAGCGCCACTTGTTCTTCTTTTAGGAACACTTACTTGGGGCAATTATTAGGCTCAACTTCCCCTTATTTAGGCTACATTAACGCTGATTTTAAAGCTAAAAGCATTTATATTACCGGGACAATTGGAAGTGGTAACGCCTTTGAAAGCGGAGGGAGCGCGGATGTAACCTTTCAAAGCGCTAATAACTTAGTGTTGAATAAAGCTAATATAGAAGCTCAAGCCACAGACAATATCTTTAATCTTTTGGGCCAAGAAGGGATTGATAAAATCTTTAATCAAGGGAATTTAGCGAATGTTCTCAGTCAAATGGCTATGGAAAAAATCAAGCAAGCCGGCGGTTTAGGAAACTTTATAGAAAACGCTCTAAGCCCTTTGAGTAAGGAATTACCCGCTAGCTTGCAAGATGAAACCTTGGGCCAACTTATAGGTCAAAATAACTTAGATGATTTATTGAATAATAGTGGAGTCATGAATGAAATCCAAAACATTATCAGTCAAAAACTAAGCATTTTTGGTAATTTTGTTACCCCATCCGTCATAGAAAACTACCTTGCTAAGCAGTCTTTAAAAAGCATGCTAGACGATAAAGGGCTTTTGAATTTCATCGGTGGGTATATAGACGCTTCTGAATTAAGCTCTATTTTAGGCGTGGTTTTAAAGGATATTACTAACCCCCCTACAAGCTTGCAAAAAGATATTGGTGTGGTAGCGAACGACTTGTTGAACGAGTTTTTAGGACAAGATGTTGTCAAAAAGCTAGAAAGTCAAGGCTTAGTGAGTAATATCATCAATAATATCATTTCTCAAGGCGGGTTGAGCGGCGTTTATAATCAAGGTTTAGGGAGCGTGTTGCCGCCCTCTTTACAAAACGCGCTCAAAGAAAACGATTTAGGCGCTCTTTTATCGCCTAGAGGCTTGCATGATTTTTGGCAAAAAGGGTATTTTAACTTTTTAAGCAATGGCTATGTTTTTGTCAATAACAGCTCTTTTAGCAACGCTACAGGGGGCAGTTTGAATTTTGTCGCCAACAAGTCTATTATTTTTAATGGCGATAATACGATTGACTTTAGCAAGTATCAAGGCGCATTGATTTTTGCTTCTAACGGTGTTTCTAACATCAATATCACCACCCTAAACGCCACTAATGGCTTAAGCCTTAATGCGGGTTTGAATAATGTGAGCGTTCAAAAAGGGGAAATTTGTATCAATTTAGCCAATTGCCCTACAACCAAAAACAGCTCTTCTGCAAACTCTAGCGTAACCCCCACCAATGAGTCTTTAAGCGTGCGCGCTAATAACTTCACTTTCTTAGGCGCAATCGCTTCTAATGGGGCTATTGATTTGTCTCAAGTAACAAATAATAGCGTTATAGGCACGCTCAATCTCAATGAAAACGCGACCTTGCAAGCCAATAATTTAACGATCACCAACGCTTTTAACAACGCCTCTAACTCTACGGCTAATATTAATGGTAATTTCACCTTAAACCAACAAGCGACTTTAAGCACTAACGCTAGTGGCTTGAATGTCATGGGGAATTTTAATAGCTATGGCGATTTGGTGTTTAATATCAGTCATTCAGCTAGCCATGCTATTATCAATATTCAAGGCGCAGCGACAATCATGGCTAATGACAATAACTCCTTAATCCAGTTCAACACTTCTTCAAAAGAAGCAGGCACTTACACGCTGATTGATAGCGCTAAAGCCATTTATTACGGGTATAACAACCAAATCACAGGAGGCAGTAGCCTAGATAATTACCTTAAGCTTTATGCGCTCATTGATATTAATGGCAAGCACATGGTGATGACTGACAACGGCTTAACCTATAACGGGCAAGCCGTGAATATTAAAGATGGCGGTTTATTTGTAGGCTTTAAGGACTCTCAAAACCAATACATTTACACTTCCATTCTTTATAATAAAGTGAAAATCGCTGTTTCTAATGATCCTATCAATAACCTACAAGCCCCAACTTTAAAACAATATATCGCTCAAATTCAGGGCGTTCAAAGCGTGGATAGCATTGATCAAGCTGGAGGTAATCAAGCGATTAATTGGCTCAATAAAATCTTTGAAACTAAGGGAAGCCCTTTATTCGCTCCCTATTATTTAGAAAGCCATTCCGTAAAAGATTTAACCACGATCGCTGGGGATATTGCTAACACTTTAGAAGTCATCGCTAACCCTGATTTTAAAAATGACGCCACTAATATTTTACAGATCAACACCTACACGCAACAAATGAGTCGTTTAGCCAAGCTCTCTGACACTTCAACTTTCGCCCGTTCTGATTTCTTAGAACGCTTAGAAGCCCTTAAAAACAAGCGGTTTGCTGATGCGATCCCTAACGCTATGGATGTGATTTTAAAATACTCTCAAAGGAATAGAGTTAAAAATAATGTGTGGGCGACAGGAGTTGGAGGGGCTAGTTTCATTAATGGAGGCACTGGAACTTTATATGGTATCAATATAGGGTATGACCGATTCATTAAGGGCGTGATTGTGGGGGGTTATGCCGCTTATGGGTATAGCGGGTTCCATGCAAACATCACTCAATCAGGCTCTAGCAATGTCAATGTGGGCGTTTATAGCCGAGCGTTTATCAAAAGAAGCGAATTAACCATGAGCTTGAATGAGACTTGGGGATACAATAAAACTTTCATCAACTCCTATGACCCCCTACTCTCAATCATCAATCAGTCTTACAAATACGACACTTGGACGACTGACGCTAAAATCAATTATGGCTATGACTTCATGTTTAAAGATAAAAGCGTTATTTTTAAACCCCAAATAGGCTTAGCTTATTATTACATTGGTTTGTCTGGTTTAAGGGGTATTATGGATGACCCTATTTATAATCAATTCAGAGCCAATGCTGACCCTAATAAAAAATCCGTTCTAACGATCAATTTTGCCCTAGAAAGTCGGCATTATTTCAATAAAAACTCTTATTATTTTGTGATTGCGGATGTGGGCAGAGATTTATTTATTAATTCTATGGGGGATAAAATGGTGCGTTTTATTGGTAATAACACCCTAAGCTATAGAGATGGTGGCAGATACAACACTTTTGCCAGCATTATCACAGGCGGGGAGATAAGGTTATTCAAAACCTTTTATGTGAATGCGGGCATTGGGGCTAGGTTTGGGCTTGATTATAAAGATATTAATATTACCGGAAATATTGGTATGCGCTATGCTTTTTAATGGTATCATTAAACCTGTTTTTAACAAGCCTAATTCATAACAGGATCACCCATGCAATTTCAAAAAGCCTTATATTCTTTATCTTTACCCTTATCTTTATCTTTATTATTTTTATCTTATTGTATCGCTGAAGAAAATGGGGCGTATGCGAGCGTGGGTTTTGAATATTCCATCAGTCATGCCGTTGAGCACAATAACCCCTTTTTGAATCAAGAACGCATCCAAACGATTTCTAACGCTCAAAAC
>NZ_MVYP01000015.1:0-40604 GCF_003638305.1 Helicobacter pylori | reverse complement strand
ATGCCTTAAAGGGAAAGTGGAAACCTTTTAGAGAATGCCACATTAAGCCTGATATTTTGCTTGTGTATTTAGTGAAAGATGATGAGCTTATTTTGTTAAGGTTAGGCAGTCATAGCGAGCTGTTTTAACCCACCCACACAATTTATAACGCTTAAACCAACTACCCCCCTTTTTTAGGGATAAATTCAGGGGTAAAACACCGCTTACGCTTTTTTGCTTTTTAAACACCCTCGTGTTTCCCGCTTTTTAAACACCCTCGTGTTTCCCGCTTTTTAAACACCCTCGTGTTTCCCGCTTTTTAAATACCCTCGTGTACGCATTTCCTTGCGCTTCAAAGCCCCTTCATAACGGCGGATTTCAACCTCTGTTTTAGGCTCGTATTTAGGCATGGGGGTGGGTTTGCCATTTTCTACAGCCACCATCGTGAAATAGCAAGAATTAGTGTGCGTGATTTCACGAGTTTTAATATCTTCGCTCAAAACCTTAATCCCCACTTCGCACGAGGTGTTGCCCACATAATTGATGCTGGCTAAAAAAGTGAGCAAATTCCCTACAGGAATGGGGTATTTAAAAGTAACCCCATCCACGCTTAAAGTGACCGTTCCTTTAGCGCAATAACGAGTTGAGCACACATAAGCCACTTTATCCAATAAATTCAATAATTCCCCCCCATGCATGACGTTGTTGAAATTAGCGGTTGTAGGCACGACTAAATAGCTCATCAATAATTTAGTGCGATCCGCTGTGTCTATAGTGAAATCAAAATGATTGGAATGCGATGATTGTATTTGAGGCATTGCTTCTCCTTAATTTAAAATTGGTGTTAAAAACGTTTTTTGTAAAAAACATTCCAAGAACTATATATTAGTAAAAATTAAGTAATATTAAGTGAATATTAGAGGAATTAGAAAAATAATAAGAGGGTTAGCGTTAAATAATGGGCGTTGGAGAGAAAGAAGAGAAAAAAGAAAGCCAAAAGGTGGCGGTTATCACTGGGGCGAGTTCTGGGATTGGGTTAGAGTGCGCGTTAATGCTATTAGATCAAGGCTATAAGGTCTATGCGCTCTCTAGGCATGCGACTTTGTGCGTAGCCTTAAACCATGCGTTGTGCGAGTGCGTTGATATTGATGTGAGCGATTCTAACGCTTTAAAGGAAGTGTTTTCAAACATCAGCGCTAAAGAAAATCATTGCGATGTTTTGATCAATTCTGCTGGTTATGGGGTGTTTGGGAGCGTGGAAGACACGCCCATTGAAGAGGTTAAAAAGCAATTTAGCGTGAATTTTTTCGCCCTTTGTGAAGTGGTGCAACTTTGTTTGCCCTTATTAAAAAACAAGCCCCATTCTAAGATTTTTAACCTTTCTTCCATAGCGGGGCGTATGAGCATGCTCTTTTTAGGCCATTACAGCGCGAGTAAGCATGCCTTAGAGGCTTATAGCGATGCCTTGCGTTTAGAGCTTAAACCCTTTAATGTTCAAGTGTGTTTGATTGAGCCAGGCCCGGTGAAAAGCAATTGGGAAAAAACCGCTTTTGAAAACGATGAGCGAAAAGATAGCGTTTATGCTTTGGATTTAGAAAAAACCAAAAATTTTTATTCTGGCGTGTATCAAAACGCCCTAAGCGCTAAAGCCGTGGCGCAAAAAATCGTTTTTCTTAGCATGAGTCAAAAAATCAAGGCTCGTTATTTGATCGGCTTAAAAACCCAATTGTTGTTGGCGTTGTATCAAATCCTCCCGAGTAGCTGGTATGATTCTTTGTTCAGATTAATCGTTCTTAAAAGGAAGCGTGATGCTTAAAACCTATCATATTGCATTAGCTTGCGTGATTTTAGCGGTGGTGGTGCTGTTGTTTGGAGGGGAGTCTTTGAGTTTGGAAGAATGGAAAGAAGTGTGCCTGAATGTGAAAAACCACTTTTTGCACAATGAAGAACTGAGCTCTTTAAGTGTTATTATTTTAGAAATACGATTACCACGAGTGATTTTAGCGCTTTTAGTGGGGGCGAGTTTGTCCGGGAGTGGGGTGGTGATGCAAACGATTTTTAGAAACCCCTTAGTTGATCCCTTTTTATTAGGGATTTCTAGCGGGGCGATGCTAGGCGTGGCGATGGCGATAGCGGTAGTGGAGTCTAACATTGCGATTTTAGCGTTTTTTGGGGCGATTTTAGCCAGTCTTGCTGTCTTAGCGATGAATAGGGTTTTGGGTAATTCCGTCCTTTCGTTGGTGCTTTCAGGGGTGGTGTTGAGCGCGTTTTTAAGCGCACTTGCCGGAGCGATAAAATTCTTTGTGATCCCCCAAAAAGCGCAAGCGATTGTCGTGTGGCTTTTAGGGAGCTTGTCTTTAAGCAGTTATAAGGATTGCTTGATCGCTTTCATAGGGCTATCTTTAGGCTTTATCCCGCTCTTTTTGTTAAGGTGGCGCATCAATTTATTGAGCTTGAGCGATGCGCAAAGTTTGAGCTTGGGGATTAACCCAGTGCTGTTACGATCGCTTTGTCTGGTGTGCGTGAGCGTGGCGAGCGCTTTAGCGGTGAGCGTGTCCGGCACGATTGGCTGGATTGGGTTGGTCATTCCGCATGTGGCTAGGTTGTTTTTTGGGGCGAATTTACAAAAATTGCTTTTAAGCTCTTTGTTAATGGGGGCGTTTTTCTTGCTTTTAGCGGATGTGGCGGCTAAAACCATTACCCCCTATGATTTACCGGTAGGCATTGCGACAAGCGTTTTAGGAGCGCCTTTTTTCTTGTGGCTTTTGTTTAGAACTAGGGGGGTGTGATGGTCTTAGAAGTTAAAAACCTATCCTTTAAATATTCTCAAAAACTCATTTTGGATAAATTGAGTTTTAGCGTGCCAAAAAACAGCATCACCAGCATTTTAGCACCTAATGGCTCCGGTAAAACCACGCTTTTAAAATGCCTTTTAGGGCTTTTGAAGCCTTTAGAAGAAACCGAAATCAAGGCGTGTAACAAAGATATTTTACCCTTAAAGCCTTATGAAAAAGCCAAACTAATCGCTTATATCCCCCAAGTGGAATATTATGCGTTTAATTTCAGCGTGTTGGATTTTGTTTTAATGGGGAAAGCGACGCATTTGAATCTATTCGCCATGCCTAAAGCCAAGCACATTAAAGAAGCGACTAGCGTTTTAGAGCGCTTGAATTTAGAGTCCTTAAAAGATCAAGGCATTAACGATTTGTCCGGCGGTCAAAGGCAAATGGTGCTTTTAGCCAGAAGTTTATTGCAAAGAACGCCCTTATTGTTACTGGATGAGCCTACGAGCGCGTTAGATTTAAAAAACCAAGCCCTTTTTTTTGATGCGATTAAAGATGAGATGAAAAAACGAGAATTGAGCGTTTTAGTCAATATCCATGATCCTAATTTGGTTGCCAGGCACTCCACGCATGTGGTCATGCTCAAAGATAAAAAACTTTTTTTACAAGCTTCCACGCCAATCGCTATGACTTCGCACAATTTAAGCGCGCTTTATGACACGCCCCTAGAAGCGATCTGGCATGATAACAAGCTTGTCGTGTATGCGTTGTAGGGGTTGAAAGAAGGGGATTTTTGAGTTATAATATTTGGTTTATTTTTTTTTTTAAAGGGTTTTTATGAAAATTAGCACACCTGTTTCCCCCCCCCCCCCCCTCATTTCAAACTATCCCTATAATAGTAGCTTTTGACAATAATTATTGTATCCCTGCGGGTGTGAGTTTATATTCCATGCTTTCTTCTTGCACGCAAGAAAGAGATGGGGTAAAACTCTTTTATCAAATCCATTGTTTAGTGGATAGTTTGAGCGCTGAAAATGCAGAAAAATTAAAGCGGACTATAGCCCCCTTTAGCGCGTTTTCTGGTATTGAATTTTGTGATATTTCAAAGAATGACGCTTACCCTTTTAAATTGGTTTCTCAACTTTTCTTAAGACTCAATCCTTTCGCTAAAAAGCGTTTTTCTAAAATGATTTTATGCCGTTTGTTGCTAGCGAGTATTTTTTCTCAATATGAAAAAATTATCATGTTTGATGTGGATACCTTGTTCGTGGGCGATATTAGCGAGAGCTTTTTTATCCCTATGGATGGAGCGTATTTTGGAGCGACCAAAGAAGATCTCTCATTGATTAACATTCATAGCGCTAATGATTTGTTTGCATCTCGGCTTAATTGGTCTAAGGGAATGGGTGTCAAACTCAATCATAAAAGCCTGAGCTTTCAAGAAGTGGGAATTCTATATGAAAACCCTTTTAATGCAGGTTTTATGCTGGTCAATTTGGCGTTGTGGAGGGAGAGTCATTTGGAAGAAAAGCTGATTGATTTTTTTAAAACAAGAGATGAAGGGTTATTGTTGCCAGAACAAGATTTATTCGTGCTTGTTTGTCAAGGGCGTATTTTAGAAATGCCTTGCAAGTATAATGTCCATCCACGCATGGTTGGGACGAGAATGATACCTAAAAAATCTGATGCTTGCATGTTGCATTTTTATGCTGATGAAAAGCCTTGGAAGCATTTTGGCTACCCGTATTCTAAAGAATGGCACCAAGTCGCTTTTAAAACTTCTTTTGACTCTTTAGTTTTTGAGAATTTAGTGGGTAAAATTGAAACTTTTACTGAACTCAATAACCACAACAAAAAGAGTTTTTTTGAATTTTTAAACACTAGGCTGAATAAAAAATTTCTTATACAATATGTTTTGTTTAAGATTTTTAAAAAGCTAGAGTCTTTTTGTTTGCGTTAAGCAGAATTTATTTGAAGGCTAACCCATTATTTGGGGTTAGTTTGCTAACACACTCCCCCTAGTTATATTTTTTTAACTCATCACACCCCATGCCAAAGCATGGGTTTTAGATCGGTATTAGAAACTATACCTCATTCCTAAATTGGAAGCGAAATGGCCTATATTGGAAATCAAATTGTGCAAATAAACCACGCCCAAATTCAAAAACACTTCTTTAGCTAATTTCAATTCCCCACCCATCATCACTCTCGCATGGGTATTTAAAGGGTTGCGAGCGGTATTCACTTTAAAGGTGTTTAAAGACGCGGCGTTATTAGAGCCAAAGCGAGCGAACTCTTGTAAAACTCCAGCGTTCATATAGAAGTATGAAGTGTCCCCATAATAATAGCGCGCTTCCACATTAGCGCTAGCCCAAACATTGGTAGGTTTTTCATATTTAGGGGCAAATTGATACAACACTTCTGCCGCGCTCTCTAAAGAAGCGAATCTTTGGCCTTTTAAAGCTTGTAAGCGTTGAGCGAACGAGTTGATATTGTTGGTGTGTCTCCTAGAGAGATTGACTAAACGAGAATTTAAAATCATCGCATTACTCAAGCTCAAAGTTTGTAAGCCGCTGGTTTTATGCTCTAAACTGGCTACGTTGTTTAAAGTGGTAGTGGCCGCATTCAATTGCTTGGTGATTTCACCGGTGCTTGTGTTATCAATCATTTGTCTGGCATAACCCGCATCATGGCTATCAATCAATAAAGTTTGTAAGAGATCCCTGCCTTGCGCACCTGAATGAGTATAAAGCGTGTCAATATCTTTAGAGCGGTTAGCCAATTCAAACACGCTCTCAATAGTGCCAAAATCATGCTGATTGATAGCGACTAAATTAGGAGTGGCGCTGTGAGCGAAAGGAGCGTTCTTCACGAGGGCGTAGTTAGCAGAACGCACATTATTAGTGGTGCTTGTAGGCAAGTTTGTGGTATTGCCACCATTCTCAGTAGGCGTAGAATTGCCTAAATAATACACCGAAATTTTAGAGCCGTTAGCCGTTTTACTGATGCCTATATTTCTCCATGCCTTACCGATAAGATACTTGTAATTGTCAGGGTTGTTCACCATGCTTTGATTGCCGATAGCCATACCGCATGCTTTAATGTCATTTTCATTTCGCACCACACAAGTATCCATGCGGTTATTATTGTTATAAAGGGCTAGGCGCTCTTTGAATTGCTCTTCTAGATTAACATTACTAATGCCATTGGTACCTGTAGAAACATTACCATAACCAATGATTTTCGCTTTCAATAAAACATGCTCTGTATTTTTAATGAGATCTTGAGCGCTGTTAATCTTGATGAGCGGTTTGTAAAATCCGGTCGCGCTGTCTATATCATTATTAAACATCATAGCTGCTGCATTGCCTACATTTAAGGTTGCCACTTTCCCGCCTCGGACCAGATAGTTGATAGTGCCTTGATTGTTGATAAAATCCCCCTAAATGGTTAAATTTGAAAATTGACTATAGTCCATGACCGCATTTTGACCCAGGGTTAGATTATTAAACATGAGCTTTGATGTGCCCCAAGGGTTTTCTGGGGTTGAAGAAGCGAATTTTCTGGTGATTTCAACATTTTTAATATTCCTAGCGTCAAAATAATTCCAAGGGCTATAGTAAAACTCATCTATAACCAATTTTTCGCCGCTTTTAAATTTGACACCCCCAGAAAAGATTGACCTAGTGCCAGTTTCCAAACGCACGGTATTGATGCGCGATTGACTGCCTATATCTTCGCTAAAATGAGTGTATTCCCCCACGCTCACCCCATTGGTTTTAACAATCAATTCATTAATGTTGAAGTTTTTAACGGCCACATTAGTGGAAGCTGTGATGAGCTTGTTGATATTGACCTTACCTGTAACACCACTAAAATCTAAGGTGTTGAAACCACCATTACCCGTATCAATACCTTTAAAATTAGCTGTATGAGCATCCACCTTTAAATTCACAAATCTTCCCAGACTAATATCGTTATTAAAAGTGGCTGTGCCGTTTTTAGTATCCACACCAGCCTTAAATTCAAAATTCGCGCTTGATCCTGCCAAAGCATAGCCACCCACTTGATTATTCACTCTTAAAGGCCCATCAACGGTGATATTCCCGGTTAGATTTTCCACTAAAAGGGTGCGCCCGCTCGCTTGATTGGACAGATTGACACCGCCTTTGCCGATATTCAAATGAGCTGCATTGGTGGTAAGAGAAGCTTTAAACCCTCCCACTCTAATCGTGCCATCGGCTTTAGTGTTGATGCGATCAATATTGACAACCGTGTCTTTGCCACCCGCAAAAGGCCCATCAATGACTTGCGTGGGTTCAGTTTCTGTTTTTTGCGTGTTATTGGGTGGGTTAATGACCTCTGTGTTGCTATTGTTATTTTGACTGATCTCTTGCTTGTCGTTTTTAGCACCACTTTGAGAAGTGGTATTATTAGGTTTATCCTTGTAGCCGCCTTCTGGAGGGGCGATAATGTTTAACCCGGCGCTTTGCCACAAATCCAGTGTGCCAATATGAGTCTTATTGCTAGCGATAATGCCCGCTTGAGCGGCGTTTTGATCCCCCACAGTGAGATGGTTAAAATCCACTTCTCCTGTTACTTTTGAAGTGTTGATTGTGCTGTATGAAGGGGCCAAATACGCTCCCACGTATTGCAAACGGCCCATCCACACATTACCATTTAATTTAACGCTGTTTGAAGCTAAATTGAGCGTGGCACCATCATAAAGAGAAATTTCCGCATTTTTACTGCTAGTAATCCCTTCTGAAGCTTGCAAAGTCAAAACCGTAGAGCTGGCTTTCCTCCCGGCTCCAGAACCCACACGATTATTGATTTCTACAAAATTATCAATTGAGATGTTTTTAGCGTTGAAATTCACTCTCGTGGTGCGATCGGCGCTATCCTTATAGCTTGTGAAAGAATTGCCATTGAATTGGCCCAAGCGTAAAGTGGCTTTTTGCATATTGACATCTAAATCCCCACCAGTAAAGTTTCTAAGCCCTGATAGTTTATAAGTCCCTACAGCGTCTTTCATATCCACTTCAAGCTTGTTCCATTGCCCGCCTTTGACCCAATAATGCCTAGCGGCGTTCCCCCAGTCCCAACCTCCATCAATCTTACTGGATAAAAGGGATTGGTATAAGTCGTACTCCTTGTTAGGGAATTCATTAAAGCCTTTTCCTGCTTGAATGCGCCAAACTTTATCGGGTTTATCTGGGGTTTTATTCGCTTCTTCGGCTTGTTTGAGTCCCCAGCTAAGAAGCCCTGAGACCGTTCCTACAGCGGTGCCTGTAGCGATACCCCCAACAATGGCTGGAATGATCACGGTCGTGAAAAAGGCGGCATGACTCTCTTGTGGTATGGCGCTAACCAACGCTCCTGCTAAAACAAGAGAAACTAAAGGGCGATTCATTTTGCGGTGTGTTTGTTGTATTTCCATTTTCTTCCTTTCTTTTTGTAAAACGATTTTTGCACAAAGGGTGCGACTCTAGACTAGAAAATTTCTGTTGCATTTACGATTAAGGTTATAAACATGTAGTATCTACAACCAATGTTAAACTTTTATCAAATTAAGGTAAATAAACATAAAACTTAACAAGATTAAAAAGCAACATGGCTGAAATTTGTGGCTAGAGCGTGTAAATAGGTAAAATTTGAAAAGCTTAAAAAAGCTTCTCCCAAATCGTGCCTTGTGGGGTGTCCATCAAAGCGATTTTGTGGTTTAAAAGCTCTTCTCTGATGCTATCGGCTTTTAAAAAATCTTTTTGTTCTTTGGCGCGTTTTCTTTCTTCTATCTTGTTTTCAATGTCTTGTTTTTCGCTCTCGCTCACGCCTAACTGGAAATACGCGCTAGGGTCTTTAAACCCGATGCCAAGCAGTTCTTCTATGAATTTCAAATTCGCTAAAATTTCGCCCTTTAGAGCCTTGTTTTTGGGGTTTTGATCCAGTTTTTCATTCGTAGAAGAAAGCATGCTTTCTAAAACGCTCAACGCTTTAGAAACGTTTAAATCATCTTGCATGCATTCTAAAATTTCTTTTTTAAAATTTGGATTTATTCCCCCAAGATTCCCTAAAACGCGCTGTTTCAAACGATAGATTTTATCCAAGCGTTTTTTACTCATTAACAAGTCTTCTTCATTGAAATTCAAAACAGAGCGATAATGCACCCCCAATAAGTAATTGCGCAAAATCTCGCCATCATAGTTTTTCAAGGCGTCTTTAATAAAAAAGCTATTCCCTAAACTTTTAGACATTTTTTCGTTATTGATATTCACAAAGCCATTGTGCATCCAGTATTTGGCGATCTCCACGCCAAAAGCGCAACGGGTTTGGCACGCTTCATTTTCATGGTGGGGGAATAACAAATCCGCTCCGCCTGCATGGATGTCAATTTGATAAGGGGCGTTAGCGAGCGCTAAAGTTTCAAAAACCATGCTAGAGCATTCTATATGCCAGCCAGGGCGCCCTTTGCCTAAAGGGCTATCAAAACCCACATCATTATCCCCCTTATAGCTTTTCCACAACACAAAATCCTGCTCAAGCCGTTTTTCTTGCACCAAACCGATACGGCTAAATTCCATACTGCTATTATGCACGCTCAAAGAGCCGTAATCTTTATCCTTGCTCGTGTCTAAATAAATATCCCCATTAGAGACTCTATAAGCGAAATTTTTTTCTAAAAGCGTTTCAATCATGCGCACCATAGCGTCTAAATACTCGCTCGCTTTAGGCTCTAGGCTGGGTTTTTTCACATTCAAAGCGTTTAGATCCCTTGTGTAAGATTCAATGTAAATGCTGCTTAATTCTTGAATGCTTTTGTTTTCTTTGAAGGCTTTGTTGATGATCTTATCATCAATATCCGTGAAATTCCTTACTAGCACCACTTCATAGCCGCTCAATTCAAGCGTTCGCCTCAACAAATCAAAAGCAATCGCGCTCCTGGCATGCCCTAAATGAGCGTCATCATACACCGTAGGCCCGCACACATAAATATTCGCCTTATTTTGGATTAAAGGCTCAAAAGGGACTTTTTGTTTTGATTTGGTATCATAAATGAACATTTAAAAACCTTGAAAATAATAAAATAAATATAAATGTGTAACCCACGATTTGAACGCTAAGAGTAATAAGATTTCCACGCAAGCGAGGAAAAGGATTACAAGCCATGATTTTAAATTCTTGATTATACCCAAGAATGGTTGAAAGCCAAACGCTTTGATCGTTAAAACAAATAAAAACAGCCCGCTCAAACTATTCGCTAACGCCAAGCCTAAAACCCCTAACAAAGGCATTAAACTCAAAGAAGCCACCAAACCTAAAAAAAGCGAAATTAAAGAGATTTTAGCCGCTTTTTTTTGCTCTAATTTCGCATAAAGCCACAAAGAAAAGAGTTTGGTTAGCCCAAAAGGGAGCAAGCCTAAAAGATAGAGCGAAAAGACTTGCGAAGTGATTAAAGTGTCTTTAGGGCTAAATTGCCCCCTTTCAAATAAAAGCTCGGTGATTTCTTTGCTTAACATGATCCCCCCAATGCTGCAAAAGAGCAAAACCCCCATCAAAAAAAACCACGCCTTTTGCAAGCGTTGTAAGACTAAATCCTGCTTGTTGTTTTTAAGCGCGATCGCAATGCTGGGGAAAAGAGCTGTGGAGATAGCGATAGCAAATAGGGCTAAAGGGAGCTGGAAGACTCTGTTAGCGTAATACAAATAAGACACGCTCCCGCTCGCTAAAAAAGAAGCGATTGTGGTGTCTAAAAAAGAAGCGATTTGAGCGCTAGAATTGCCTAAAACGCTAGGGATGAATTGCTTGAAAAACCCTTTCAAATCCCTTTTAGCCCTATTCAAACGATATTCTTTTTTGAGCGCGTTTTTAGTCTTAAAGCCCAACAACCCTTTAAATAATAAATCCCATAAGCCTAATTTCACTAAAGGGTAAAAGTGTAATAAAATTTGAGCCACGCCCCCTAAAAGCACGCCATAGCTCAAATAATACAACGCTTCTAAATGCGTTTTTTCTTTAGAAATAAAAAGGGCTAAAATCATGCATACATTGAGTAAGCTTGCGCTATAAGCGCTGGCAAAAAAGCTGTGTTTGTATTGTAAAAGCGCGCCTAAAAAAGTGGTAATAAACACCAATAAAAGATACCAAAAATTGATCGCTACAATAGGGGCGCATAATTTGAGCGTCTCTTCATCAAAGCCGTAAGCTAGGAGTTTGGTTAGCCATAAGGGATTGAGCGCTACTAATAAGCACCACATGAATAAAACGCCGCAAAAAATAAGCCCCACTAAACTCGCAAAACTCCCTTTAATGGAGCTTCGTATGAAGCTCGGTAAAAAGCTTTGAGAAAAAGAGCCCTCCGCAAAAATACGCCTGAATAAATTAGGCAATTTGAAAGCCACAAAGAAAATATCGCTATACACCCCAGCCCCTAGAATATTAGCCATCATCAAATCCCGTAAAAAGCCAAAAATCCTAGAGCATAAAATCCCTAAGCTGTTGGTTAAAAATATTTTTTTTAGCATACTAGTTGTATTTATTACCTAATTTTCAGTGTTTTTTTGTTAGCATATTTCTTTTTTCAAATTCTCATATTATACCATTTAAGGATTAAAAAATGAGCTTGGAGCGTTTTGCCCCTATAAAAGTTGAGCGGTGCAAAGACATTCAAAAGGAATTAAAAAAAGCGGCCGCTGAAAATAAATTACAAACAGAAGATCTATGGTTTGAGATCTTAAAAACTTCTATTTTTATCAAAAACAGCGCTAAAGACGATTTTAGCGAGGCTTTTGGTGGGGAATTGCAGCAATTAGAAGAAGAGGAATACTATGAAAAAAAAGAGCTAACTCTTTATCAAACCCACGACATTAAAATCAAATCAAACGCTTACAAACGCTTTTTTGAAGTAAAAGTGGATGAAGATTTAAGCAAAATAGAAATTATTTTAGACGAGTGTTTTATTGTCCTAGACACTGAAGAGCATTACCAAGAAATGTTTGCGTATATTAAGGAGCGTTTAGCCTTTGAAGGTGTGGTGTTTAGGCATTTTTCACAAATGTATGAAAATTTAAAAACAGAGTTAAGAAAATATCAAAAAGAAGCCCAAAACAAGCACTTTATTTTATACGCTTCTTTAACCTTTATCCCTAATATTGAAGAAAAATCGCATTTTTTATTAGAAGAAGAATACCTTCCAACCCATACCATTTTTTTAAGCGATCAAGAAGAATCTTTTGTTAAAGAAAATTATTATATCGCTAAAGAAAATCAAAAAGTCGCTTGCGTGAGTTGCCCCAAACAAGGCAGAGACGGCCGTAACCTCAAAGGCCTTTATATTGAATTGCCTAAAGTCGCTCATTCGCCCACCCCCATAGGGCATGACAAAAACGCTTTTGAAGAAAGAGAAGAAAATAACGCCTTAGTGTATTACTCCAAAGCCTTACAAGGGGTTAAAATGGAAAAGGGGCGTTTGGTTTCTAAGCAAAATTTTATTTTTAAAAACGGGATCAAGTCTATTGAAACGCCTAATCTTTTAGGGGGAGTGGAAAGCGGGTTAGTTTTAGAGATCCAAGCTAAAGACGAATTGAGCGATGCGATTGATTCCAACCTCATTTTAGAAGCGAGCGTAATTAACATTAAGGGCAATGTGGGCAAGAATGTGATCTTAGTGGCTAAAGAAATCACTATAGAGGGGCAAATCCACCCTGAAAGCTATGTCTATGCCAATCAAGCGCGTATCACTAACCATAAGGGCGTGTGCTACGCTAAAGAGTTTGAGTGCAAGTATTTAGAGCGCGCTAAGGTGTATGCCAATAGCGTTAAAGTGGAAGCGAGCGCGGGGAGCGTGGTCTATGCGAAAGAAATCGCTTTGGAAAAGCTTAAAAGCGATAACAAGCTGTATTTTTCCAAGCAATGTTGGATTGATGAGGTGGATGGCAATGGCAACCGCTTTATTTTTTACGCTTTTGGGGGGCGAGAAAACCAAGAAGAATTGAAAAACGCCAAACAAAAACTCAATGCCTTAGGGGTAAAATCTAAAAAAATCATCGCTCAGCACCAGTCCTTAAACCATTTAGTCAAAAACAATCAAATCATCATGGAAAAGCTTAAAAACGCCACTGAAGAAATCAAACGCTCTTTAATGCAACAAGAAAGCGTGAAAGACGCTTATAGCGAGTTTATGTTTGCTCTAAAGCGTTTGAAAATCTTAAAAGCTCAAATGCTAGAATTGCAAAAAATCAATAACGAATGTTACGCCAAACTCATCAGCATAGAAAACAGCTTCCAGCATGCAAGCATTACGACTAAAAACCCTTTCAAGCAAGAAAATATCGTGATTTACCATCGCAATTACCCTAAAGTGAGCAACTTGAGCGCCATGTTAAGCCATAATGAAAGCGTGAACGTGATCTATGAAGACCATAAAATCAAAAAAGTCCCTAAAAGCGCTATAAAAGGCTAGAGCAAGAAATAAAAAAGGGATAAAATGATAGTGGGTTTGATAGGGGTTGTGGAAAAAATCTCCGCTTTAGAAGCGCATATAGAAGTGCAAGGGGTTGTTTATGGGGTGCAAGTTTCTATGCGAACGGCCGCCTTGCTTCAAGCGGGCCAAAAAGCGCGTTTGAAAATCTTACAAGTGATCAAAGAAGACGCGCATCTTTTATACGGGTTTTTAGAAGAGAGCGAAAAAATCCTCTTTGAAAGGCTTTTGAAAATCAATGGGGTAGGGGGGCGTATCGCTTTAGCCATTCTTTCAAGCTTTTCGCCGAATGAATTTGAAAACATTATCGCCACTAAAGAAGTCAAAAGACTCCAGCAAGTCCCAGGCATAGGGAAAAAGCTCGCCGATAAGATCATGGTGGATTTGATTGGCTTTTTCATTCAAGATGAGAACAGACCCGCGCGCAACGAAGTCTTTTTAGCCCTAGAGAGTTTGGGCTTTAAAAGCACCGAAATCAATAAAGTTTTAAAAACCCTAAAACCCAATCTCAGCATAGAAGCAGCGATTAAAGAAGCCTTACAACAACTGTGCTCTTAAAAAAAGGTTTTTAATTTAGTGGCTACGCCTTAAACGAAGCCACCGCAGGCGCGGCTTTAAAGTATCACATCAAGCGAGCGTTAGAAAGAAGCCACAGCATAAGCGAGTTTAGTAAGAATTTAGAACTAAGTGCACAAAACGCTAAATTCTCTAACAACACGCTTAAAATCATTGAAGAGCTTACTAACGGCGTCAGGCAAGCGAGTGAAGAACTAAGCAAGAAAGCGAGCGATTTACAACACGCTACAACCCCACTCAAAGAGTTTGGCAAGAACTACCCAGAGTTTGCACTAAAGCCTAAGGAAGCGTTAGAGAAATTATTACAAGAGAAAAACGGGCAAGTCGCAGGCGCAGCGTATAGGGAGGATTTAGGAGGGATTGATTTTGTTTGGGGAACGCCAAAGACTAAAGAGAGCGTAGGTTATGGGTTAGCGCATGTATTAAAACGAAGAGAACAGCAAGCGCTTGCTGATGGCTTAAATGAAGCAGAAGCTAAAGAATACGCCTTAAATATCGTTAAATCTATTCCTGAAGTGTTAGAGAAAGGCACTAAAGGCACGGATCATTTAGGGCGTGTGTTTGTGGATTATGGCAATAAGAGAGTAGGTTTAAATAACGCATGGAATAACAAAGGTTTAGAAAATCATTGGGTGATAAGCAGTTATGAATTACGAGATACAACAGAGAAGCCCACGCATTTTCCGACCTCGCAAGCAATCACTAAAGAAAAGGACATTCATTCTTTAAACTCCGTAGGACCTAATCCTACCACAAATGTGCTTAAAACGCAAGAGCCTTTAAGCCCCCTAGAACAAGCCAACGCCGAAAAGTATGAATTAATACTAAAAACGAAGCATAAAACGAAATTATAAGGATAGTGTAGCCCATAGAAAAACATTAGCAAAATCTCAGAATAGCGATTAAACATCAGTTATGAGCTGAGCACTAGACATGCTTGATAAAGCTAGTACACTTTGAAATTTTAACATAAAAAATTAAACACAAGGAGTAAGGAATGAAAAGCATCAAAAAGCCTCACCTTGACCATACACAAGCCCTTGCGTCTTATGTGTCAGGGTCTATTGGCACACTTAAAGTGTTTTTAGTGTGGGTTAGAAAATTATTCTCTAACCCACGCCTTAATGATATTAGCGCAAAAACATTAAACAATAGAAATAGTGAATTAGTTTTAAAAACAATGTTCAAGAGTAACGGAGATTATAAGAATAACAAAGCTTACAAAGAATTTTCAAGCACCTCACTCAACGCTAATGCGAAAGTGCCTCATAGGTCGAGTTCCCATGGTGGTGCTACAGAAAATCTTATATAAAAACCACTAACAAGTCAATGAGTGAAAAATGAATTAATCTTAAAAACGATGTACCAATCAAAGCTTTAATACAAGACACCAAACCCTCTAAGGGGCAACCATAGGTCGAGTTCCTATAGCGATGTCTGTAAGAATGCTACCATAAAAACCACAACAAAGCCAAAGAACGACCTAAATCTTTTCAAGGAGAACGCAAGGAGAATGAATGAAAACAAAAAATGACATTAAAGCAGAGATGAACAAGGCGGACATTATCCACTCTTTCATTCCGCAGGATAGCTGAAAATGCTAAAAAGCAATGAGTTGGCTACCATTGAAACTATAAAACAAAAAATTAAATTAAATAAGTCAAGGAAGTTAAGAAATGAAAACACGAGCGAAAGCTATAACCAAATCCTAGAAAAAGCGAGAACGATAATGGATAAGGCGAATGATTAAAGAGTGAGTGGGTTATTGCAAGGTTTGAAGCAGATAAAACAAGGAATGGGCTAATTGAGTCGCCTTTAGCGCCAAATTACAAGGGGAAAGATACTAATCCCCTAAACCTTGATAACCCCAATCCTACCACAAAAAAATAAGCAAGAAGTAACGAACTACCCTAATTTACCCAGTGAGTATGAGAAAAATAAGCCTAAAAACCCCTTTAAAAATTTTGACTTTGTCCTAATCAAACGCCAATAATTGAGTTTTTAAAAAATGATTTTTTAAACTCTATAAAAATGAAATAACCCTTTTTATGGTTTAGTTTAAAGCCCAGTTGGTTTTAGTGAGATTTTCTCTGATGGAAAACAGCTTGTCTTTGACTTCGTTACTGCTCAATTTCCTCACTTTATCCGAATTGTATTTCAAATCCTGACTAAGAAGAGACAACCTGTTAGACAAATCGGCAATATCCACCCTTAACCCCTCATCTCTGGCTAATTTGAGCGCTGGGATTAGATCCGTATCTTTTGAAAATATCAAAATCCTATCAGCTATTTTTTTAAAAGCTATTCTTTGAATGTCAAGACCCATGAGCATATCCACCTGTTTTTGTTCTAATAACGCCCTATAACTCCCATCAAACTCCACTCTTATTGCGTTTAACTTAGTCCTCCCTAACCTTAATTCCACTTGATCCAATGAAGCCAGATCGTGTTGGAAATTTTCCACATCGCTATAAATCTTCTCCCATTTAGTCGCTTCACTGCTTTGTAAGATCTCTTCAATGTCGCTGCTGGTGAAGATTTTCATTTCTGTTCCCGGATTTTTTTCATTTTGGAGGGTGTCATTCCTCTTATCCCATAACGCATGTTCAAAATCAAAAGGTGGGGTGGTATAAAAGTAAATACGACTGATCCATTCATCATCCAGTAAAAAAGCCCTAATAGTAACGATCACATCTAAAGCGATATTGTAATTAACGCATTTTGTTTGTTTGATATCGCGCCTGAAATTCTCCCAATCCACTAGTATGATTGTGTTTGCTTTCATTTATTGCTCCCTTATTTATACGCTAAATTTTTTAAAAGTTCTTAATGCAATCTTGTATTTTGTGCCAACAAGAAACATGGATATAATAATAGCGTTTTTTAAACCTTGCAATTAAATAATAGGAATGATTGATGCGTATTTTAGGAATAGACCCAGGCAGCAGGAAATGCGGGTATGCTATCATTTCTCATGCTTCTAACAAGCTTTCTTTAATCACGGCCGGGTTCATCAATATCACCACGACACGCTTGCAAGAACAGATTTTAGACTTGATAGAAGCCTTAGATTGCTTATTGGATCGTTACGAAGTTAATGAGGTAGCGATTGAAGATATTTTCTTTGGGTATAACCCAAAAAGCGTGATCAAGCTCGCGCAATTCAGGGGGGCGTTGTCTTTAAAGATTTTAGAGAGGATCGGAAATTTTAGCGAATACACGCCCTTGCAAGTCAAAAAAGCCCTAACCGGTAACGGGAAAGCCACTAAAGAGCAAGTGGCCTTTATGGTCAAACGCTTGCTTAACATCACAAGCGAAATCAAGCCTTTGGATATTAGCGATGCGATAGCCGTTGCTATCACGCATGCGCAACGCTTAAAGCCCCACTAATCACCATTTGTAAGCCACTTCAAAGCGCGCGTTAAAACCAGGCTCTGCGATCGCTCTTTTAATAGCGTCAGTGCTTGGCATATCTGGGCTCATGACATAGGGGCTTGTTTGATCCACATAGAATTTGTTGAAAACGTTATTAAACACGGCTGAAAGCAGCAAACCCTTCCAGCGGCTTTTGGTTTTGGGGCTCCAATTGATATAAAAATTACTCACGCCATAGCCCGGTTTGTGCATATGCACTAACCCCAATTGGGATCCGCATTTGGCTAAATCGGTAGGGGTTTTGGGTTTCTCAGCCGTCCCGTAATCAGGCAAGTAAATATCAAACCCGCAATAATCTAAACCGGTAACAAAGCGGCTAAGCCATGCAAGATTGATCCCTGTTTTGGGGATGGTGTAATCCAATTTAATGATAAAAACATTACCGGTGCTTGCGGCAAGCTCATAGCTGTCCGCCATTAAATACCCCCTAGTGGTGGGCCAAGTGCGCGAGATCCCCACGTTCAAGCTCACGCCCTTGTATCTAAAAGTCCCACCCACTTCATAGCCATAAATCCTAATCGCTTGATTTAAATTGGTTACGATCAAATTTTGCGCATATTGTGAGATGAAATTATCCAAAGCTTGATAAAACGCCGCAGCCCTCCCGCTAAAATACTGGCTTGAATAATCAATATTAAATTCAGCGTTAGAACCCACTTCAGGCTTGATATTTTTAGCGTATCGTAAATCGTTTTGGCGCATATACACGCCATCTCCTGGCATCACCCCCCTTGTAACTTGAGAATAAGTGATTTTTAAAGATAAAGGCTCAATGGGGCTTAGCACAAGGGCCGCGCTAGGGCTAAAGCCTTGAGTGTAGCGGTGGTTCCAATCTTTATCATAAAGCGTGTATGCATCCCATCTTACCCCGGCTCCAAAAGTGATGATTTTATGAGGCGAGTAGTTCGCTTGCACATAGCCTCCATAAATATTCCCGTTCGCTTTCCCTCTTTGGCATAAAGTAGGGTCATTGGGGTTATTATCCACAAGACTGCAAGCGATTTGTTTTTGCCCTTTATCATCGGTATAAACTTGATTAGGCCTGTATAATTCTGATTTGGGGATACGAGCGTCAAAAACGCTTAAATTTTGGTAGTTGAATCCGTATTCAAAAAGGCTGTCTGTGGCTTCATCAATCACATGCGCGAATTTAAGGTTTAAGCCGGTGTTGTTTAAAAACAAATTCCTAGGCTGTGAGCTTGGTTTATCCACATCAGAAAAGCTTGGGGTGCAATATCCGCCTTCAACGCATGGGTAATTTTCTCTTTCCCATGCGCTCGCTAAAGAAGTGGGGAATTTAGCATAAACGCCATTAGGATCAAATAAAGGATCAAACTGAGCGTTCCTGATGCTTGTATAAAGGGTAAAATCTAATCGTGGGTCGCCAAAAGAATTTCCCGCTTCCCTTTTGTATTGTAATGAAAGATTATTAGCGCTATTAATAGAGTGATACAAATACCTTGTGAAACTATCTAGCACATTAGGACACCCTTGAGCGCCATCAGGGCTAAAGGGGGCTTCACAAGGATAGGCTAACCCTATAGCGTTACTCCTTAAAGGGCGTGTAGCGTTATCTCGTGTCATGTTCCAGCTGAAAGTGAGCGTGTCTCTGTCGCTCAAATAGCCATTCATTTTAATTAAAGCGTTGTTTTGTTCGCTAGGAGTTCCTGGCTCTTTATCGGCTTGTGTGGGTTTGAAAAGGTTTTTCATCGCTGTAGCGCCGCTCCTATAATAGAAAATATTTTGATGCGTGTAGTAAGCGATAATGTCAAAATGTGTGCTTTGATAAGCCGATCTAAAAGTTTCTCGATCGCCAAAATTGGTATAAAAACTCACCGCCCCGCTCGCTGCATAATTTTTCCCCCTAGGGATAAAATCAGCCGCTCCTTTAGTCTCCATTTTAATCACTCCCGCAATCGCTCCTGGCCCCGCGCTCGCATTCGCCGCGCCTTTAGTCACTTCCACGCTTTTGAGCATGCCAGGGTCAATCACGGTGTTGCCTTGGTGGTGGTAGATATTGCCATTTTGCGCAGCCCCATCCACTGTAACCCTTAAAAGCCTGTCTTCAATGCCTCTCACATAGATTTTCTGCCCCATCACGCTCCCTCCGCCCACATTCACATCAGGGTTAGTCCTAAACAGGTCTTTGACTTCATTGCTTTGGCGTTGATCCAATTCTTTAGAAGTGACTTTAAACTCATTATTGTAAGTGAAAATCCTTTTGGCTTGGGTGGTAACCTTATTTAAAGTGTGCTCCTCGCTATAGCAAGTCTCAGTGAGTAGGGGTAAACATAAAGCGTATCTAAGCTTTGGGTATGATCTTAAAAACATCCAACAACTCTCCTTAAATTTAAAAATTCAAAAAATAAAAATCAAAAAAAAAAAAAAAACAAAATCCGCTAAAACATTGAGATAGAATAGTATGATAATTATTATTAAAACTAGATTAAAAATAAAATTTTGTTTTTAATCTTTCTTATTTTCATTAATTGTTACGAATAGAAATACTTAAGGGGGTTTTTTATTCTTAAAAAAAAGATTTTTTAAGGAAATTGAATCTCGTTAGTCTTTGTATAACAAATTATGTAATAATCACCACAAGTAATTGGCCTAGTGTCGGATTACGAAGATTTAAGATCATAAAAGGAAAAAAGATGGTTAATAAAGATGTGAAACAAACCACTGCTTTTGGTGCTCCCGTTTGGGATGACAACAATGTGATTACGGCCGGCCCTAGAGGTCCTGTTTTATTACAAAGCACTTGGTTTTTGGAAAAGTTAGCGGCGTTTGACAGAGAAAGAATCCCTGAAAGGGTGGTGCATGCTAAAGGAAGTGGGGCTTATGGCACTTTCACTGTGACTAAAGACATCACTAAATACACTAAAGCGAAAATCTTCTCTAAAGTGGGTAAAAAAACCGAATGCTTTTTCAGATTTTCCACTGTGGCTGGTGAAAGAGGCAGTGCGGATGCGGTAAGAGACCCCAGAGGTTTTGCGATGAAGTATTACACTGAAGAAGGTAACTGGGATTTAGTAGGGAACAACACGCCTGTTTTCTTTATCCGTGATGCGATCAAATTCCCTGATTTTATCCACACTCAAAAACGAGATCCTCAAACCAATTTGCCTAACCATGACATGGTATGGGATTTTTGGAGTAATGTTCCTGAAAGCTTATACCAAGTAACATGGGTTATGAGCGATAGAGGTATCCCTAAATCTTTCCGCCACATGGATGGTTTTGGTAGCCACACTTTCAGTCTTATCAATGCGAAAGGCGAACGCTTTTGGGTGAAATTCCACTTTGAAACCATGCAAGGCGTTAAACACTTGACTAACGAAGAAGCCGCAGAAGTCAGAAAATACGATCCGGATTCCAATCAAAGGGATTTATTCAATGCGATCGCTAGAGGGGATTTCCCAAAATGGAAATTAAGCATTCAAGTGATGCCAGAAGAGGATGCTAAGAAGTATCGATTCCATCCGTTTGATGTAACTAAAATCTGGTATCTCCAAGATTATCCATTGATGGAAGTGGGCATTGTGGAGTTGAATAAAAATCCTGAAAACTACTTCGCAGAAGTGGAGCAAGCGGCATTCTCTCCGGCTAATGTCGTTCCTGGAATTGGCTATAGCCCTGATAGGATGTTACAAGGGCGCTTGTTCTCTTATGGAGACACACACCGCTACCGCTTAGGGGTTAATTATCCTCAGATACCGGTTAATAAACCCAGATGCCCATTCCACTCTTCTAGCAGAGATGGTTACATGCAAAACGGATATTATGGCTCTTTACAAAACTATACGCCTAGCTCATTGCCTGGTTATAAAGAAGATAAGAGCGCGAGGGATCCTAAGTTCAACTTAGCTCATATTGAGAAAGAGTTTGAAGTGTGGAATTGGGATTACAGAGCTGATGATAGCGATTACTACACCCAACCAGGTGATTACTACCGCTCATTGCCAGCTGATGAAAAAGAAAGGTTGCATGACACTATTGGAGAGTCTTTAGCTCATGTTACCCATAAGGAAATTGTGGATAAACAATTGGAGCATTTCAAGAAAGCTGACCCCAAATACGCTGAGGGAGTTAAAAAAGCTCTTGAAAAACACCAAAAAATGATGAAAGACATGCATGGAAAAGACATGCACCACACGAAAAAGAAAAAGTAACTCTTTTCTTTGAGCGTTCTTATTTTTTAGGGACGCTTTGTCTTTCACAATTTAGGTTTTTGGATACTCATCAGTTCTTTAGGGTTGGTGGTGTGTCCTACTTTTTCATTCATTCAACGAATTTAAAAATTACAATAAAGAGTTATAGTTATGAAACGAAGGGATTTTATTAAAACGACTGCTTTAGGCGCTATAGGTGCTGTTTTAGGAGCACAGATTTTGCAGGCAGAAGAAAGCAAAGGGAGTGCTGCAAAATATAAAATAGAAGCTCAATACAGCATTGATTTTGATTCTGCAGAACACACTTCACTTTTCATTCCCATGCCAAGTGTTGTAGCGAGCAATGTGCATTTACAAGGCAATCATGCCAGCTATAAAAGCATGCTCAATTTTGGAGTGCCTTATTTGCAAGTGGATTTTTTAAAAAGCGCTCAAAAAAAGCAAGTCCATTTGTCTTATGAGATCGCTAGCTATCAATTGAATGAGCGTTTGTTTGAAACGAGCGATTTTGTAGCAATGGGGCGTTATGAAAGAGACGATGCGAGCGTGGCTAACATTGCCAACCAGCTCAAGGGAACAACCCCTAAAGAAAGCGTTCGCAATTTTTATGCGTTCATCAAGCATGAGATGCCTAAGAGACAAAAGGCTCTAGAGGGTAAAGAAAATTTACCTAAACGAGATAGTTTGCCTTGGTTTGCAACCATTTCACAAGAGAGCATGTTTGTGTCCTTATGCCATGCGTGCGGGATTAAAAGCGCTGAAGTGCAAGGCTTGAAACTAGGTCAAAACAGCGTGGTGAAAAACGCCCCTAGAGTGGAAGTGTATTTGAAAGATTCATTTCTAGCGTTTGATTTTCAAAATAACCACAAGGAAGTCTTTATCCCATTGAATCGTCATAAAGACATGCAGTTAGATTCTGCCTTATTGGCGACTTTTGGCGATGCCTTTGCCCTTGTGGATGGTAGGGATTTAGGCAATTACGAGAGCAAACTTTTTGAAAAAAGAGTGTCCTATACGATTGTCTAAAGGTATGAGATTTAGGAATATTCCTTGATAGCGGGCTTTCCTTTTTAGGGAGAGTTTGCAAAAAGGGTTTATAAAGGGTTGTCTTTATGCGAGAATTTTTTAAGAAACTTGGCACAGAATACACTTCCAAGCTGTTTTTGGTTTATTGGCTTAGATGGATGTTGAGCACGTTGGTGATGTTGCCTTTTATGGAGATTTTTTATTATTTCAATTTTCCGTTGTGGCTCAATCTTTTCTTGGGGCAAACCATTGGAGCGGTGATTTTTTTCAAGCTGGACAAGTTGATTTTTTCTAAAAAATAGTTGTTTTTATAGGGCTAGAAAGTCCTTAAACTTTCTTATTTTTAAGCTTTTGTATTTCCTAAGCTTTTTTAAGGAATTCAGATTTTAAAGACAAACTCTGCCCTTCCACTTTACAATCCACATTGTGATCGCTATTGACAAGTTTGATGTTTTTGATCTTGGTGCCTTTTTTAAGCACTAAAGATGAGCCTTTAACCTTTAAATCCTTAATGAGAATGACCGAGTCCCCATTTTGTAAAAGATTATTATGGCAATCTTTAACGATCAATTCTTCATCATTAGCTTCATTTTCATTCCATTCATACAAACAGCTAGAGCAAACCAATTGCGTGCCATCATGGTAGGTGTAGGCATCGTTGCATTTAGGGCATGGGGGTAAATCTTGCATGATAATTATCCTTATCGTGGCATTAGCACTACCATGTTATCTAAATCAAGGTTATAAAACGCTTTATTTTGATAAGTATCAACCCCCTAAGATCGCATGGCGAAAAATTATCGCCTGCTTAGTGCAAGCTATTTAATTTTTTAAAAAAATCTTTTAGCATTTTTTAATGTTATCAACTTAAGTTTTTCTCGTTGGTATTCAAAAAGCTCTTTTTAAAATAGGTTACTAAATGTTACTAATAAGTCAAAATTCATTAAAATAATCATAATGATTAAAGATTTTAACCGCTATTGTAGAAAAATAACGAGAGAGTTTGTAAAAACTCCAATTAAAAACAAGGAGCGAAAAAGATGAAAAAAGCGGGCTTTCTTTTTTTAGCGCTGATGGCTATCGCTGTTATGAGTTTAAACGCTAAAGATCCGAATGTGTTGCGTAAGATTGTTTTTGAGAAATGTTTGCCTAATTATGAGAAAAATCAGAATCCTTCGCCATGCATAGAAGTCAAACCCGATGCCGGCTATGTGGTTTTAAAAGATATTAACGGCCCGTTGCAATATTTGTTGATGCCAACAACTCACATTAGCGGTATTGAAAGCCCTTTGCTGCTTGATCCTTCTACGCCTAACTTTTTTTACTTATCCTGGCAAGCGCGTGATTTTATGAGTAAAAAATACGGCAAACCCATTCCTGATAGCGCGATTTCTTTGACGATCAACTCTAGCAAAGGGCGATCGCAAAACCATTTTCACATCCATATCTCTTGCATTAGCCTTGATGCGCGCAAACAGCTGGACAATCATCTAAAAAAAATCAACAGCCGTTGGTCGCCATTATCAGGTGGCTTGAACGGGCATAAATATTTGGCGCGTCGGGTAACAGAGAGCGAACTAGCGCAAAAAAGCCCGTTTGTCATGCTTAATAAAGAAATGCCTAACGCGCACAAACGCATGGGGGACTATGGGCTAGCGGTGGTGCAACAGAGCGATAACTCCTTTGTCTTATTAGCGACACAATTTAACCCATTGACTTCAAATCGCGCTTCAGCTGAAGAGATTCAAGATCATGAATGCGCGATTTTGCGCTAAAGCGAGTTAGACTCTTAAATTTGAGCGATAAGCTTTAAAAAGCGTAATTAAGGGGTGGTGTTACAAAACCCCTATTTCCTTATGAATTTGACTGATTTTTTGATTGACAAAACTTTAAAATCCGCAACCAATCATTCTAAAAAGCCATTTAGGAACAACTTTTGCTTTATTTTGCATAGATTGAATTTCTTTAAATTAAAGGATAACCATGCTTAGGTCTTTATGGTCTGGTGTCAATGGGATGCAAGCCCACCAAATCGCTTTGGATATTGAGAGTAATAATATTGCGAATGTGAATACCACTGGGTTTAAATATTCTAGGGCTTCTTTTGTGGATATGCTCTCTCAAGTCAAACTCATCGCTACCGCGCCCTATAAAAATGGGTTGGCAGGGCAGAATGACTTTTCTGTGGGGCTTGGGGTAGGCGTGGATGCGACGACTAAAATCTTTTCACAAGGCAATATCCAAAACACAGATGTCAAAACCGATCTAGCGATTCAAGGCGATGGCTTCTTTATCATTAGCCCTGATAGGGGGATCACACGCAATTTCACTAGAGATGGGGAGTTTCTTTTTGACTCGCAAGGGAGTTTGGTTACCACCGGCGGGCTTGTGGTGCAAGGGTGGGTGAGAAACGGGAGCGATACCGGCAATAAAGGGAGCGATACGGACGCTTTAAAAGTGGATAACACCGGTCCTTTAGAAAATATTAGAATTGATCCTGGAATGGTGATGCCAGCTAGAGCGAGTAACCGCATTTCTATGAGAGCGAATTTAAACGCTGGAAGGCATGCGGATCAAACAGCGGCGGTATTCGCTTTAGATTCTTCAGCCAAAACCCCTTCAGATGGCATTAATCCGGTGTATGATTCAGGCACGAATCTAGCTCAAGTCGCCGAAGACATGGGATCTTTATACAATGAAGATGGCGACGCTCTTTTATTGAATGAAAACCAAGGGATTTGGGTGAGCTATAAGAGCGCCAAAATGGTTAAAGACATCCTCCCTTCCGCAGAAAACAGCACGCTTGAGTTGAATGGGGTTAAGATTTCTTTCACGAACGATTCAGCGGTGAGCCGGACTTCAAGCTTAGTAGCAGCCAAAAATGCGATCAATGCAGTCAAAAGCCAAACAGGGATTGAAGCTTATTTGGACGGCAAGCAATTGCGTTTGGAAAACACCAATGAATTAGACGGCGATGAAAAGCTTAAAAACATTGTGGTCACTCAAGCCGGGACCGGGGCGTTCGCTAACTTTTTAGACGGCGATAAAGATGTAACGGCTTTCAAATACAGCTACACGCATTCTATCAGCCCTAATGCGGATATTGGGCAGTTTAGGACCACCGAAGACTTGCGTGCCTTAATCCAGCATGACGCTAATATCGTTAAAGATCCTAGTTTAGCGGACAATTACCAGGACTCAGCCGCTTCTATAGGGGTTACAATCAACCAATACGGCATGTTTGAAATCAATAATAAAGACAATAAAAATGTCATTAAAGAAAATCTCAATATCTTTGTGAGCGGGTATTCTTCAGACAGCGTAACGAACAATGTTTTGTTTAAAAACGCGATGAAAGGGCTTAACACCGCTTCTTTAATTGAAGGGGGAGCGTCAGCGAGCAGTTCTAAATTCACCCACGCTACCCATGCGACAAGCATTGATGTGATAGACAGCTTAGGCACTAAACACGCCATGCGCATTGAGTTTTATAGAAGTGGGGGGGCGGAATGGAATTTTAGGGTGATCGTGCCTGAGCCTGGGGAATTAGTAGGGGGGTCAGCGGCTAGGCCTAATGTGTTTGAAGGAGGCCGTTTGCGCTTCAATAATGACGGATCGCTTGCAGGCATGAACCCGCCTCTTTTGCAATTTGACCCTAAAAATGGCGCTGATGCCCCCCAACGCATCAATTTAGCTTTTGGTTCCTCAGGGAGTTTTGACGGGCTAACGAGCGTGGATAAGATTTCTGAAACTTATGCGATTGAGCAAAACGGCTATCAAGCGGGCGATTTGATGGATGTCCGCTTTGATTCAGACGGGGTGCTTTTAGGGGCGTTCAGTAATGGTAGGACTTTAGCGCTCGCTCAAGTGGCTTTAGCGAATTTCGCTAACGATGCGGGCTTACAGGCTTTGGGCGGGAATGTCTTTTCTCAAACTGGAAACTCAGGGCAAGCCTTAATCGGCGCGGCTAATACGGGGCGTAGGGGTTCAATTTCAGGATCCAAACTAGAGTCTAGTAATGTGGATTTGAGCCGGAGTTTAACGAATTTGATCGTGGTTCAAAGGGGGTTTCAAGCGAACTCTAAAGCGGTAACCACATCCGATCAAATCCTTAACACCCTATTGAATCTCAAGCAATAAACCAAAGGATTACTCTAATACAATATAATAGGAGCCAATTTAAAGATTAAGGTTTAGTATGCATGAATACTCGGTCGTTTCTTCTTTAATCGCTCTTTGCGAAGAGCATGCGAAGAAGAATCAAGCCCATAAGATTGAAAGAGTCGTGGTCGGTATTGGTGAAAGAAGTGCTATGGATAAGAGCTTGTTTGTGAGCGCGTTTGAGACTTTTAGAGAAGAATCTTTGGTGTGTAAAGACGCTATTTTAGACATTGTAGATGAAAAGGTTGAATTAGAGTGTAAGGATTGTTCGCATGTTTTTAAGCCTAACGCATTAGATTATGGGGTGTGTGAGAAATGCCACAGCAAGAATGTCATTATCACTCAAGGCAATGAAATGCGTTTGTTGTCTTTAGAAATGTTAGCGGAATAAAAACCGATGCAAGAAGAATTGAACGCTTACCAGCAAGAAATTGAAGACACTAGGGAAGTTTTAAAAAAAATCCGTTTGGAATTGAAGCAAGTCCAAGAAATCTTGCGTAAGAAAAAGAGCGTTTTAAAAGGTTTGAAGCAAGAAATCTATCAAAAGAAATTAGAAAAAGAAAACTCCCGCTCAAACAAAGAAGTGCAAAATACAGAAGAAGAATGGATTTTTCCTAAAGCCCTTGAAGAAGTGGAAGTTTATGCTAAAGACAATCAGGTTATTATGGCTAAACCATGTAAGCGTTTATTCAATGAAGGGCTTTACTTGCAATACCGCAGCGTTTTGCGCGAAAACAGGCTTTTAAAAAACCATCTCTCTAAAAAAGATTTTGAAAATTCGTTACTCAAAATTGAATTGAGGGATTTGCACAAAGAAATCAAGCTCTATCAAGTCCAAAACCTTTTGAAAGACAAATAATGCCCACGATTTTAGTGAGCGCTTTAGAAGCGAGTTCTAATGTTCATTTAGAGGAGTTACGGTGCAATTTGCCCAAAGATTATCGTTTTATTGGGGTGTTTGAAAGCAAAGACGCGCTTTATAGCCCTAGAGAATTTTCTGTCATGGGTTTTAGAGACGTGATAGGCCGTTTGGGGTTTTTACTCAAAGCCCATAAAGAAATGGTCCAATTAGCCAAACAAGCGGACTTGGTGCTTTTAATGGATTCTTCTTCTTTCAATATCCCCCTAGCCAAAAAAATCAAAAAACAAGATCCGCATAAAAAAATCATGTATTATATTTTACCGCAAGTTTGGGCATGGAAAAAATGGCGCGCTAAAAGCCTTGAAAAATACTGCGACTTTTTGGGGGCGATTTTGCCTTTTGAAGTGGGCTATTACCAAAAAAAAGCCCAATATGTGGGACACCCTTTACTAGATGAAATTAAATATTATAAAAAAGATATTAAGGGCGAAACTCTGGTGTTTATGCCAGGAAGCAGGAAAAGCGAAATCGCTAAAATGTTCCCTTTGTTTGTCAAAGCGGCTCAAATTTTAGAACAAAACGAAGGGTTTAAAAGGCGTGTGTTAGTCGTGCCGAGTTTCTTTAAGGGGTTGGATTTGAAAGCCCTTTATGGAGAAGACATTCAATTATTTGAAATTTCTTATGATGCGCATAAGAGTTTGTTTGAAGCGGAGTTTGCGTTCATTTGCAGCGGCACAGCGACTTTAGAGGCCGCTTTGATTGGCACGCCTTTTGTGTTAGCGTATAGGGCTAAAACGATGGATTTTTTGATCGCTAGAATGTTGGTCAATTTGCATTATATAGGTTTAGCGAACATCTTTTATAACGCCCTAAATAATGAAACTCCAGGGCTTGGGGAGAGCCAATTGCACCCGGAATTGATCCAGCATTTTTTGAGCGTAGAGGGTTTGTTAAAAGCGTATAAAGAAATGGATAGAGAACGCTATTTTAAAGAAAGTTTGAGATTAAGGGAATATTTAAAACATGGGAGTGCGAGAAAAGTCGCCGAAGAGGTGGCTTTTTTGCTGAATTTAACTTAATTTTTACTATAATCTCTACTGAATAAGCTTAGGAGATTAAATGAATAAAGAACCTATGAGTATGCATGGATACAATAAGATTTGCGCGGAATTAAAGCAATTAAAAGAGGTGGAACGGCCTAATATTGTGAAAGAAATTGATATTGCTAGAGGGCATGGAGACTTGAAAGAAAACGCTGAATACCATGCCGCTAAAGAAAAACAACGCTTCATTGAAGCGAGAATTGTGGATTTAAGCGAAATTGTCGCTAACGCTCAAGTGATTGATCCGAGCGTTTTAGCCCATAATAAAGTGAGTTTTGGGAGCACGATTAAAATCCTTAATTTGGATAACGATAAAGAGTTTTCTTATACGATAGTAGGGAGCGTGGAGAGCGATCCGGCTAAAGGGTTAATCTCTTTTGGTTCGCCGATCGCTAAGAGTTTGATCGGTAAGAGCAAGGGTGATGCGGTGAGCATTCAATTGCCCAATGGCGAGAGCGATTTTGAAATTTTAGACATTTATTATAAAGAGATTTGTTTTGATGAAAATTAAAATCCAAAAAATCCACCCAAACGCCCTTATCCCTGAATACCAAACCGAGGGTTCTTCAGGTTTTGATTTGCATGCTGTAGAAGAAGTGATGATCAAACCTCATAGCGTGGGGTTGGTGAAAATAGGGATTTGTTTGTCTTTAGAAGTGGGGTATGAATTGCAGGTGCGCACCCGTAGCGGTTTGGCTTTGAATCATCAGGTGATGGTATTAAATTCCCCTGGCACGGTGGATAATGATTATAGGGGCGAAATTAAGGTCATTTTAGCGAATTTGAGCGATAAAGATTTTAAAGTTCAAGTAGGGGATAGGATCGCTCAAGGGGTGGTTCAAAAAACTTATAAAGCCGAATTTATAGAATGCGAACAATTAGATGAAACTTCAAGGGGTAGCGGAGGATTTGGCAGCACAGGAGTGAGCAAGGCATGAATATTAAGGAAAATTTAGAACAAGTTAAAAACGAATTCAAAAGCGATGAAAAGCTTTTAGAGGGGGCGTTTAGATTAGAAAAGTTTTTCAAACGCTACAAGTGGGTGTTGTTGTTTATCGTGGTGGCTTTTATCGCTTATTTAGGGGATACGAAATTGCAAGATTATAAGCATGAGCAAACTAGAGAGCGGATCACTCAAATTTATAACGAAGTGCTAGAGAGTCCTAATAATATAGCTTTGCAAAAAAGATTGAAAGAAGTCGCCCCAGAGTTGTATGATTTGTATCAGTTCGCCAGAGCGAGTGAAAGAAACGATGCAAACGAGTTTAAAAAACTTTCGCAATCTTCTAATGAAATCGTTAAAGTGTTCGCCCAATATTCTTACGCATCGCTCTCTAGAGATAAAAACTTGCTCGGAAAAAGCCCCATTCTTAAAGAAATGAGCGCTTTACAAGAAGTGAACTTGTTGTATGAAGAAAATTCTAAAGACGCGATCAAAAAAGCGCATCAAAGTTTATCCACTATCCCTCTAAGTTCTTCACTCTATGCTATAATCTCTGTTTTAAAACACTATGGAATGTTAGAAGATATTCAGCAAAACCCTTCCAAACCAACTAATCTAAAAAAAGAAACTATTCAAGGAACGCATTGATTTGATGAATAAACCATTTTTAATCTCACTCATAGCCCTAATTGTCTTTAGCGGCTGTAACATGAAAAAATACTTCAAACCCGCTAAACACCAGATTAAAGGTGAAGCGTATTTCCCTAACCATTTGCAAGAGAGTATCGTTTCGTCTAATCGTTATGGAGCCATTTTGAAAAATGGGGCGGTTATAGGCGATAAAGGTTTAACGCAGCTAAGAATCGGTAAGAATTTCAATTATGAAAGCAGTTTTTTAAATGAGAGTCAGGGGTTTTTCATCCTTGCGCAAGATTGTTTGAACAAGATTGATAAAAAAACAAGCAAAAGCAAGGTGGCTAAGACTGAAGAAACGGAATTGAAATTAAAGGGCGTTGAAGCGGAAGTCCAAGATAAAGTCTGTCATCAAGTGGAATTGATTAGCAATAACCCTAACGCCAGCCAACAATCTATCATCATTCCTTTGGAAACTTTTGCCTTGAGCGCGAGCGTTAAAGGGAATCTTTTAGCGGTGGTGTTAGCGGACAATTCAGCGAATTTATACGACATCACTTCTCAAAAATTGCTTTTTAGCGAAAAAGGTTCCCCAAGCACCACGATCAATTCTTTAATGGCGATGCCTATTTTTATGGATACGGTCGTGGTGTTCCCTATGCTAGATGGACGCCTGTTGGTCGTGGATTATGTGCATGGAAACCCTACGCCTATTAGAAACATTGTTATCAGCAGCGATAAGTTTTTCAACAATATCACTTACCTTATCGTAGATGGCAATAACATGATCGCTTCTACAGGGAAAAGAATACTCTCAGTCGTGAGCGGTCAAGAGTTCAACTATGATGGGGACATTATAGATTTGCTCTATGATAAGGGGACTTTATACGTGCTCACGCTAGACGGGCAGATTTTGCAAATGGATAAGAGTTTGAGGGAATTAAACAGCGTGAAACTGCCCTTCGCTTCGCTCAACACGATTGTGTTAAACCATAATAAATTGTATTCTTTAGAAAAGCGTGGGTATGTGATAGAGGTGGATTTGAATGATTTTGATTCGTATAATGTCTATAAAACGCCAACTATAGGCAGTTTTAAGTTTTTTTCATCCAATCGTTTGGATAAAGGGGTGTTTTATGATAAAAATCGGGTGTATTATGACCGCTATTATTTAGATTATAATGATTTTAAACCAAAACTTTATCCCATTGTGGAAAAACCGGCATCTAAAAAATCTCAAAAAGGCGAAAAAGGGAACGCTCCTATTTATTTGCAAGAAAGACATAAAGCTAAAGAAAAGCCTTTAGAAGAAAACAAAGTTAAGCCAAGAAATAGCGGGTTTGAAGAAGAAGAAGTTAAAACCAGAAGGCGCGATATGGAGCCTATTAACAATCAAAATAACGCTATCCAAAAAGGCATAAAAGAAAATCAAGAAAACAAAAACGCTCCTGCTTTAAAAGAGGGTAATGAAAAAGGCGCAGAAAACGCTCCTGTTTCAAAAGAGAGTAACGCTTTTAAAGAAGCGCCAAAACTCAGCCCTAAAGAAGAAAAACGCCGCTTGAAAGAAGAAAAGAAAAAAGCCAAAGCCGAACAAAGAGCGAGGGAATTTGAACAAAGAGCGAGAGAGCATCAAGAAAGAGATGAAAAAGAGCTTGAAGAAAGAAGAAAAGCTTTAGAAATGAATAAGAAGTAGGTCTATGCCAGCTAGGCGATCTTTTACAGATTTGAAAAACCTAATTTTATGCGATATAGGCAACACGCGCATCCATTTTGCACAAAACTATCAGCTCTTTTCAAGCGCTAAAGAAGATTTAAAGCGTTTGGGTATTCAAAAGGAAATTTTTTACATTAGCGTGAATGAAGAAAATGAAAAAGCCCTTTTGAATTGTTACCCTAACGCTAAAAATATTGCAGGATTTTTTCATTTAGAAACCGACTATATAGGGCTTGGGATAGACCGGCAAATGGCGTGTTTGGCGCTAAATAATGGCGTGGTGGTGGATGCGGGGAGCGCGATTACGATAGATTTAGTCAAAGAGGGCAAGCATTTAGGAGGGTGTATTTTACCCGGTTTAGCCCAATACACCCATGCGTATAAAAAGAGCGCTAAAATTTTAGAGCAACCTTTCAAAGCCTTAGATTCTTTAGAAGTTTTACCCAAAAACACCAGAGATGCTGTGAATTACGGCATGGTTTTGAGCGTCATCTCTTGTATCCAGCATTTAGCCAAAGATCAGAAAATCTATCTTTGTGGGGGCGATGCGAAGTATTTGAGCGCGTTTTTACCTCATTCTGTTTGCAAGGAGCGTTTGGTTTTTGACGGGATGGAAATCGCTCTTAAAAAAGCAGGGATACTAGAATGCAAATGATGCATCATTTGAGTTTTTTGGGCATGTTTTTAGCCGCTTTGAGCATGTCTTTAGGGCATTGTGTGGGCATGTGTGGGGGGATTGTGAGCGCGTTTAGTCAAATAAGATTTTCTAAAATTACGAGCTTTTCTTACCAGCTCACTTGCCATGCCCTTTATAATATAGGGAGGATCAGCACTTACATGCTTTTAGGGGCTATAACGGCAGGTTTAGGGCATAGTCTTAGCGTGGGCATGGGCTTTAGGGGTGTTTTATTGATGAGCATGGGGATTGTTTTGATCTTTTTAGCGCTCTTGGGAGCTAAAGCGGAAAAATTAAGCTTTCAAATCCCTTTCATCTCTTTTTTGATGAAAAAAACCTTGCAATCTCAAAACATTCTAGGGCTGTATTTTCTAGGCGTGCTGAACGGGTTTTTGCCTTGCATGATGGTGTATTCGTTTTTAGCGAGCGTGATTCTCAGTCATAGCGCGTTTATGGGAGCGATGCTAGGCCTTTCTTTTGGGCTTGGCACCAGCGTGCCGTTGTTTTTAATGGGGGTTTTTTTAAGCAAAATTTCTACCTCTTACAGGAAATTTTTCAATCTTTTGTCTAAAGGCTTAATGGGGGTTTTTGGGCTTTATGTCCTTTATATGGGGATCATGCTCATTAGCCACCAAACACCCCATATAATGCACCACAAAAGCGATATGATGCGCCATCAAAATAACGCTACACCACAGCAAGAAAGCCACCATGATCACCACTAACAAAGCCCTTTTTTTAGACAGAGACGGCATTATCAATATTGATAAAGGCTATGTGAGCCAAAAAGAAGATTTTGAATTTCAAAAAGGGATTTTTGAATTGCTAAAGCATGCGAAAACTTTGGGCTATAAATTGCTTTTAATCACCAACCAATCCGGGATCAACCGGGGCTATTACACCCTTAAAGATTTTGAAAACCTCACCGAATACCTCCAAGAAAGCTTGCTCAAAGAATTAGGTTTTAATTTGGATGGCGTCTATTTTTGCAGGCACGCCCCAGAAGAAAATTGCGCTTGCAGGAAGCCAAAACCCTTTTTGATTTTACAAGCCGCTAAAGAGCATCAAATTTGCTTGGAGCGATCTTTTATGATAGGCGATAAAGAGAGCGACATGTTAGCCGGCTTGAACGCTAAAGTTAAAAATAACCTTTTATTGACTACAAATTTTTTAAAAACTCCTCATTCTTGGATACAATGTAAAGATCTTAAAGAGATGATTGATTGGATTAAATAAGGATAAATTATGCGTTATATTGATGATGGATTAGAAAATCAAACGATTTTAATCACCGGTGGGGCTGGCTTTGTAGGCAGTAATCTGGCCTTTTATTTTCAAGAGAACCACCCTAAAGCTAAAGTAGTCATTTTGGATAAGTTTCGCAGTAACACGCTTTTCAGTAATAACCGCCCCAGTTCTTTAGGGCATTTTAAGAATTTAATCGGTTTTAGGGGCGAAGTGATCATCGCTGATATTAATAACCCCTTAGATTTAAGGCGTTTAGAAAAGTTGCATTTTGATTATTTGTTCCACCAGGCCGCTGTCTCTGATACGACCATGCTCAATCAAGAATTAGTGATGAAGACCAACTATCAGGCTTTTTTAAACCTTTTAGAAATCGCTCGATCAAAAAAGGCTAAAGTGATTTACGCTTCTTCAGCGGGCGTTTATGGCAACACCAAAGCCCCCAATGTGGTAGGCAAAAACGAAAGTCCTGAAAACGTTTATGGCTTTTCCAAGCTTTGCATGGATGAATTTATTCTTTCGCATTCAAGCGATAACATTCAAGTGGGCTTAAGGTATTTTAATGTCTATGGGCCTAGGGAATTTTATAAAGAAAAAACCGCTTCCATGGTTTTGCAGCTCGCTTTAAGCGCGATGGCGTTTAAGGAAGTCAAGCTTTTTGAATTTGGCGAGCAATTAAGGGATTTTGTCTATATTGAAGATGTGATCCAAGCGAATGTGAAAGCGATGAAGGCTCAAAAAAGCGGGGTTTATAATGTGGGTTATTCACAAGCCAGGAGTTATAATGAAATCGTTAGCATTTTAAAAGAGCATTTAGGGGATTTTAAAGTGAGCTATATTAAAAACCCTTATACTTTTTTCCAAAAGCACACCCAAGCGCACATTGAACCCACTATTTTAGATTTAGATTACACCCCTTTATACGATTTAGAAAGCGGTATTAAAGATTATTTGCCCCATATCCATGCGATTTTCAAAGAACAATGCGCATGAAAAAAATTTTAGTCATAGGCGATCTGATCGCTGATTATTATTTGTGGGGGAAGAGCGAACGGCTTTCGCCTGAAGCCCCTGTGCCTGTTTTAGAAGTCAAAAAAGAGAGTAAGAATTTAGGCGGAGCGGCCAATGTGGCTAATAATCTTATCTCTTTAAAAGCTAAAGTCTTTTTATGTGGGGTGGTGGGCGATGATTTAGAGGGCAAGCATTTCATTAGCGCTTTAAAAGCAAGAGGGATTGACACTTCAGGCGTCTTAATAGATAAAACCCGTTGCACCACGCTTAAGACGCGCATCATCGCGCAAAACCAGCAAATCGCGCGCGTGGATAAGGAAATCAAAGACCCCTTAAACGCTGATTTAAGAAAAAAACTTTTAGATTTTTTCACAGAAAAAATCCAAGAAATAGATGGCGTGATCCTTTCAGATTACAATAAGGGCGTGTTGGATTTTGAACTCACTCAAAAAATGATCACTCTGGCCAACCAACACCACAAGCTCATTTTATGCGACCCTAAAGGGAAGGATTATAGCAAATATTCCCATGCGAGTTTGATCACGCCTAATCGCGCCGAATTAGAGCAAGCGCTCCATTTGAAATTAGACAGCCATGCGAATTTATCAAAAGCGCTCCAAATCTTAAAAGAAACTTATCAAATCGCCATGCCTTTAGTAACTTTGAGCGAACAGGGCATCGCTTTTTTAGAAAAAAACGAGTTAGTCAATTGCCCCACTATCGCTAAAGAAGTTTATGATGTAACGGGGGCAGGCGATACGGTGATAGCGTCTTTAACGCTTTCTTTATTAGAATCAAAAAGCCTAAAAGATGCTTGCGAGTTTGCCAATGCGGCTGCGGCGGTGGTGGTGGGTAAAATGGGGAGCGCGTTAGCGAGTTTAGAAGAAATCGCTTTGATTTTGAACCAAACGCACCCTAAAATCCTCCCTTTAGAAAAGCTGTTAGAAACTTTAGAACACAACCAGCAAAAAATCGTTTTCACCAATGGCTGTTTTGACCTCCTCCATAAAGGACATGCGAGCTATTTGCAAAAGGCTAAAGCTTTAGGGGATATTCTTGTTGTGGGGTTAAATAGCGATGATTCCATTAAAAGGCTTAAGGGGGATAAACGCCCCATAGTGAGCGAAAAAGACAGAGCGTTTCTTTTAGCGAGTTTGTCTTGCGTGGATTATGTTGTGGTGTTTGAAGAAGACACACCCATAAAATTGATTCAAGCCCTAAAGCCTGATATTTTAGTCAAGGGAGCGGACTATCTCAATAAGGAAGTCATAGGGAGCGAGTTGGCTAAAGAAACCCGTTTGATAGAATTTGAAGAAGGTTATTCCACAAGCGCTATCATAGAAAAAATTAAAAGGACACATAATGATTGATGATTTGATTCAAAAAGAATTTTTAGCCCATAAGGAAGCGTTAGAAAAAAGCTTAGAAAGTTTGCAAGAAGCGTTAAAGCAAAGCGTTCATCTTTTGATAGAAACTTTAGAAAATCAAGGGAAGATCCTTATTTGCGGTAATGGGGGGAGCGCGAGCGATGCGCAGCATTTTGCCGCTGAATTGACCGGGCGCTATAAACTAGAAAGGAAAGGCTTGAGCGCGATAAGTTTAAGCACGGATACCTCAGCCCTTACCGCCATTGCGAACGATTATGGTTATGAAGAAGTGTTTGCCAGACAAGTGGAAGCGTTGGGGGTAAAAAATGATGTTTTGATAGGGATTTCTACAAGCGGTAATTCCAAAAATGTCCTAAAAGCTTATGAAAAAGCCAAAGATTTAGGGATGAAAACGCTTAGTCTAGCGGGGCGTGATGGGGGGAAAATGAAGCCTTTAAGCGATCTGGCTTTGATTGTCCCTAGTGATGACACCCCACGAATCCAAGAAATACACATTCTTATGATCCATATCTTATGCGATTGCATTGAGAGGCATTTCGCTCGTAAAAATTAGCTTTATTGTTTCATTGATCTTTTTTAGATTGTGTCCCCATTGAAAATTGAATTTTTCACAATCACATAATCCACTTTTCGAATCGCTTCAAGGTCTCTCCCACCCACATAGGAGATTGAAGATTGCAAATCTTGATGCATTTCAACCAGCGTGTCTTTTAACGATCCTTTATGTTGGATCCAAATTTTCTTACCTTCAACATTTTTCTTTTCACCTTTTTGGAACTCTGATGCCGAACCGAAATATTCTTTATATGCGACACCATTTTCTATTTTTGTTTCTCCAGATGATTCTTCATGCCCTGCAAAAAGCGAGCCAATCATTACCATTGTCGCGCCAAAGCGTATGGATTTTGCAATATCCCCATGCGCACGAATGCCGCCATCTGCAATAATGGGTTTTCTTGCTGCTTTAGCACACCACCTAAGAGCCGCTAGTTGCCAACTACCCGTGCCAAAGCCTGTTTTGATTTTAGTGATACACACTTTCCCAGGCCCGATGCCAACTTTCGTAGCGTCAGCACCGGCGTTCTCTAATTCACGGACTGCTTCTGGCGTGCCAACATTCCCGGCAATCACAAAAGTTTCGGGCAAACGCGTTTTGATGCGTTGGATCATTTCAATGACAGAATTTGAATGGCCATGCGCAATATCGATCGTGATATAGTCTGGCGTTAATCCTTGTTTGGCCAACTCTTCTATCAAAAGATATTCTTCCTTTTTCACCCCAACACTGATGGAGCTGATCCATTGGCGTTTTTTCATTTTTTTGACAAACGGGATTCTTGTCGATCCATCAAAACGGTGCATGATGTAGAAATAGCCATTTTCTGCTAGGAATTCTGCGATCGGTTCGTTGATGATTGTTTGCATGTTGGCTGGGACTATGGGCATTTTAAACGCATGTTTGCCTAGAATAACGGTCGTATCGCACTCTGAACGGCTATTCACGATGCATTTATTAGGAATGAGTTGGACATCTTCGTAATCAAACACTTTCAATGACATGATCCTTTTTTGCTTTAAAACATTATTTTTACCTTAATTTGAATAAAAAATCAAGAGGAAATGATATAGGCTCGATCAAATTTTGGGCGTCAAAGACCTTATGAATAACCATAATAAGCAAGGGATACAATATTGTAAAGAAAACGCTACAATAAACTTTCTCTAATCACAAAAAATAAGGAAATCACAAGATGCTGCAAACCATCAACTTAACGCAACGCTATGCGACTAAAAAATTGTTTGAAAACGTGAATATCAAGCTGGATAAAAACAAACGCTATGGGCTTATTGGGGCTAATGGGGCAGGAAAGTCCACTTTTTTAAAGATTTTAAGCAAGAGCATTGATTGTAGCAGTGGGGAAGTCATTATCACAAGCGGCATGAGGATGGGGGTTTTAGGGCAGGATCAATACGCTTTTGAAGATTTGAGCCTTAAAGATGCGGTTTTGATAGGCAATAAGCGTTTGTATGACGCTATCAAAGAAAAAGAGCGCTTATACACCGAAGGCGATTTGAGCGATGATAAAGTGAATGCGAGACTAGGGGAGTTAGAAACCATTTGCGTAGAAGAAGATCCCATGTATGAATGCGAAGTGGTGATTGAAAAAATCCTAGAAGATTTAGGCATTCCTAGCTCTAGGCACAACGATTTGATGAAAACCTTGCCAAGCAGCGATAAATTTAAAATCCTTCTCGCTCAAGTCTTGTTCCCTAAACCGGATATTTTGCTTTTAGATGAGCCTACGAACAACCTGGATTTAAACGCCATTGAATGGCTAGAAAACAACCTCAAACGCCATGAAGGCACGATGGTAGTCATCAGCCATGATAGGCATTTTTTAAATGCGGTATGCACGCACATTTTGGACTTGGATTTCCACAGCGTGCGCGAATTTAGCGGGAATTATGACGATTGGTATATCGCTTCTACTTTGATGATTAAACAGCAAGAGGCCGAACGCAATAAAAAACTCAAAGAAAAAGAAGAGCTAGAAAAATTCATCGCGCGCTTTAGCGCTAACGCTTCTAAAGCCAAGCAAGCCACAAGCCGCCAAAAACAACTGGATAAATTAGACATTCAAAGTTTAGCGGTATCTAGCAGGAGGGATCCTAGCATTATTTTTAAACCCAAACGCACCATTGGGAATGAAGCTTTAGAATGCGAAAACGTCTCTAAAAGTTATGACGGGCAAATGGTTTTAAATCAAGTGAGCTTGAAAGTGATGCCTAAAGATAAAATCGCCCTCATAGGGCCAAATGGTGTGGGTAAATCCACGCTTTGTAAAATTTTAGTAGAAGAGTTAAAGCCGGATAAGGGCGTGGTGAAATGGGGAGCGACGGTTTTAAGAGGGTATTTCCCTCAAAACGTGAGCGAAGAAATTAGCGGCGAAGAGACCTTGTATCAATGGCTTTTTAATTTCAATAAAAAGATTGAAAGCGCAGAGGTGAGAAACGCTTTAGGGAGGATGCTGTTTAATGGCGAAGAGCAAGAAAAGTGCGTGAACGCTTTAAGTGGGGGCGAAAAACATAGAATGGTTTTATCCAAACTCATGCTAGAGGGGGGGAATTTTTTAGTCCTAGATGAGCCAACCAACCATTTGGATTTAGAAGCCATTATCGCTTTAGGAGAAGCGCTCTTTAAATTTGATGGGGCAGTGATTTGCATAAGCCATGACAGAGAGCTCATTGATGCGTATGCTAATAGGATTATTGAATTAGTCCCAAGCCCTAAAGGCGCTCAAATCATTGATTTTAAAGGCAGTTATGAAGAGTATTTAGCGAGCAAAAAATGAAACCGCAAGACATTGAAATCGTTCAAAGCGTTTTAGAGATTACAGGACCGATTAGCCCTACTAAAGTGTATGATAAAGCCAAAGAGCTTTTTGAAAAAGGCGAGATTACAAAAATGTTTGATTATGGGGGCAACACACCACACCAAAGTGTTAGATCCCTTATTTATACGGCTCTAAACAAGGGCGAAGAACTACCCTTTTTTAAGGTGCAAGAAAAGCCGGTTTTAATCGCTTTAAAAAGCGCGGCTAAAGAGCCGGTTTTAAACATTGAAAAAATAAGCGCTCCAAGCGCTAAAATCGCGCATAATAAAATCATGCATGAAAGGGATTTGCACCCCTTTTTAACTTACATGGCTATTCATAATGAAAATTTGAAATGCTACACGAAAACCATTTTTCACGAAGAGAGCGTGAAATCGCCAAAAGGCATGGATAGGTGGCTTTATCCGGACATGGTGGGGGTTAGGTTTTTGCACGCTGAATTGTCTAATGAAAATTTAATCGCTTTTTCTAAGAAATTTGACACTTTGCCCGTTAAAGCTTTGAATTGAAAAAAGAAATCAGCGTGAATAATTGCAGGGAGTGTTATTTTCAAGCGATTTCTAACAGCTCTAATGAGGGGTATTTGGTGGGCCGTCATATTGATACGCACAATCCCCAACTCATGGATTTGTTGAAGCGTTTGCATGCGAGTTTTGGGATTGGCGTGATTGATTTAAGAACTGATGAGGACAAAAGCGCTATCTTATTGAACGCTAAATACAAAGAAAAAATTGATTACACTGTGGCTTTAGAGCTTAGCGAGAAAAATCCAAAATTCAGCGGTTTTTTAAAGAGCGTTGTGGATTATGACCCAAATTACCAACACCGCTATAAAGATGAATTTGATGAGGTTAAAAAGAAAGAGGAGTTATACCCTAACTCATCGCTTTCTTTTTAAAAATGAGATTTTAAAAAACGCTTTAAGCGTTTTTGTAAAAAATAGCAAAGAGCTTGATTTTAATCAAGCGATAGCTTATTGAAAAAGCGGTCTTGGGGGTTAGGGGGTTTCTTAAGGGGGTTAAGGG
>NZ_MVYP01000014.1:0-42963 GCF_003638305.1 Helicobacter pylori | reverse complement strand
AGCCTATCATAATACAAAGGCATTCTCAAATAACGATCTCTAAAGTCCAATTCATCAAAGCCTATGGCGTAATCAAAGAGGTTGAAATTAGGGACTTCGTTTTCACCGGTGTAAAACACTCTTTTAGTGTTTTGATAGGATAGGATTTTTCTGGCTGATCCAATAGGACTGCCAAAGACGAGATCGGAGGGTTTGTTAGGGTTTTGGTGGAGGGTGATTTTATAGCGTTGGCTTAAGATGAAATACAGAGCGCTCTTTTTAAATTCTTCAGCGCCTCCCCACCAATTCGCCACAGCGATTTTTAGGGGGGGGGGGGGAGATTTAGAGGTAATTTTTTTTTAATTGGAGCGCTTTCTATAAAGGCGTCTAGTAAGGGTTGGAACATTTTTACCCTTTAAACCAATTTAGGCAAACTCAAATGGCGTTTGAAATACGCCAAGATCACGAGAGCAAAAGGTATCGCTACCAAAAAGTATAAAAAAGTAGGGATCGGCAAGGGATCGCCTGCGGCATAGCTGTGCAAGCCAGAAAGGTAGTAATTCACGCCAAAATAAGTCATTAAAACCGAATAAAACCCTAGCACGCTACTGCTCGCTAAAATAAAGGGCCAATTTTGAGAGCCTAAAAAACGCAAATGCAAGATTAAAGCATAGACGCAAATAGAAATCAACGCCCAAGTTTCTTTAGGGTCCCACCCCCAATAGCGCCCCCAAGATTCATTCGCCCACACCCCGCCTAAGAAATTCCCGGCTGTGAGCATGAACAGGCCTAAAATCATGCTCATTTCATTGATAGCGCTAATGGAGAGGATGGTTTTGTCTAAATTAAAACGCCCTTGTTTGCGCAAGATAAACAAAACCAAACTTAAAATCCCTAGCACAAAACACAAGCCCAAAAAGCCATAACTGGCGGTGATGATAGAGACATGGATATTGAGCCAATAGGATTTTAACACCGGCACTAAAGGGCCGATTTGAGGGTCCATAAAGCCTAAATGAGCCACAAAGAGCGCGGTACCGGCTAAAAAGCTAGAAGCCGATAGCGCGAGTTTGGAGCGTAAAATAAACCCTGCGACAACAGAAGCCCATGCGATATAAAGCATGGACTCATAAGCGTTGCTCCAAGGCGAATGCCCGCTCACATACCAGCGCAAGATTAGCCCCATAGAATGAGCGATCGCGCAAAGCAAGATAGCCATATAAAGGGTTTTAGTGAGCCAAACATTTGGAATCGTGTTTTTAACCAGAGAGCTGATCACAACGATAAAAAGCAACAACCCTAAAAGGATATAAGGCAAGGTCAAGCTGTTAAAAAAATTGGTGTGGTTTAAGAAAATTTCAGAATCCACTTTTGAAGAGGATAAATAGAGGTTTTTGGCATGCTCTTGCTGATAGACGCTTAAATCTTTTAGGGTTTTTTCTACTTTATCCCATTGATTGGTTTTTAAAGCGTCATCAAACCCGCTAAAAATATTTTTTAAAAACTCCGTTGCCACGCTTGAAATTTCTTTATTGGGGCTGTTGATCGCTTCAATGGGCGAGATCCAAGCGGTGGTTTTATCGCTAGGGAAAATGCGTAAAAATTGAGCGCTAAAAAGCGTATAGACTAAGTTGATTCGTTCATCTACTTTTAAGACATCTTTATCCAACTCGTTGCGCGCATTAGGGGATTTTTGATTGACTTCTTCAACCAAATTTTTTAATTTATACCCACGGCTATCAAACACATCTCTAAAAGCGATACGGCTTTCGTCTAAAGGCGTGCCAATAAGCTTCCTTAAGGCTTTATTAGAAGTGTAAATCATTTTAACGCTACGCCAATCATTGGGGAAAAACATGATCCCTAAAAGCACTTGCATGGCGTTTAGCCCTTGAAAATCATCTTTTCTTAAAATCTTATGGATATATTCAATGCTAATAGTATCAAGGGGTTTGATACGCCCGTCAAAATCCTGGACTTGAAGCCTTTGAAAGGCTTTTAAATGGTCTTTGGAATACTCTCTTAAACGCTTCAAACGCTCTAAAATCGCGCTTTTAGAATCTTCTTTATTAGCGGAATTTTCTATTTTTTGTCGCTCAATTTTAGCGCTTTTGCCCCCATGCATGTCAATTTGGCCTTCATTGGCGAACGAAGAAGTAAAAGGGCTGATTAGAATTAAAGCGAGTAAGAAACTAGCGGCTTGTTGGGATTTTAAAAAGCGTGAAAGCTTTAAAAAACGCCCGTTTTTATCCAAAAGCAACCATAAAGCCCCCAAAATAAGCATCGCATACCCTAAATAAGTGGGGATTTTGCCCGGATCTTTATTGACAGAAAGAATCGTGCCTTTTTCATCCATGTCATAAGAAGATTGGAAAAAGCGATAACCTTCATAATCTAAAACATGGTTCATAAAAATCCTATAAGGTTTGATTAAAGTGTTATCCAATTTCAAAACTTCCACTTCTGAAGCGTAAGATGAAGGGCTCATAGAGCCAGCGTAGCGCTCTAATTCAAAACGCTTCAGTTTGATTTGAAAGGGTAATTCAATGTAAGCGGATCCAAAACTTAAAGAGAGCTTGTCGTCTTTAAACATCTCGCTTTCTTCTATGCCTTCATTCCTGTTGTTTTTAATGAGGTTGAATTTGCGGCTCACGCCGTTATAAGTCGCTTTCAACACTAAAATGGTGGCGTCATCTTTTTTAATGGCGTTTTGCTTGTAAATCTCTAAAGGTTCTAAAATCAAAGGCTTGTGATCTAAAGTGGCATGAATGGGTTTTAATCGTTTGGAATAATAAAAAGTTAAAGGCGTTTTTAAAGAAAGTTTTTTTTCGTCGTTTAGGGTGATATTAAGGTAAGTGTCCGCGCTTTCAAAAGAGCTTTGCGCGCTATCTTCTCGCACATGCATAAGCCCTTCCACGCCAAAAAAGCGCGTGATGGCTGCCCCTAAAATGATGAAAATCAAGGAGCTGTGGAAAAAAAGGCTCGCATACCTTTTGCGCTCCAAAGCTTTAGATTTAATGAATGTGCCTATTAAAACCACCAACAAATACGCATGCAAGAAATTAAACCAAGGGGTGTTATACACAATAGCCTTACTCGCGCTCGTGCCATAGTCATTTTCTATAAAAGTGGCTATCGCGCACGCGCAAGCGTAGAGTGCGATTAAAGGGATAGCGACCCAAAAAGAAGCGAATAAAAAATAAATCAAGCTCTTAAGGCTTTTCATTCACTTTCCTAGCTGGATTTGTTTTTAGAAAGATTGGTTTTATACTTGATGTAAGCCTTTAATTTTTTAGTGAGATCCTCATCGTTTTTCGTGTCTTGATACTTCCCATCGCCGATAAATTCTAACACGGCTAAAAATTGTGTGGAGGGCATATAGCCGGGCAATTCATAGATGGTTTTACCGGTTTTATCGGATAAAACAATCGTAGGGGTGGATTGGACGGCATAAATTTGCGCTAATTCTTCTGTGGACATTTTGATTTCTTTTTCATCATTTTTATCCTTATCGCCAACCTTAAAATTATGCTCTTTGGAGTAGCTGATATTGACATAGTAAGCGCTAAAATGCTCTTTAATGTAGTTGCGCAATTCTTTGACATTTTTGAGATCTTTTTTAAACCTTTCGCAATAGGAGCAACCATTACGCCCAAAAACTAAAAGCATGTATTTATCGTTGGGGCTAATAGACTTATTGTCTAAAAAAACATCTTCTAAACCGGCGTAACTCTTTTTGTCTATGTTGTCTCGCTCATCGTTTAATTCTTTGGAGCTTTGAGAGCCAGAGCTTAAAAGATTTTCATCTAACTTTTCTTTATTGTTGGATTTGCAAGCGCTTAAAAATAGCGAAATCAATAACAAAACGCTTAAAAATTTCTTGGAAACATAAGAAAGTGAAAACATGTAATAACCTTTATTGTTTAATAAATTTGAAAACTCGGTATTTTACTATAATAATCGCCTTTTTATGCAAATTTCACTCACTTTTAAGGTTTTTCACTAATTCAATGATAAATTTTGCGAACTCTATGGAATCGTTTAAGCATGGGCAAACCAAATATTCTTTAATTGCCAAGCGCTCTGCCATCAAGCGGTATTGCATGTCTAATTCATAGATCGTTTCAGAATTGTCAATCGTAAAGGCCAAAGGATAGATAATAATATTAGATTTGCGGTGCTTTTCTATCAATTCTTCAGTGCTTGGCTCTAGCCATTTCATAGGCCCTAGCTTGGATTGGTAAGAGAGCAAAACTTCTTTAAAAGGGATATTTTTTTGCTGTATCAATTCTTTTAGCAAACTCACATGGTGTTCGCATTCTTGTTGGTAAGTATCGCCCGCATCAACAATGCTTTTGGGTAAGCCATGGACGGAAAAGATTAAGACAAAATCCTGGCTTTTGTGGTTGTTTAGGGTGCTTAAAATCGTGTTTAAAATGATTTCATTAAGCTTTTTGTCAGCATAAAAGCGCTCTATCACTCGCACTTTGGGGCGGAAAGTTTCTAAAGATTTGAGAGCGTTAAAAGCGTCATTGAAACTAGAAAGGGTGGTGGTGCTAGAATATTGCGGATACATGGAAAAAAACACCAAGCTTTCTACCTCTTTTAAGGCTAAATCTTGCAAAACCATAGACGCATAAGGGGGGGTATAACGCATCGCATAAGTGTAAAAACGAGAAGGATCCAATTCGTTCAAACGCTCTGTAAGGGCGAATGTGATAGGCGTTAAAGGGGATTTGCCTCCTAATTTTTCATAGATTTTTTTGGATTTTTCTATGCGGCTATTGACGATCATTTTACCCACCATTTTACGCATGAAATTATTTTTAATGGTAAGGATAAAGGGGTCATCAAACATGTTTTTTAAAAACACCCCCACTTCATAAAGGCTGTTAGGCCCTCCCATATTCAAAAGAACAACCGCTTCTTTGGGGGATTTTGTGGCGTTATTTTCTAAATTATTAAGCTTTTCATTGATCAAATTCATTAGTGCATGCTAAAATAAAACGATTAATAAAAAATAAATCGTTAGAAAGAAGTTAACGTTAGAGATGAGTTTGCAAGTATTAAATACACAAGATTCTTCTGTGATGGCTCAATCCTTGCTTGTCCATGCTTTTTTTGCTGCTTTGCTTGCCCTAGCCTTTATGATCAATCTTTACACCCTTTTTAAAGAAAAGAATTTTATCCAATTGAACAAAAAAATCTATCTTGTCATGCCAGCGATTTACATTCTTTTAAGCATCGCTCTTTTGAGCGGGATTTTTATTTGGGCGATGCAGCAATTTGAATTTTCTTTTAGCGCTGTTGCCATGCTTTTAGGGCTGTTGTTGATGCTTATAGCAGAAATCAAACGCCATAAAAGCGTGAAATTCGCTATCACTAAAAAAGAAAGGATGGAAGCGTATATCAAAAAGGCTAAAATCCTGTATTTTTTAGAAACGATCCTTATTGTTGTGTTAATGGGCCTTTGAATGCGTTTTGTCTACCACCCTTTAGCCAAAGAGCCTGTTTTAAAAATAGAAGGCGAGAGTTATATCCATTTATACCGCTCAAGGCGTATCAAAAGCGCGAGTCGTTTGGATTTAAGGAATTTAAAAGACGGCTTTTTATACACCTATGAGCATGCAGAAATCACTAAAAAACACGCCCTTTTAAGGCTAGTGGGCGCGCAACCATTAAAAATTATGGCTAATAAAAAAACACATTTGATTTTAAGCGTGATTGAAATCAAAAGCATTGAAAAAATCCTACCCTTTTTAAACCAGTTAGGCGTGAGCAAGTTGAGTTTATTCTATGCGGATTTTAGCCAGCGTAATGAAAAAATAGACAGCGCCAAATTAGAGCGTTTTCAAAAGATTTTGATCCATTCTTGCGAGCAGTGTGGTAGGAGTGCTTTAATGGAATTGGAAGCGTTTCCAAACACTAAAGAGGTATTAAAAGCCTACCCTAAAGCGAGCGTTTTGGATTTTAACGGCGAAACCTTGCCCGCAAGCACGGATTTTGAAAAGGGCGTTATCATAGGGCCTGAAGGGGGCTTTAGCGAACAAGAAAGAGGGTATTTTAAAGAGCGTGAAATTTATCGCATCCCGTTAGATATGGTGCTAAAATCTGAGAGTGCATGCGTGTTTGTGGCGAGTATCGCGCAAGTTTAGGGGGTATCGCAAAAGTTTTAAAAACAAATTTTAAAAACTTAAGATCTTAATTTTTTGCTAAAAAGCTTGAGTTAAAGCCAATTTTTAACCCCTAAAACACCCACCCATAGTTAAAAAACACTTTAAAATGGCTACCCCCCTCATTCAAAACAACAGAGTTCGCATAGATGCCATTATTAGAAGCGATTTTAATACCGCTTTGGATTAAAGGAACGCTAATGCCTATAGAATATTTAGAATGCTTGTAGCGGTAATTAAACCCGATTACTATATCTAAATTACCGCTTCCTTTGACTTGATTGAAAACATAGTAGCTATTGTATAAGCCCCTTAACCCCCCAAACACCCCAAAAGAGGAAGCAAAAACTTTTTTAGTTGGATTGCCTTGCTTTTTATTAGCATAAGTGGTGATGAAATCAAACAACACATCCATTCCCCCACCATAGCTTAATTGCTGGATTTTTTCATCGTTAGCTTTGGCGTAGTTGTATTTGATGATGCCGTAATAGGCTAACCCTATGTAGTCATTGAAATAATGTTGGTAGCCTATTTTAAGATTAACGCCTAATAGGGGGGCTCCAAAGGGCCGTGAGGTTTTTGAAGTGCGATAGGTAGTGGCGCTAGATTTAGTAGATGAAAGGCTTTGACTGATCGCGCTAAGCATAGTGGTCGCAAAATCTTGCGTGTTCAAACTAGCGTTTAAATAGTTGGTTTGGCTGCTCAAATTAGTGTAATCCACCGGTAGGGCGTTTTGATCAATGAGTTGCTGCCAAACAGCACTGGTAACGCCTATAAGCCCGGCGGGGACTTGAGAGCAATCAGTATAGATGGAATTGGGGTAACTGCCCGCTGTATAGACTTGGTGGTTGTCCTTATAAAAAGAACATACATCATAGGTGTAACCATCCTGATCTTTCACTTCTTTCCCATTTGTAAATTTTAGTTCTTCTTTCCCATTGACTAATTCTTCTTTCCCACCCTCACATTCTTGTATAGCTCCGCCGTTTTCTTGACACAAGCGCACTCTTTGATAAGTCATGTTCCCATTATGCGTATAGCCTTTAGTGTGGCTAAATTCATGAATAATGTCTCTTAATTCCACAATATCAACTTTGTTCAAAGTTTTACCAAACAATTTTTCAGGATTTAAGGCAGAAGCTTCTATCCCCAGATTACCATCATTATCATCAAGTTCATACCCTAGCCCTACAAACCCTGATTTTAGGATATTCACTTCAAGATTGATCGTTCTTCTAAACGCATCTATAACGGATTGTGGGGTTAGCACATATTTTTCATAGATGGGAGCGACACGCCCGTTATTGAAAGGATTCACGCACTTAGGAAAGTCAGAGCCGCACTCTGATGAGCTGTTAGAAAATTGGAAAGGGGCGTTTAAAACGGCTTCTTCCCACGATTTAGAGTCAAACACCGCAATCATATCCAACATTAAATTGGTCAATTCTTCTGCGGTTTGTGGGGTGAAATCTGACACACAATCATTGCAATTACCTTTAAAATTGTTGGTATCGGCGTTTTCATAACTCATCGTTACATTGGTCGTGATTTGGCTGAGCTTTTGAAACAAACTTTGCGTGTTAGCATCAGAAAATTGTGTGGCAGTGGCTTGAAGTTGTTGGTAATTAAAGCTATCAACTTGTTCAAATTCTGAATCATTAAACAAGCTTGCAGGCAGAATGATTTGAGAATCTTTAGGGATAGTCTCTATCACGCCTAAATTGATTACCTTGCCTTGAGCGTCTTTAAAACTAAGTTCAACATTGTTTAAATTGTAAGGCAGAAAGTTTTGTATGGTTACGCTCCCATTAACCATATTCGCATACACAGGGCTTTGAGAATAAAAAGTTAAGCCATTTTCTATATTGTCCGTAGTGAATAGTTCGGTTGCTTTTTCTAAAATGGTGCTTTGGGGTATGTAGTATCTCCCATAGACGCTTTGTGGGGTGGCTGTATCGCTTTTGTTTTGTTCTTTGGGTTGCTCTTTAGTTTGGGGGTGGGTTAGGGGGTTTTCATAAGTGTTGCGGGTGTTTTGGGTGTTTTGGGTTGTTGTTTGTTCTTTAGTTTGTGTGCCTTCTAATAACCCGGTTTCAAACCCGGCTTCTATAAAAAAGCCGTCTTTTTGGTTTTTTTGAAAGGCTTCTAAAGGGTTGAAAGCGATTAAAGACAAGCAAATCGTTTTGCTAACGAATCTTAGCATGGTAATTTCCTAAATGGTTTAGCGTTTTGTTCTCAAAGAGTCTGTAACTCAATCAAACTGAATTTTCGTATTATAATACATTTTTGAGAAATTGCGGTATTATTTGTATTTAAAAATAAACAACGCCCAAAGGATAAGCGCTTTTATCTTTCTTTAAATCACTTTAAAATTTTAGGCAAAGTGATGCCCACTTGCCCTTGATACTTACCGCCTCTGTCTTTATAGCTTTGCTCGCACATTTCATCGCCTTGTAAAAACACCACTTGCGCGATCCCCTCATTGGCATAGACTTTAGCCGGTAAATTAGTGGTGTTAGAAATTTCAATCGTAATATAGCCTTCAAATTCCGGCTCAAAAGGCGTAACATTCACAATGATCCCACACCTGGCGTAAGTGCTTTTGCCTAAACAGATCGCTAAAGTGTCTTTAGGCATTTTAAAATACTCTATCGTATGGGCTAGGGCGAACGCGTTAGCGGGCAAGATAAAATACCCTTCTTTACTCGCATCAATTTTAGTTGCGTTGTTAGGGTCAAAGTTTTTAGGGTCAATTAAAGCGTTTTTGTTATCAAAAAGCATGAACTCACTCCCCACTCTAATATCATACCCGTAACTGCTCAAACCATAGCTGATCACATTCTTACCGACTTGCTTTTCGCAAAAAGGGCTAATCATGCCATGCTCTAAACTCATTTTTTTAATCCAAGAATCCGCTTTCAATCCCATACGCACAAAGCCTTTAAAGTTTGTTAATAATTATGTTATTATAACAATAATTTTTTGCTAAAAACGCTTATGGTTAGTAAGATTATGTGTTTGTGGCATATTTTAAAATAATATAAGGAATAGTATCGTTATGAACCTTTCTGAAATTGAAGAGTTGATCAAAGAATTTAAAGCTTCTGATTTAGGGCATTTGAAATTAAAGCATGAGCATTTTGAACTGGTTTTGGATAAAGAATCCGCTTATGCGAAAAAAAATGCGTTAAGTCCCGCTCATTCTCAAGCTTCCATCCAAGCCCCCATTATGGTAGAAGCGAGCATGCCAAGCGCTCAAACCCCTGTGCCTATGGTATGCACCCCTATTGTGGATAAAAAAGAAGATTTCGTGCTTTCGCCTATGGTAGGCACTTTTTATCATGCGCCCTCCCCTGGGGCTGAGCCTTATGTCAAAGCGGGCGATACGCTTAAAAAAGGGCAGATCGTGGGCATTGTAGAAGCGATGAAAATCATGAATGAAATTGAAGTGGAATACCCTTGCAAGGTGGTTTCTGTTGAAGTGGGAGACGCTCAACCGGTAGAATACGGCACGAAACTCATCAAAGTTGAAAAGCTTTAAAATCCATGAATAAAGAAAATAAAAAGATAGAAAAGAAAGAGCTTTCGCGCATTTTGATCGCTAATAGAGGCGAGATCGCTTTAAGAGCGATCCAAACCATTCAAGAAATGGGTAAAGAATCCATAGCCATTTATTCTATCGCTGACAAGGACGCCCACTACCTCAATACGGCTAGCGCAAAAGTGTGTATAGGGGGGGCCAAATCCAGCGAGAGTTACTTGAATATCCCGGCCATTATTAGCGCGGCGGAATTGTTTGAAGCGGATGCGATTTTCCCCGGGTATGGGTTTTTGAGTGAAAATCAGAATTTTGTAGAGATTTGCTCGCACCATTCTTTGGAATTTATTGGCCCGAGCGCGAAGGTCATGGCTTTAATGAGCGATAAATCCAAAGCCAAAAGCGTGATGAAAGAAGCCGGCATGCCTGTGATTGAGGGTAGTGAAGGATTGCTTAAAAGCTATCAAGAAGCTGAAGAAATCGCTGGTAAAATCGGCTACCCTATCATCATTAAAGCGGCTGCTGGTGGGGGCGGGAGGGGGATGCGTGTCGTAGGAGATAAATCCAAATTAAAAAACCTTTATTTAGCCGCAGAAACGGAAGCTTTGAGCGCGTTTGGCGATGGGAGCGTGTATTTAGAAAAGTTCATCAACAAGCCCAAGCACATTGAAGTCCAAATTCTAGCCGATAAGCATGGCAATGTCATTCATGTGGGCGAAAGGGATTGCTCGGTGCAAAGACGCCAGCAAAAACTCATTGAAGAAACCCCAGCGGTGGTTTTAGAAGAAGGCGTGCGTGAGCGTTTGCTAGAAACAGCGATCAAGGCCGCTAAATACATCGGCTATGTGGGGGCGGGGACTTTTGAATTTTTGCTCGATTCTAACATGAAAGATTTTTATTTCATGGAGATGAACACTCGTTTGCAAGTGGAACACACCATTAGCGAAATGGTGAGCGGGTTAAACCTCATTGAGTGGATGATTAAAATCGCTCAAGGCGAAAAATTGCCCAAGCAAGAAAGCTTTTCTCTCAAAGGGCATGCGATAGAATGCCGAATCACTGCAGAAGATCCTAAAAAATTCTACCCAAGCCCGGGTAAAATCACCGAATGGATCGCTCCTGGTGGGGTAAATGTGCGCCTTGATTCGCATGCACATGCTCATTATGTCGTGCCTACGCACTATGATTCTATGATTGGCAAACTCATTGTGTGGGGTGAAAACAGAGAAAGAGCGATCGCTAAGATGAAAAGGGCTTTAAAGGAATTTAAAGTAGAAGGCATTAAAACGACCATTCCTTTCCACCTTGAAATGCTTGAAAATGCGGATTTCAGGCAAGCAAAAATCCACACGAAGTATTTAGAAGAAAATTTTTAAGTTTTAAGGGTTTTTTTAAGCATAGTTTAAGGGTTTTAAGCGATCAGAAAAAGTCAGCATTAAGTTTTATGGTTTTATAGTAAAGTTTTTTCATGCAAACCTTGTTTAAAGAAATTACCCCTAAACGCTATGTCAATGGCAATGAGATGAAAGAAAATTCTAGCAATGTTCTAGATCAGTATTTCACTAAGCCTAGTGTGGCTTTAAAATGCTTTCAAAAAGCTTGTGAAGTTATTAAAAAATACGAAAATCTAGATGACTTTATTTTTTTAGAGCCAAGTGCAGGCGATGGGGTGTTTTATGACTTATTCCCTAAAAATAGACGCATTGGTATAGACATTGAACCTAAAAGAGATGGATTTATTCAATGCGATTTTTTAAATTATCAATTGCCCACACATCAAAAAGTGATTTGCTTGGGCAACCCTCCTTTTGGGCATCGTGGGGTTATGGCGTTAGAATTTATCAACCATGCTAGAAATTGTGATTTTGTGTGTTTTATCTTGCCCATGTTTTTTGAAAGTCAAGGAAAAGGTTCTATTAAATATCGTGTGAAAGGTTTGAATCTGCTTTATAGCGAACGCTTAGAAAAAAATGCGTTTATAGATTTTAAAAATAAAGAAGTGGATGTGCATTGCGTGTTTCAAATTTGGAGCAAAAAGTATCAAAATAAAAAAAGTGAATTTTCTTGGTATAAGAATCGCCATAAAGAACCCTTTAGCGAGTATATCAAGGTTTTCACGGTTTCATTAGCTAAAAACAGAGAATGCGGTAAAGAGTGGATTTTTAATCAAAAAGCGTCTTTTTACATTTCATCAACTTTTTATAAAAGCACACAAATTGTAGAGAATTTTGAGGAAGTTAAGTATCAATCTGGTATTGCTGTGGTATTTACCAGCGCTGACAAGGTTTTAAACGCTAAATTAAAAAAACTATTCAAAGAAATTGATTGGACAAAATACGCAAGTTTAGCGACTAATTCTTGCTATCATTTAGGCAAAAGTCATATTTTTCAAGCCTTATATGATCATTTGGATAGTTTAAGGGATAATTGATGGACTTAGAACAAACTTTTTTAAAAATTATTGAAAAAAAACATAAAGAATTGAATTTAGGGCAAGATTACAACGCTATTTTTTCAAAAATTAGAGATTTTGAAGCCAACGCTATAGGGCAGATTGGTGAAGAGTTTTTAAAAAGTGTGCTTAACGCTATAGATGAAGTGATCAATGATGGCATTATTCATGATGAATACGATATTATGACAAAAAGCGGTGTGTCCTTTGAAGTTAAAACAGCACGAAAAGGCAGAACTAACAACACTTTTCAGTTCAATGGTATAAACCCACGATACAACTATGATTTTTTGATTTGCTTAGGAGTGTGCGAGGACCAATTGCTTTATAGAATTTTTAAAAAAGATGAAATCAACTACATTCATAAAGAAAGAAAATACTTTATGAAACAAAATGAATTTAAAAAGCAACTAGTGCCAATGAATCCTGATAATCAAGTCAATTATAAGCTCACCCTCAATCTTAAAGAACTGAAAGAAATTACAAACCTCATCAAAGAGTTAGAGAGGATTTTAGAGTTAGATTAATATTTTTAGATAGAATTAAGTGGATCAAAATGTTTTTAGGAATAAAGTTTGCTTATCTTATCTTTAAGAAATAAAATGAAGTGGAGGATAGGATGTCTAAGATTTCAAATCATTATAACCCGTCTTTGATGATGAGGGATTACCACACCCAAAGGGTTAGTCCGCACGCAAGAAAAGAAGAAAATAAGGAAATTCAAAATCTTTCAGAGAATGATGAAAAAATCAAATTAGCCAAACAAGCTAAGCAGGATAACCTAGCCATAGGGGATTTAGAAAGCCGTCTCAAAAGCTTAAAAGGCATGGATAAAGACGCTAAAGAGTTGGTGGGGATTTCTAAATCTTACGCTCATAACAATGAAAAAGATCGAAGCGATTTTGAGCATTTTAAAAGCCGTTTGGATAAAGCGATTGATTCTTTCAACCAAAAATCAGGCAATGATAGTTTGAAACTCCCTAGCAATATTGATATTGACGATACGAAGGCTTTGGAGAAATTTTCAAAATCATTAGAAAGTGAGAAAGAAAACATTCAAAACTCTTTGCACCAGTGGAAAAAACAGCTCGCTGAAACGAATCATTTGAACAAGGAATACAACACCTTAGATAAAACAAGACTGAACGCTCAAAAATTCCAAGATGTCCATGACACAAGCAAGATCACCCCATCTCGCTTGCAAGACTTGCTCGCTTGAAAGAGTTTGCTTATAGCGAGCCTTGTTTAGATGAAGAAGATAAAAAGGCTGTTTTAGAGGTTTTAAATTCTAAACAGCTCACGCAAGGCAAACGCTCTCTTTTGTTTGAAGAAGCTTTGTGCGAGTTTTTGGGCGTTAAGCATGCGTTGGTGTTTAACAGTGCGACTTCAGCCCTTTTAACGCTTTATAGGAATTTTAGCGGATTTAGCGCTCATTGTAATGAAATAATCACCACCCCTATAAGCTTTGTAGCGACGGCTAACATGCTCTTAGAAAGCGGCTATACACCCGTATTTGCTGAAGTCAAAAACGATGGCAACATAGATGAATTAGCCCTAGAAAAGCTCATTACTAAAAAAACCAAAGCCATAGTGAGCGTGGATTATGCCGGTAAAAGCGTAGAAATAGAAAGCATTCAAAAGCTTTGCAAAAAACATTCTTTGAGTTTTCTTTCTGACAGCTCGCATGCTTTAGGGAGCGAGTATCACAACAAAAAAGTAGGAGGCTTTGCGTTAGCAAGCGTGTTTAGTTTCCATGCCATTAAGCCTATCACTACGGCTGAGGGGGGAGCGGTCGTTACTAACGATAGCGAATTGCATGAAAAAATGAAATTGTTTCGCTCTCATGGCATGCTCAAAAAAGATTTTTTTGAAGGCGAAGTCAAAAGCGTAGGGTATAATTTCCGCTTGAATGAAATCCAAAGCGCTTTGGGTTTGAGCCAGCTTAAAAAAGCCCCCCTTTTAATGCAAAAAAGAGAAGAAGTCGCTCTAACCTATGATAGGATTTTTAAAGATAACCCTTATTTCACCCCTTTACACCCCTTGTTAAAACACAAAAGCTCTAACCACCTTTATCCTATTTTAATGCACCAAAAATTTTTTACATGCAAAAAACTCATTTTAGAAAATCTGCACAAGCGTGGCATTTTAGCCCAAGTGCATTACAAGCCCATTTACCAGTACCAATTGTATCAACAACTCTTCAACACAGCCCCATTAAAAAGCGTGCAGGATTTTTATAACGCTGAAATTTCCTTGCCTTGTCATGCGAATTTGAATTTAGAGAGCGTTCAAAATATCGCTCATAGCGTTTTAAAAACTTTTGAGGATCTTAAGATAGAATGAGTTTCATTTAGGGCTTCAAATCTTAATCATTAAGAATGGTGCGGAAGAAAGGAATCGAACCTTCATGCCTTGCGGCGCTAGATCCTAAGTCTAGTGCGTCTACCAATTTCGCCACTTCCGCACACCGCACGCCATCGCATGCACATACATAAGAGTAGAAAATAAAGAAGCAGTATTCTAGCTTTTTAATCCTTTAAAAATACTGAAAAATTGAAGTTTTTTAAAATTTGGAGTTTTTTTTGGCTTTTAGGGGGTTTTAAATTCTTTTAAGGTATTCTAACGAGACTATATCATTAGATAGTTTTAAGGAAATTAAGGAACACAATGGAAGTTTCACGCAAGAAAATTTACAACCCCGATTCTACAGAAAGTGTGAATGAAAGAAAGATTTTTGGGGGCAATCCTACAAGCATGTTTGATTTGAATAAAATCAAGTATCAATGGGCGGATCATTTGTGGAAAACGATGCTCGCTAACACCTGGTTTGCTGAAGAAGTGAGCATGAACGATGACAAAAGAGATTATTTGAAATTAAGCGCAGAAGAAAAGATCGGCTATGACAGAGCTTTAGCGCAACTCATTTTTATGGATAGCTTGCAAACCAATAATTTAATTGACAATGTCAATCCCTTTATTACCAGTCCTGAAATCAATTTGTGTTTGGTGCGCCAAGCTTATGAAGAAGCCTTACACAGCCATGCGTATGCGGTGATGGTAGAAAGCATAAGCGCGAATACTGAAGAAATTTATGACATGTGGCGTAACGATATGCAATTAAAAAGCAAGAACGACTATATCGCGCAAGTGTATATGGAATTAGCCAAAAACCCCACAGAAGAAAACATCCTCAAAGCGCTTTTTGCGAACCAAATTTTAGAGGGGATTTATTTTTATAGCGGGTTTAGCTATTTTTACACGCTGGCTAGGAGCGGTAAAATGCTAGGCTCAGCGCAAATGATCCGTTTTATCCAAAGAGATGAGGTAACGCATTTGATTTTATTCCAAAACATGATCAACGCTTTAAGGAATGAAAGAGCGGATCTATTCACGCCACAATTGATTAATGAGGTCATAGAGATGTTTAAAAAAGCGGTAGAAATTGAAGCCTCATGGGGGGATTATATCACGCAAGGCAAGATTTTAGGGCTAACTTCAAGCTTGATTGAGCAATACATCCAGTTTTTAGCGGATAGCCGTTTGAGTAAGGTGGGTATCGCTAAAGTTTATGGCGTCCAACACCCTATTAAATGGGTAGAGAGCTTTTCAAGCTTCAATGAGCAACGCTCCAATTTCTTTGAAGCTAGGGTGAGCAATTACGCCAAAGGGAGCGTGAGTTTTGATGATTTTTAAGGGGTTTGTTTGAATAGTATCAAAAACCATTTGATGTGTGAAGAAATCCATAAGCGTTTCAATTTACACCCCAAAGTGAGGAAAGCTATGGAGAGCATTGAAAGGGAGGTTTTTGTGCCAGCCCCTTTCAAGCATTTTGCCTACACTTTAAACGCGCTTTCTATGCAAGCGCAACAATACATTTCTTCGCCCCTAACCGTGGCCAAAATGACGCAATATTTAGAAATCGATCATGTGGACAGCGTGCTAGAAATTGGCTGCGGGAGCGGCTATCAAGCGGCAGTGCTGTCTCAAATTTTCAGGCGCGTTTTCAGCATTGAAAGGATTGAAAGCCTGTATATAGAAGCGCGTTTGCGCCTTAAAACTCTCGGTTTAGACAACGTTCATGTCAAATTCGCTGATGGGAATAAGGGCTGGGATCAATACGCCCCCTACGATAGGATTTTGTTCTCTGCTTGCGCTAAAAATATCCCGCAAGCGCTTATTGATCAGCTTGAAGAAGGCGGGATATTAGTTGCGCCCATTCAAGAAAACAACGAGCAAGTGATCAAACGCTTTGTGAAGCAAAATAACGCCTTGCGCGTCCAAAAAGTGCTAGAAAAATGCTCGTTTGTGCCTGTCATAGATGGGGTGCAATAAAGATTAAGGCATGATTAAACACTATCTTTTCATGGCGGTTTCGCAGGTTTTTTTCTCTTTCTTTTTAGTGCTGTTTTTTATCTCTTCTATCGTGCTATTAATCAGTATCGCAAGCGTAACGCTCGTGATTAAAGTGAGCTTTTTAGATTTGGTGCAACTCTTTTTGTATTCCTTACCAGGAACCATTTTTTTTATTTTGCCGATCACTTTTTTTGCGGCTTGCGCTTTGGGGCTTTCAAGGCTTAGCTATGACCATGAATTGTTAGTGTTTTTCTCTTTAGGGGTTTCGCCCAAAACAATGACTAAAGCGTTTGTGCCTTTAAGTCTGTTAGTGAGTGCGATTTTATTGGTGTTTTCGCTCATTTTAATCCCCACTTCTAAGAGCGCTTATTACGGGTTTTTGCGTCAAAAAAAAGACAAGATTGATATTAACATCAGAGCCGGTGAATTCGGGCAAAAATTAGGCGATTGGCTCGTGTATGTGGATAAGGCTGAGAACAATTCCTATGATAATTTAGTGCTTTTTTCTAATAAAAGCCTCTCTCAAGAAAGCTTCATTCTAGCCCAAAAAGGCAATATCAACAATCAAAACGGCGTGTTTGAATTGAATTTGTATAACGGGCATGCGTATTTCACTCAAGGCGATAAAATGCGTAAAGTTGATTTTGAAGAATTGCATTTGCGCAACAAGCTCAAGTCTTTCAATTCTAATGATGCGGCTTATTTGCAAGGCACGGATTATTTAGGTTATTGGAAAAAAGCCTTTGGTAAAAACGCTAATAAAAATCAAAAACGCCGTCTTTCTCAAGCGATTTTAGTTTCCTTGTTCCCTTTAGCGAGCGTGTTTTTAATCCCCTTATTTGGCATCGCCAACCCACGATTCAAAACGAATTGGAGTTATTTTTATGTCCTTGGAGCGGTTGGGGTTTATTTTTTAATGGTGCATGTGATTTCTACGGATTTGTTTTTGATGACCTTTTTCTTCCCCTTTATTTGGGCGTTTGGCTCTTATTTGTTGTTTAGAAAATTCATTTTAAAGCGTTATTAAATGCGTTGTTTTAAGGCTACTATCGCTTATGATGGGGCGTATTTTTTAGGCTATGCCAAACAGCCTAACAAACTCGGCGTTCAGGATAAAATAGAGAGCGCTTTAAACGCGCTAGGGATTAAAAGCGGCGTAATTGCGGCTGGGCGCACGGACAAAGGCGTGCATGCGAACAACCAAGCGCTGTCTTTTCACGCTCCAAAACACTGGAATGCCGCTAAATTATTTTATTATCTAGCCCCCAAACTCGCCCCGCACATTGTCTTAAAAAAACTAGAAGAAAAAAACTTCCATGCGCGTTTTGACGCTCAAAAAAGAGCGTATCGTTACCTTTTGACGAAGAATTTAAAAACGCCTTTTTTAGCGCCCTATATCGCTTGTGGGGATTATGGCTCACTAGATGCGTTAAATACCGCTTTAAAGCAATTCACAGGCAAGCATGATTTTTCCATGTTTAAAAAAGAAGGCGGGGCTACAACCAATCCTAATCGCATCATTTTTAACGCTTTTGCTTATACAGCCTTTATCATGGGGCATGAGTGCGTGGTGTTTAAAATCATTGGCGATGCGTTTTTACGCTCTAGTGTGCGTTTGATCATTCAAGCGTGCGTTCAATATTCCTTAGAAAAAATCACGCTCGCTGAAATTCAAGCACAAATCCATAACCTCAAAGCCACTATAAGAACGCCCATAATGGCTAATGGCTTGTATTTGCACAGGGTGTATTATTGAAATTTCAAAAGGTGTTCTTCCCAATCTAGAGCGCTTTTGATAATGGTGTCTAGGTTGTTATAAAGGGGTTTGAAAGGGGTGTTTTGTAGGATTTTAGCGTTATTGGCAATAAGGCTTGCTGGATCGCCCTGTCGTTTGTCTAAAATTTCCACTAAAAAATCGTTGTTTGAGATTTCTTTAACCTTTTCTATCACTTCTTTCACGCTATGGCCTTGATTGTAGCCGACATTATAGATCTCGCTCTTATTTTTTTCTAAAAGAGTGTGATAGCTCGCTAAATGCGCGTTAGCCAAATCATCTACATGGATATAATCCCTAATGCAAGTGCCATCTCTAGTGGGGTAGTTAGTGCCAAAAATCCCCATTTTCTTCCTTTTCCCCACCGCGCATTCGCATGCGATTTTGATCAAATGCGTGGCGTTAAGCGTGCGTTGCCCTAGCGTGTAAGGCGTGGTATAATCATTGTGCATGCATGCCCCAGCCACATTGAAATAGCGCAAGATAACGCAATTGAAATCCGCCACTTTAGAAGCGTCTAACAAAATCCTTTCGCTCATCATTTTAGACGCTCCATAAGGATTAATGGGGTTTAAGGGGCTTTCTTCATTCAAGCTTGAACCAGACTCGCCATAAACCACGGCCGTAGAAGAAAAAATAAAACGCTTGATTGCATGTTTTAAACAAAGTTTGACAAGCTCTAAAGTGTTGAGCGTGTTGTTGGTGTAGTATTCTAAAGGCAAGCGCATGGATTCTTCTACTGAGATTTTAGCCCCAAAGTGCAAGACAGCTTCAATGGGATCTTTTAGCTGTTGCTTATTCAAAAAGGCGTCTAATTTGTGGGTTTCATTCAAATTCGCTTGAATAAACACAACCCTATTAGGGTAGTAACGCTCTAACGCTTTGAGGTGCTCTAAAAAACCGGTGCTTAAGTCATCTACAATAATGATATTTTCTTTGGTTTTTTCTAAAAACGCCCTTGCGGTATGCGAGCCTATATACCCGCACGCTCCTGTGAATAATAATGCCATAAAAACCCCTTTTGAAATGAAAAAATAACAACTATTATAACATCTTAATCCCATTTATCATTTAAGGATTTCTTAAGAAAATTTAATCTATAATTTCATCTTTATTGACTTTAAGGGCTTATAGCTCAGGTGGTTAGAGCGCACCCCTGATAAGGGTGAGGTCGGAGGTTCAACTCCTCCTAAGCCCACCATTTTTTACAATCTTTGGGGAATTAGCTCAGCTGGGAGAGTGCCTGCTTTGCACGCAGGAGGTCAGCGGTTCGATCCCGCTATTCTCCACCATGTTTTCTCCTTAAATTTTTTCTTTTTATCAGTCGTGTCTTTGGTTGAGAAATCCTAAACGATTGGATCGTCTTTGTTTAACGCCGCAAATCTTTTAACTCAAAGCTCCTTAATGAAAGATTAAATTAAATTGAGATTTTTTGTTTGCTTTGTTCTTTAAATGGCGCAAAATCTCTTTTGCTTTGTAGTCTTTCGCTTTCTATCTTTAGCGGCTTTATCGGCTTATATTTGTTCTAAGGGGCTTAAAATTTTAGGGCTTTGGGTTTTTCAATAATTTTAAGCGTGTTGTTACTAAATTGTGGGTTTTGAGCACTTAATTCTTTCTTTATCAGCTCAATTCAAGCCTTTCGTTAGAGCGTGGAAAAAATGTTAGAAACCCTTACAAAACAAGCTAATATATTCTATTCAATTTATTTCAAGGACAAACAAACATGAAAAAATTTCTTTATACCCTACTCGCGCTTCTTTTAATCGGCCTTTTAACAACCTATCTTATCCTTTTTACAGAATGGGGGAATAAAATCATCGCTTCGTATATAGAGAAAAAAATCAACCCGAACGAACGCTACTTGAGCGTTAAAACCTTTAAATTGAGATTCAACTCTTTGGATTTCAAAGCTCAAGCTAACGATGATTCCACGCTCATTCTTAAGGGGGATTTCTCGCTTTTAAAGCAAAGCGTAAATTTGAATTACTATATAGATATTAAAAATTTACACTCTTTTAAGGATTTGATACCCTACCCTTTAAGGGGGGCTATTATGACTTCTGGGAACATTAAAGGGCATAGAAAAGCCCTTGTAGTTCAAGGCGTCTCTAATGCGGCTCAATCCCACACTGCCTACAACGCCCTTTTAGATGATTTCAAGCTTTCTCATTTAAGCTTGAACGCACAAGACGCCAATTTAGAAGATTTGCTTTATTTAATCAACCGCCCCGCTTATGCGAACGCAAAAGTGTCCTTACAAGCGGATTTTAACTCTCTAAAGCCCTTAGAAGGGCATTTGATCCTAACAGCTAATAACGCTTTAATCAATAACGCTTTAATGAATCAAATTTTTCATTTAAACCTTAAAGACACGCTCGTTTTCAACCTCTCGCATTCAAGCGATTTTAAAGAAAACAAAGCCATCAGCGATACCACCCTAACTAGCCCTTTAGTTAATTTCACAGCCCTAAAAAGCGAATATCTTTTCTCTGTTTTAAAACTCAACGCCCCCTACACTTTAGAAATACCCAACCTAGCCAAACTCCAAAACATTACCAACCACCCCTTAAAAGGGAGCTTGACTTTAAACGGCGATATAGAACAAAGCCCCAAACTCTTAAAAGTCAGCGGCCATTCAAATTTACTAGACGGCGCGCTAGACTTCACGCTTTTAAATAAAGATTTGAAAGCCCGTTTTTCCAATATTTCCACTTTAAAAGCCTTAGAATTATTCCATTACCCTAAATTTTTCCAATCCATTGCAGACGCTAACTTGGATTATGACCTTATCTCTAAGCAAGGCGTATTGAAAGCCCGCCTAAAAAACGCAAGATTCCTCAAAAATGCATTCAGCGATTTCCTCTACTCCATTTCTCAATTTGATATTACTAAAGAAATCTATAACGATGCCAATCTAGTAAGCCAAATCAACCAGCAACGCCTGCTCTCTGATTTGAGTTTAAAAAGCCCCAAAACCCAATTGAAAATCCATAACGGCTTGTTGGATTTAAACACCAAGCAAATGGACATGCTCATGGATGCGGAAATCTTAAAATTCATTTTTAAAATGAAACTTCAAGGCAACATGCACCAACCAAAATTTTCCCTCATTTTAAATGAGAAAGCCATTCAGCAAAACTTGCAACAAGGCTTGAAAGAAATCCTTAAAAACGACACCCTTAAAAAAGGTTTAGACCATTTGCTTAAAGATGATAAGCTCAAAGAAAAGCTTGAAAAAGGGCTTAAGGGGCTTTTTTAAAATTTTAAAGGACAGAAATGGCACACATTTTAGTTAGCGGGGCGACTTCAGGGTTTGGGCTAGAAATCGCTAAAGCGTTTTTACAAAAAAACCATGTGGTTTTTGGCACAGGGAGGCGAAAAGAGAATTTACAAAAATTGCAACTCGCTTATCCCAAGCGTTTCATTCCCTTGTGTTTTGATCTTAGAAACAAGCTTGAAACTAAGCGAGCACTAGAGGCTATTTTTTCCATGACGGATCGCATTGACGCTTTAATCAATAACGCCGGCTTAGCGCTAGGCTTGAACAAGGCTTATGAATGCGAGTTAGACGACTGGGAAATCATGATAGACACGAACATCAAGGGGCTGTTGTATCTCACTCGTTTGATCTTGCCCTCTATGATAGAGCATGACCAAGGGACCATCATCAATCTTGGCTCTATCGCTGGCACTTACCCCTATCCTGGAGGGAATGTCTATGGAGCGAGCAAGGCGTTTGTGAAACAATTTTCTTTAAATTTGCGAGCGGATTTGGCTGGCACTAACATTAGAGTGAGTAATGTTGAACCTGGTTTGTGCGGCGAAACCGAATTCAGCATGGTGCGTTTTAAAGGCGATAAAATCAAAGCCCAATCCGTCTATGAAAACACCCTTTACCTCAAACCACAAGATATTGCTAACATTGTGCTATGGATTTATGAACAACCCTCGCATGTCAATATCAACCGCATGGAAATCATGCCCACAAGCCAAACTTTCGCTCCCCTACCCACCCATAAAAACCCTTAATGGGGTTTAAAATAAAGGCTTTGTTTTGGTTAAATACTTAAGGCTTTTTTAAACTTTAACAACTCTTTAAGTTTTAAAAAAAGGGGGATTTTAGTTGTTTTATTTTAAACTCATTGTCTTAAGGGGATAGGAAGTATTTTGAAACAATCCTCCCCTAAATCCCCCTAACCTCCAAAAAACCGCTTTTTTAAAGCCGTTTGATCAAGCCTTATTCAAACTAAACTTTGATTTTGAGCTGCTTGAGAATATCGCATGCCCCTTTAGCACCCAATTTACAGCCTTTTTTAAAGTTTTCTATGGCTTGTTTTTCATTCCTTGTTACGCCTTCGCCATTGTATTGCATAGCCCCTAAATTGAAACACCCTCCGCCATTTTCCAATTCGCATGCCTTAGAATAACGAGCGAGAGCCTCTTTAAAATTCTTTACCACGCCATCGCCATGATGATACATATTCCCTGCGTTAAAGCACCCCGGGCTGTCTTTTAAGTCGCAAGCCTTGTCATACGAAGCGAGCGCTTTTTTCAAATCTTTAGGCGTGCCTCTGCCTGCATCATACAAGCTCCCTAATATCGTGCAACCATCGCCATCGTTTAAATCGCACGCTTTAGTGAAATATTCCACCGCTTTTTTAAAATCCCTAGTTACCACTTTACCATCATGATAAATCCCCCCTAAGCTCGCGCACCCTTCAGCGTATTTCAAATCACACGCTTTAGAGTAGTATTGTAAGGCTTTATTGGTGTTTTGGGACACGCCTTGCCCGCTGTAATATAAATTCCCTAGCAAATGACACCCATTGCTGTAATTTAAATCGCAAGCCTTAGCGTAAAATGAGGCGGCTTTTTTCAAATTCTTTTCCACCCCATGCCCTTGATAATAAAGCACCCCTAAATTAAAACACCCGCTATTTTCTTTCAGATCGCAAGCTTTTTCAAAATACTTCTTCGCTTGAGTGAAATCCTGCTCTTTGTAGCTCTTTGCCCCCAAACCGACAAGCTCTTTAGGGTCTTGCTCTGCCATTAGCCCCCCTAAACACAACGCACCCAAACACAAAACCCTAAAAAAGGACTTTTTGACATTTTCTAACATGATGTATCTCCTTATTAAAAGTTTTATTATAGTGTTATTAAGCAAATACAAAACGCCATGATCTCTTTGTTATCTTAAGCTAACGCCCGCTTGCAAATTTCTGTGATCTTATCCCACTCTTTGTTTTGAATTAAATCTTTAGGGGTAAGCCAGCTCCCCCCCACGCACAAAACATTTTCTAAATCCAAATAAGAACGCATGTTATCTGCGCTAATCCCCCCAGTGGGGCAAAATTTCACCCCTTTAAAAGGGCCGTTAAAAGCGTTTAAAAGCTTAACGCCTCCGCAATACTCTGCCGGGAAAAATTTCAAAGCGTTATAGCCCCATTCTAAAGCCTGCATGACTTCACTACTGCTAGAAACCCCTGGTATTAAAGGCATGCCTTTTTTCTTTGCGTGTTCTAAAAGGCTAGGCGTAAAACCCGGGCTAATCAAAAACTCTGCCCCCCTATTTTGAGCTTGCTCTAATTGAGTAAGATCTAAAATCGTGCCAGCGCCCACATGCATTTTTGGCACATTCTTAGCGATAAGCTCTATGGCCTCTAAAGCGCAACTGGAGCGCAAAGTAACTTCTATGATTGGAATACCCCCCTCTATCAGGCTTTGCGCTAAAGGCACAGCGTCTTTTATATTCTCAATCACCACCACAGGGACAATGGGGCTGATTTGTAAAATTTCTATTATTTTATCTTGCATTTTATCTCCTTTATATTTTTATACCTTTATGCCAAAACTCATGCCACCCTCTTCAGCCGTATTGGCATTCAATCTCAAACTTGTAAACAATTCCCTACCCAGCCCAAAAGTAGGCTTTTCTAAATTTTCTAAGGTTTCTAAAAACAAGGGGTTGATCCCTCTCTTTTCAAAATCCTTTTCAAGCACATTCAAGGCGTTATTAGGAGCGTCTAATTCTATCAAATCGCCATCTTTAATCTTAATGATCGCCCCGTTTAACGCCCCCTCAGGGCTTAAATGGATCGCGCTAGGCACTTTCCCGCTCGCCCCGCTCATGCGCCCATCCGTAACGAGTGCGACCTTATAGCCCATATCCTGCAAAGCCCCTAAATTCGTGGTGAGTTTGTGCAATTCTGGCATGCCGTTAGATTTAGGCCCTTGGAAAGGCAAGACAGCGACAAAATCCCTTTCTAATTCTTTATTTTTAAAGCGTTCTAAAAATTCGCTTTGGGTTTTAAAAACAATCGCTCTAGCCTTAACTTTCCTATGCTCATCTTTAATGGCTGAGATTTTAATCACGGCCCGCCCTAAATTACCCTTTAAGATTTTAAGCCCTCCATTAGCGGCAAAAGGCTCACTAATAGGGCGTAAAATGTCCGTATTCAAGCTATGATTGATGGCGTCTTTATACACCAAGTGGCCGTTTTCTAAAAAGGGGGTTTTGGTGTAATTTTGCATGCCTTTTTGCGTTTCTGTATCCATAATCGTATGCACATCTTCAAATAAAAGCCCCTCTTTTAACAATTCCTTGATCACAAACGCTAAGCCCCCACAGGCTTCAAAAGCGTTCACATCCGCTGATCCGTTAGGATAGACTTTAGCTAAAAGGGGTATGAGGTTAGAGACTGCGTCAAAATCGTCCCAATTGAGGATCACCCCACACGATCTAGCGATAGCGATCAAATGCAAAGTGTGGTTAGTAGAACCTCCTGTTGCCATCAAACCTATGAGAGCGTTAAGAATGCTTTTTTCATCAATGAGTTTGGCTAAAGGCAGGACTTTCCCACTCGCTAATCTTTTGGCGCTCTCTTCTACTAAAACCTTCCGTAAGGGGTTGTTAGGGTTGATAAAGCTAGAATTAGCCACATGCAACCCCATAAACTCCATCATCATTTGATTAGAATTAGCCGTGCCATAAAAAGTGCAAGTGCCCACATCATGATAGCTTTGCATTTCCACTTTTAAAAGCTCTTCTCTGTTGATTTTTCCTAGTGCAAAATCTTGGCGCGCTTTGGCTTTTTTATAATTTTCTATCCCGCTCACCATAGGCCCACTTGGCACAAACACGCTCGCTAAATTCCCAAAGCTTAACGCTCCTATAAGCAAGCCTGGCACGATTTTATCGCACACGCCTAAAAAAAACGCCCCGTCAAAAACATTATGGCTTAACCCCACGGCGGTGCTTAGCGCGATCACATCTCTACTGAATAAGCTCAATTCCATGCCATCATAACCCTGCGTGATACCATCACACATCGCTGGCACGCCACTAGCGACACTCGCATAGGCGTTATGCTCTTGCAACTCTTTTTTAATCCAGTCAGGGTAATTTTTAAAAGGTTGGTGGGCTGAAAGCATGTCGTTATAAGCGGTGATAATCGCAAAATGCTTTCTTTTATGCGAACCTAAAGGCATTTTTAAATGCTCTGGCATGCTCGCTGTAACATGCGCAATATTCGCGCAACCCAAGCTCTCAATCTTGGGCTGGTTTTTAGGGTTAAAGATATTTTCTAAATAAAGCTCTCTGGTTTTTTTGCTACGCTCTGTAATTTTTTCTTTGATTTGTTCTAAAGAATGCTTAGGCATGAACACCCCTTCAATTAAGATTTAATATATAATAATAACTTAAAAACACTCTAAAAGGGTTATTGATGTTAGATTTTGATTTGGTTCTTTTTGGTGCGACTGGGGATTTAGCCATGCGAAAGCTCTTTATTTCGCTCTATGAAATTTATACCCATTATGGTTTTAAAAACGATTCTAGAATTATCGCATCAGGGCGCAAAGAGCTATCCAATGAAGAGTTTTTAGCGCTCCTTTGCGAGAAAACGCAGTTGCATTCAAGAGAAAAGGGTGAGGAATTTTTAGCCCATATCAGTTATTTGCGCGTCCGCTTGGATAACCCTAAAGACTTTGGAGAATTGAGTAAAATCGCTACAAACAATAAGCCCTTGATTTTCTACTTTTCTATCTCCCCTAGTTTTTTTGCAACGACCGCTCAACATTTAGCCCAAAACGCGCTCAATCACGCCAACACTCGCTTGATTTTAGAAAAGCCTTTAGGGCATGATTTAAAGACTTGTAAAGAGATTTTCCAAAGCATTAGCGCTTTTTTTAAAGAAGAGCAAATTTTTAGAATCGATCATTATTTAGGGAAAAAGGGCGTTCAAAATATCCTTGAATTGCGCTTAAATAACCCTATCTTAAACATTTTATGGGATCAAATCAGCGCGGTTGAAATCTGCGTGTATGAGACTTTGGGGGTGGAAGAAAGGGGCGAATTTTACGATAAAATCGGGGCTTTAAGGGATATGGTTCAAAACCATCTCTTGCAAGTTTTATCCCTTATCGCTACAGATTTACCCAACGATTTAAAAGACTTAAGAAAAGAAAAAATCAAAGTTTTAAAAACCTTACAACCCCCTAAAGATTTTAAAAAACAGGTTATTCGGGCCCAATATCAAGGCTATAGAGATGAAAATAAGGTTAATAAAGAGAGCCAGACAGAAACTTTTGTCGCTATTAAAGCCTTTTTGGATACGCCTAAATTTAAAGGAGTGCCTTTCTATCTTAAGCATGCTAAAAAAATGCCCCGCAACCAAGCGAGCGTGAAAATCCATTTTAACGCAGTCAATACGCTAGAATTTTTCCTCTCTCAAGATAAAATCACTCTCACCCTAAAAGACAATCAAAACCCCCTTATTTTAGAAACCCATAACCAACAAGAATTTTTACAGCCCTACGCTAAATTGCTCTATGATGCGATACAAAATAACCACAATAATTTCGCCCATCAGTTGGAATTAGAAGCGTCATGGGTGTTTATTGACACGCTCATAGAGGGTTTTATCAATAACGCCACACCCTTATATTCCTATGAAAGCCATAATCTCAACGAATCAGAATTTTTAAAACCACTCTATCAATAAAGGGATTTTCATGGGTTATCAATTGTTTGAATTTGAAAGTTTAGAAGATTGCCACAAGGCTTTAATAGAGCGTTTTAAAGAATTTTTTAACAACGCCTTAAAAAAGCATCATCAAGTTTCTATCGCTTTTTCTGGGGGCCGTTCGCCCATTAGCTTGTTGCAAAAATTGAGCGTTTTAGATCTCAAATGGCATGAGTGTTCAATCAGTTTGGTAGATGAACGCATTATAGACACAAGCCATGATGATAGTAACACCAAATTATTGCACGACTACTTGTTGCAAAATAACGCCCTAAAAGCTTCTTTCACCCCGCTTTTGCCCAAAAAGATTTCTAGCGATACAAACGCGCTTTTTCATTTTGCTAACCAGCATTTCAAACAGCCTCATTTAGCCATTTTGGGCATGGGGACTGACGGGCATACGGCTAGCCTTTTTCCTGAAACGAGCGCTTTTTTAAACGAAGAAAAAGAAAATATCGTTTTGACTAAGCCCATTAACGCTCCTTATGAGCGCTTGAGCATGTCTATCAACGCCTTAGAAAATTGCGAAAAACTTTTCTTAAGCATTAGCGGAGTAGAAAAAAGGGAAGTTTTAGAAAAAGCTTTAAAAGAAAACGCCCCTTATTCTCTGCCGATTGCTCGGATTTTACATTCTAAAAAAGTTACCACGGAGGTGTTTTATGCCAAAAACTGAAACTTACCCAAGACTCTTAGCCGATATTGGTGGCACGAACGCGCGCTTTGGTTTGGAAGCCGCCCCACGACAGATTGAATGCATTGAAGTCTTGCGGTGCGAAGATTTTGAGAGCCTGAGCGATGCGGTGCGGTTTTACCTTTCTAAATGCAAAGAAAGCCTTAAACTGCACCCTATTTATGGCTCTTTTGCTGTGGCTACGCCCATTATGGGGGATTTTGTCCAAATGACGAACAACCATTGGACTTTTTCTATTGAAACGACACGGCAATGTTTGACTTTAAAAAAATTGCTTGTCATCAATGATTTTGTCGCGCAAGCCTATGCCATTAGCGCGATGCAAGAAAACGATCTGGCTCAAATAGGCGGGATTAAGTGCGAGATCAACGCCCCTAAAGCGATTTTAGGGCCAGGAACCGGGCTTGGGGTAAGCACTCTTATCCAAAACAGCGATGGCTCTTTGAAAGTCTTACCCGGTGAAGGGGGGCATGTGAGCTTTGCCCCTTTTGATGATTTAGAAATTTTAGTGTGGCAATACGCCCGTTCTAAATTCAACCATGTGAGCGCGGAAAGGTTTTTGAGCGGTAGCGGTTTGGTGTTGATTTATGAAGCCCTGTCTAAACGCAAAGGCTTAGAAAAAGTGGCGAAGTTAAGCAAGGCTGAATTAACCCCACAAATCATTAGCGAACGCGCTTTGAATGGGGATTACCCTATATGCCGATTGACCTTGGACACTTTTTGCTCCATGCTTGGCACGCTCGCTGCTGATGTGGCTCTCACTTTGGGGGCTAGAGGGGGCGTGTATTTGTGTGGGGGGATTATCCCACGATTCATTGATTATTTTAAAACTTCGCCCTTTAGAGCGCGTTTTGAAACGAAAGGGCGCATGGGGGCGTTTCTCGCTTCTATCCCTGTGCATGTCGTGATGAAAAAAACTCCCGGACTTGATGGGGCAGGCATTGCGTTAGAGAACTATTTACTGCATGATAGAATTTAATAAATAGTAGTGCTTTAAGATAAAAGCGATTAGCGTAAGGGGTGCGTTTAGAGCATGCCAAACAACGCTACCATATAACCAACAGCTATCAAATTAGTTAAACCTATAGAAACATAAGCAAACCATAAAAACGATACAATAGCAGTATTTTAATGAAACAAGGAGTTTTAATGAGAGTTCCATCTAAAGGTTTTGCTATTTTTTCTAAAGACGGGCATTTCAAACCCCATGATTTTAGTCGCCATGCTGTAGGTCCTAAAGACGTGCTGATTGACATTCTTTATGCAGGGATTTGCCATAGCGATGTTCATAGCGCTTATAGCGAATGGAGAGAAGGCATTTATCCCATGGTTCCTGGGCATGAAATTGCTGGGGTCATCAAAGAAGTGGGTAAGGAAGTTAAGAAATTTAAGGTTGGCGATGTGGTGGGCGTGGGCTGTTTTGTCAATTCATGCAAAACATGTAAGCCCTGTAAAGAACACCAAGAGCAATTTTGTGCCAAAGTGGTATTTACTTATGATTGTTTGGATTCTTTCCATGACAACGAACCCCACATGGGCGGATACTCTAATAATATTGTCGTGGATGAAAACTATGTGATTAGCGTGGATAAAAACGCTCCTTTAGAAAAAGTAGCCCCCTTGCTTTGCGCGGGCATCACCACTTATTCGCCCTTAAAATTTTCTAAGGTTACTAAAGGTACAAAAGTGGGCGTCGCTGGGTTTGGCGGGCTAGGAAGCATGGCGGTCAAATACGCTGTGGCTATGGGGGCTGAAGTGAGCGTTTTTGCAAGAAACGAACACAAAAAGCAGGACGCTTTAAATATGGGGGTTAAACATTTCTACACAGACCCCAAACAATGCAAAGAGGAATTGGACTTTATCATTTCAACCATTCCTACCCATTATGATCTAAAAGACTACCTCAAGCTTTTAACTTATAGCGGCGAATTAGCTCTTGTGGGACTCCCTCCTGTAGAAGTCGCTCCAGCACTTAGCGTTTTTGATTTTATCTATTTAAGCAATCGCAAGGTTTATGGCTCATTGATTGGGGGCATTAAAGAAACGCAAGAGATGATGGATTTTTCTATCAAACACAATATTTACCCTGAAATAGATTTGATTTTAGGCAAGGATATTGACACCGCTTATCATAACCTAACCCATGGGAAAGCGAAATTCCGCTATGTGATTGATATGAAAAAATCGTTTGATTAAAAGCTTTGGCTCTAGCTCTTTTTTAAGAGCTTGAGTTGGATTAGGGTTTTTTTAACAATCCCATGAAGCCCTAGGATTTTAAGGGTTTTACTAATAAAACTCTTGAGCGGTATTGAAATGCAGTATTTGAATAGTCTTCGCCTTGCGTTTTGGGGAATCTCATGAATGTGCAAAAAATAATGTTTTAAAAACGTCTTAAAAGCGTCATGGGCAATCTGTTCTTCTGCTTTCCATAAAGGAAAGTAGTAATGATAAGCGGCAATGCTGTGGTAGTGGTGCCATTTTTCTCCACCTATCTCCCCACCCCCTGTAATCAAATAAGACCAATCGCTCATAAAGGGGGTTTTAGCCAAAGCGTTCAGCCATAAATCCGCTTTTAAACCAAAAGGATAGTCCCAAGGCTTGATTTGAAAATAAGGATGAGAGTCGTATTGTATAACGATAGGTTCTCTTAGGGCTTGTTTAATGGTGTTATGATAAATTGCATTGGCCACGCCCTTTAAATGCTCTTCAGAAAGACTATAATAGTGTGGGAAAATGCAATACTCTATTTTTAATGGCGCAATCTTTGAACGACAAAATTCTGTCAATTGCGGTTCTTTATCTATTTTTTGCGCGCGTATGATTTCTAATATTTTTTTACAAAATTGATTTTTTCGCTGGTAAGTTAAGTTGCAATAAAAAAAGCCTTCATACGGGTATATTTTGTCATAAACCCCATAAAAATAATTCTCATCATTTTCTTTAATGTTTAAGAAATCAGCGCTAAATTCATTACAAAAGATAACATCCACATCGCTCCACACCATTTTAGAATATTTGGGGAATAAATCCGCTAGAAAATACTTCACTAACACCATTTTAGAAAAACGCTTGGTGAAATCCTCATCAAAAGGGTTAGGGATAGTGTCTAAAAAAGGTTCAATATCTTTTACTTCTAAAACAGCAAATTCTTTAAAAGGCTCTGTGATTTGGTTAAGCTTTGCTTTATCTTCTTCATTCAAGCCCACCACTAGAGCGTGTAGGGTGTAACGGATTTTTTTATTGGCTTTAGCGATGCTTTCTAGCAAGGAATAAAGACATGCGCCCGCAGGAATGAGGTAATTCTTATCAAAAGCGAAAGCGATAGGGATATGAAAATCTTGTTCTTTAAAAGAATGATTTGAAACCGAAGTCATAAAAAATGAAACACCCCTTTTTAAAGCTATTTTATCCAAAAAAAAAAAAAAACCGAACTTGAAAGGGTTCTGTTTTTTGGTTTTTATGCTGTTTTTAAAGCAAATTAATTTAAAAAAAGGTTTTAACCCCTTTACTCTAGCCCTTTTTCAAGAGCTTGAGTTGGATTAAGATTTTTTTAACAATCCCATGAAGCCCTAAAACTCTAAGGATCTTACTAACCACCCTTTTAGCTAACGCTTTAGGCATCAAAAACCCAAAATAAATAAGCTTATTGAAAAATTTTTTCACTAAATTACAAGTTAATTCAAAAACTCTTGAATGGATTTTCCTTTCTTTAAACACAACAAACAAATACGATTTGAAAAACAAATACGGGGTTTTGAAAAGAATTTCTTTTGAAGATTTTACTGAAGAAAAATAATGCTGCTCAGCCATTTTTGTGGTGTAAAAGCTCTCATTGGTGTGCATTTTCTTAGTGTAATCGCTCATAAATGGGGTTTTAGCCAAAGCGTTCAGCCACAAATCCGCTTTCAAACCAAAAGGGTAATCCCAAGGCTTCACCGCCCCCCACCAAGCGTCATAGTGGATGATGATAGGGTTTTCTCGCGCCTCTAAAATGGTTTTCTTGTAATTCTCGTTTAAATACGCGTTAGAAAAATCTTTAATGGTGTAATAATAAGGGAAAACGCAATATTCAATCCCTAAAGCTTTCATGTTAGGCCAACACCATTTCGTGAAATCCAACTCCCCTTTAGCCTCATTCCCCTTTAAAAGATCATGTATTCTTAAGGTGAAATTTTTCTTGCGCTGGTAATCTAAATTGCAAAACAAAAACCCTTCCATCATGTGGTGCTTTTCAACTTCCAAAACCCCATAAAAATAATTCTCATCATTTTCTTTAATGTTTAAGAAATCAGCGCTAAATTCATTACAAAAGATAACATCCACATCGCTCCACACCATTTTAGAATATTTGGGGAATAAATCCGCTAGAAAATACTTCACTAACACCATTTTAGAAAAACGCTTGGTGAAATCCTCATCAAAAGGGTTAGGGATAGTGTCTAAAAAAGGTTCAATATCTTTTACTTCTAAAACAGCAAATTCTTTAAAAGGCTCTGTGATTTGGTTAAGCTTTGCTTTATCTTCTTCATTCAAGCCCACCACTAGAGCGTGTAGGGTGTAACGGATTTTTTTATTGGCTTTAGCGATGCTTTCTAGCAAGGAATAAAGACATGCGCCCGCAGGAATGAGGTAATTCTTATCAAAAGCGAAAGCGATAGGGATATGAAAATCTTGTTCTTTAAAAGAATGATTTGAAACCGAAGTCATAAAAAATGAAACACCCCTTTTTAAAGCTATTTTATCCAAAAAAAAAAAAAAACCGAACTTGAAAGGGTTCTGTTTTTTGGTTTTTATGCTGTTTTTAAAGCAAATTAATTTAAAATCGTGTCTTGTCTTTAAGTGCCACCATTTTAAATGCTACAATTTTAAAAGATGATGAAAGGGGCTGAATTCTGATTTGATTTTCTTAAAAAAATCTCTTTATGCGTTGTTATTTTCAGGTTTTTTAATACCACCCTTAATAAAAGCGGCTAGTTTTGTCTATGATTTGAAGTTCATGAGCTTTAATTTCAATTTAGTGGCCCCAAATAACAACCCCTATTGGAATAGCCTAACCAAAATGCAAGGTCGTCTCATGCCTCAAATCGGCGTCCAATTGGACAAAAGACAGGCCTTGATGTTTGGAGCGTGGTTCATTCAAAATTTGCACACGCATTATAGCTATTTCCCTTATTCGTGGGGGGTTACGATGTATTACCAATACATAGGGAAAAATTTGAGATTTTTTTTAGGCATTGTGCCACGAAGCTATCAAATAGGGCATTACCCTTTAAGCGCTTTTAAAAAACTTTTTTGGTTTATAGACCCTACTTTTAGGGGAGGAGCGTTCCAATTCAAACCGGCTTATGATCCTAACCGCTGGTGGAATGGGTGGTTTGAGGGCGTTGTGGATTGGTATGGGGGGCGTAATTGGAACAACCAGCCCAAAAAGAAAAATTACGATTTTGATCAATTCTTGTATTTTGTTTCTTCAGAATTTCAGTTTCTTAAAGGGTATTTAGGTTTGGGGGGGCAGCTTGTCGTTTTTCATAACGCCAGCCCTCATAGCATGGGAGATAACTACCCTTACGGCGGGAATTCCTACTTAAAACCAGGCGATACAACCCCACAATGGCCTAATGGCTACCCTTATTTCAGTCAAAAAAATAACCCGCAAGGCGGAGAAATAGGGAAATACTCTAACCCTACCATTTTAGACAGGGTTTATTACCATGCTTATTTAAAAGCGGATTTTAAAAATCTCATGCCTTATATGGATAATATTTTTATGACTTTTGGCACGCAGTCGTCTCAAACCCATTATTGCGTGCGTTATGCTAGCGAGTGCAAAAACGCCCGATTTTATAACAGCTTTGGGGGGGAATTTTACGCCCAAGCGCAATACAAAGGCTTTGGGATCTTTAACAGATACTATTTTTCCAACAAACCCCAAATGCATTTTTACGCCACTTATGGCCAATCCCTTTATACCGGATTGCCATGGTATAGAGCTCCTAATTTTGACATGATAGGGCTTTATTATGTTTATAAAAATAAATGGTTAAGCGTGCGAGCGGATGCGTTTTTTAGCTTTGTGGGTGGAGGCGATGGGTATCATTTGTATGGTAAGGGGGGTAAGTGGTTTGTGATGTATCAGCAATTTTTAACCCTAACCATAGACACAAGAGAGTTGATTGATTTTGTCAAATCTAAAACCTCTAAATAACTATATCTAAAAATTATAGATATAATTGAAATAAGCTACCGGTAGGCGTTGCCATAAAGTGGTCGCGCTCAAACCATCAATGATTTCCGTTTTTTTGTTAGGAATGACAGGGAATTTCAACCCGAAAGTGATTTCATTATGGAAAAAGCCAAAACGAAAACCTACTTTCACAAGCAATTGGAAAAGCGAGTTTTCTTTGCCTAAATTTTGAGCGATAATCCCATGCATGGCCCCTCCTGGCATGTAAGTCGCCCCAGCGATGCCTAAGCCAAACTCTAACCCTAAAAACATCTTTGGCGAATTGAAAGCGTCCCACAAACCGCTAAATTCCAAACCATAGGTAGAAATATAGGATTTATGAGAAGAAAAAGTTTGATCATAAAACAACCCATAACGGAAACCCACATGCTCTACAGCTTGCGTTTTAGCCACAAATTTCCCCCCTAACACCACGCCAAAGCCATTACCGGTCATGAAATACGATTTATCTATAGAGCTGGTGCTAAAAGACGTGTTGATCGCGCTAAGCTGATACCCAACCCCTAAATAAAACGTATTCCTATCCGCAAATTTAGGTTTTTTTGATTTTTCATCAAGCTCTGCCTCTGCGGCTTGAAGCGATGATAATAACGCCATGCCCATCAATATTTTAATTGTTGTTTTATTCATAACCCAATTCCTTTTGTTATCCTACCCCACACTTGCCCTAATAGACTAAGATCAAACCACGCCCTAATAATAACAAAGTTTAAAATAAATATTAGTGGTTTTTATTAAGAACGCCTATCTTTTTAGAATAAATAGCTATAAAATAGCCATAATTCTTGCTAGTATGCCCCCATTTTTCTATCAAAATTCCTAAAAAGATATTGTTATAAGACACATTAATAGTTTTTCTTGTATAATTTAGGCTAAATTTATTTTATACGATATTAAGGAGACATATTACCATGTTTCAAATTAGATGGCATGCGCGAGCTGGCCAAGGCGCTATCACCGGTGCTAAAGGGTTGGCTGATGTGATTTCAAAGACAGGCAAAGAAGTGCAAGCGTTCGCTTCTTATGGTTCAGCTAAAAGGGGAGCTGCTATGATGGCTTATAACCGCGTTGATGATGAGCCTATTTTAAACCATGAGCGCTTCATGCAACCGGATTATGTGCTGGTGATTGACCCTGGTTTGGTTTTCATTGAAAACATCTTCGCTAATGAAAAAGAAGACACGACCTATATCATCACCAGCTACCTTAACAAAGAAGAATTGTTTGAAAAAAAACCTGAATTAAAAACCCGTAAGGTGTTTTTAGTGGATTGTTTAAAAATCTCTATGGAAACCTTAAAACGCCCTATCCCCAACACGCCCATGCTAGGAGCGTTAATGAAAGTGTCTGGCATGCTTGAAATTGAGGCTTTTAAAGAAGCTTTTAAGAAAGTTTTAGGCAAAAAGCTCACGCAAGAAGTCATTGACGCTAACATGCTCGCTATCCAAAGAGCTTATGAAGAAGTTCAATAACATTAAGGATTAAAGATGAAAGATTGGAATGAATTTGAAATGGGAGCGGTGCTCTTCCCTTTTGAAAAAAACGCGCAAAGCGAAATGGAAAAACACAACGATGAGCGCCATTACACCGAGCAAAGCTACTTCACCACTTCAGTGGCTCATTGGCGCGTGGCTAAGCCTGTGCATAACAATAATATTTGCATCAATTGCTTTAATTGTTGGGTTTATTGCCCAGACGCCGCTATTCTTTCAAGAGAGGGCAAATTAAAGGGCGTGGATTATTCTCATTGTAAAGGCTGTGGCGTGTGCGTGGATGTCTGCCCCACCAACCCTAAATCGCTATGGATGTTTGAAGAACAAATTGAGCCTGCTACCGCTCTCACTCAATGGCCGCAAAAACAAGAAAAGAAAAAATCATAAGGAAAAAATATGGCAAGAAGTATTGAATTGCAAGAGATAGAAGTGTGGGATGGCAATACCGCTAGTTCTAACGCTTTAAGACAGGCTCAAATTGATGTCATCGCAGCCTATCCTATCACCCCATCAACGCCTATTGTGCAAAATTATGGCTCATTTAAAGATAACGGCTATGTTGATGGCGAGTTTGTTTTAGTGGAATCTGAGCATGCCGCCATGAGCGCATGCGTGGGAGCGGCCGCTGCTGGTGGGAGAGTCAGCACTGCGACTAGCTCTCAAGGTTTGGCGTTGATGGTAGAGGTTTTATACCAGGCTTCTGGCATGCGTTTGCCTATCGTTTTGAATTTAGTCAATCGCGCTTTAGCAGCCCCTTTAAATATCCATGGCGATCATTCTGATATGTATTTAAGCAGGGATTCTGGCTGGATCAGTTTATGCACATGCAACCCTCAAGAAGCTTACGATTTCACTTTAATGGCGTTTAAAATCGCAGAGCATCAAAAGGTGCGCGTGCCTACTATCGTCAATCAAGATGGTTTTTTATGCTCACACACCGTGCAAAATGTCCGCCCTTTGAGCGATGCAGTGGCTTATCAATTCGTAGGCGAATACCAAACCAAGCATTCCCTTTTGGATTTTGATAAACCGGTAAGCTATGGCGCACAAGCTGAAGAAGAATGGCATTATGAGCATAAAGCCCAACTCCACCATGCCATCATGAGCGCGTCTTCTGTGATTGAAGAGGTGTTCAATGATTTCGCTAAACTCACAGGCAGACAATACCATTTGACTAAAACTTTCCAGCTAGAAGACGCTGAAATCGCTATCTTTGCGTTAGGCACTACTTATGAATCCGCGATCGTAGCGGCTAAAGAAATGCGTAAAAAAGGCATTAAGGCCGGCGTGGCCACTATCCATTCCTTGCGCCCCTTCCCTTATGAAAGATTGGGGCAAGATTTGAAAAACCTTAAAGCTCTAGCGATTTTAGACAAGAGCTCTCCAGCGGGCGCTATGGGGGCGATGTTTAATGAAGTAACGAGCGCGGTGTATCAAACGCAAGGGACTAAACACCCCGTGGTGTCTAACTACATTTATGGTTTAGGCGAAAGGGATATGACGATCGCGCATTTATGCGAGATTTTTGAAGAAATCAATGAAGACGCTCTTAAAGGCACGCTCACGCACCCTACCCAACAATTTGTAGGCTTGCGCGGCCCTAAAATGAGCTTTTTTTAAAAAGGAAATATCATGGTAAAAGAAGTCAAAACACTCAAAGGTTTTAGCCAAAGCGCTGAGAAATTTCAAGGCTCGCACTTGCTTTGTCCGGGTTGTGGGCATGGCATCATTGTGCGCGAAGTTTTAAACGCTGTAGATGGGCCTATTGTTTTAGGCAATTCTACCGGTTGTTTAGAGGTATGTTCGGCGGTGTACCCGCACACTTCATGGGATGTGCCTTGGATCCATATTGGTTTTGAAAATGGCTCTACGGCGATTTCAGGGGTGGAGGCGATGTATAAGGCTTTAGTGAATAAGGGCCGCTATCAAGGTCAAAAACCAAAATTTGTGGCGTTTGGAGGCGATGGGGCCAGTTATGATATTGGTCTTCAATTCATCAGCGGTTGCATGGAAAGAGGGCATGACATGACTTACATTTGCCTAGATAATGAAAACTACGCCAATACCGGCGGTCAAAGAAGCGGCTCTACGCCATTAGGGGCTAGCACTTCTACCACGCCAGCGGGATCGGTTAGCTTTGGTAAAAAAGAAAAGAAAAAAGATATCGTCAATATCATGGCAAGCCATGGGGTTCCTTATGTGGCGCAACTCTCGCCTAACAAATGGAAAGACATGAATAAAAAGATTAAAACCGCGCTAGACACTGAAGGGCCTTGCTTTATTAACGCTCTTAGCCCATGCACGACTGAATGGAAATTTGAATCCAATAAAACCATTGAATTAGCGGATATGGCTGTGGATAGCTTGATGTTCCCCTTGTTTGAAATCTTTAATGGCAGGGAATTGAAAATCACTTACCGCCCAAGAAATATCATTCCTGTAAGGGATTATTTAGCGGCTCAAAAGCGTTTCAAACACCTTTTCAAAAAGGAAAACGAACACATCATTGAAGAATTGCAAAAAGATGTGAACGAGCGTTGGGAATACTTGCAACGCAGAGAAGAAGCTAAAGTATAACCCTTCCATTAAATCAAGGGGCTTTTTTGCACCTTGTGCGATTTCCCCCTTGATTCTTACCCCTTTAAAGTAACATAAATCCCATTTTGATTTTAAGGATTGTCGGTGTTAGAACGCTATGCGAATGAAGAAATGAAAGCCCTATGGAATGAGCAAACCAAGTTTGAAACTTATTTGGAAGTGGAAAAAGCCGTCGTTAGGGCGTGGAATAAACTTGGGCAAATCCAAGATAGCGATTGTGAAAAAATCTGCTTAAAAGCGGCATTCAATCTTGAACGCATCAAAGAAATTGAAAAAACCACTAAGCATGATTTAATCGCTTTCACTACTTGCGTGGCTGAAAGCTTGGGCGAAGAATCCCGCTTTTTTCATTATGGGATCACTTCTAGCGATTGCATTGATACGGCTATGGCGTTATTGATGACCAAAAGCTTAAGACTCATTCAAAAAGGCGTTAAAAACCTCTATGAAACCCTTAAAAACAGAGCTTTAGAGCATAAAGACACGCTAATGGTGGGCAGAAGCCATGGGGTGTTTGGCGAACCCATTACTTTTGGCTTGGTGTTAGCCCTTTTTGCTGATGAAATCAAACGGCATTTAAAAGCTTTAGATTTAACAATGGAATTTATCAGCGTGGGAGCGATCAGTGGGGCTATGGGGAATTTCGCACACGCCCCTTTAGAATTAGAAGAATTAGCATGCGAATTTTTAGGCTTAAAAACCGCCAATATCAGCAATCAAGTCATTCAAAGAGACCGCTACGCTAGGCTTGCATGCGATCTGGCTCTTTTAGCGAGCAGTTGTGAAAAGATCGCTGTCAATATCCGCCATTTGCAACGCAGTGAAGTCTATGAAGTGGAAGAAGCTTTTTCAACAGGGCAAAAAGGAAGCTCTGCGATGCCTCACAAAAGAAACCCCATCTTGAGCGAGAATATCACCGGGCTTTGCAGGGTGATTCGCTCTTTTACTACCCCCATGCTAGAAAATGTCGCCTTATGGCATGAAAGGGACATGAGCCATAGCTCCGTGGAGCGTTTTGCCTTGCCTGATCTGTTTATCACTAGCGATTTTATGCTCAGCCGCTTGAATAGTGTGATTGAAAATCTGGTGGTTTATCCTAAAAACATGCTTAAAAATTTAGCTCTAAGTGGGGGGCTAGTCTTTTCGCAACGGGTGTTATTGGAATTGCCCAAAAAAGGTTTGAGCCGAGAAGAAAGCTATAAAATTGTGCAAGAAAATGCGATGAAAATATGGGAGGTTTTGCAACAAGGCGCTTTTAAAAACGCTGATGAAAATTTATTTTTAAACGCCCTACTCAACGATGAACGCTTGAAAAAATATTTGAATGAGAGTGAAATCAGAGCATGTTTTGATTACAGCTATTACACTAAAAATGTGGGGGCGATTTTTAAAAGGGTGTTTGGATAAGGCGCGTTTTTACAAAAACAAAACTATAAAATAAGCGGTGAAAATTGAATTTTTAAGGGGTTTTTTGAAACGAGCGTTATATTTAATTTTAGGGCTTTCTTACGCGCTTAATGCAGAGGGTTTTAAAGATGTTTTGACTAAAGGGGATTACACTTTTTTTAATAAAAAGGTGGTTTCGCCTATCAAACGCTATGCGGATAGATCGGCGTTTTATTTGGGGCTTGGGTATCAGTTAGGGAGCATTCAGCACAACTACAGCAACTTGAATCTATCCCAGCAATTCAATAAGAGCCAGATTATTTTTAGCGATGGCTTAAGCCCTGTTTTTAAAAATTCGTATGTGTCTAATGGTCTTGGCGTTCAAGTAGGCTATAAATGGGTGGGTAAGCATGAAGAAACGAAGTGGTTTGGTTTCAGGTGGGGGTTGTTTTATGATTTGAGCGCTTCTCTTTATGGCACTCAAGAATCGCAGTCTATCATCATTTCCACTTACGGCACTTATATGGATTTATTATTGAACGCTTATAATGGGGATAAGTTTTTTGCCGGGTTCAATCTGGGGATTGCTTTTGCCGGGGTGTATGACAAATTGAGCGATGCGTTATTGTATCAAGCGCTTCTTTTAGACACTTTTGGCGGGAAAGTGGATCCAAATGGTTTCCAGTTTTTGGTAAATTTAGGGGTTCGTTTAGGGAATAAGCGCAACCAATTTGGCTTTGGGATTAAAATCCCTACTTATTATTTTAACCATTATTATTCCATGAATAACATTAGCAATAATAGTGAAGACATCCTCAAAGTTTTACGATTTTTAGAATACGGGATCAACAGCTTGTTATACCAAGTTGATTTCAGGCGCAATTACTCGGTTTATTTCAACTACACTTATAGTTTTTAAAGCGTTCTTAATTGAGCGATTTCGTCTCTCAAACGCATCGCTTCTTCAAAATCCAAATTTTTCGCGCATTCTCGCATTTTTTTATCCAATTCTTTAATGATTTTTTCCCTTTCACTTTTAGGGATTTTGTCCTTTTTTAAAGCTTTAGCGATTTTGATTTCATCGTCTCTCAATTTCAACTCCTCTTCTAAAGCACGAGTAACGGTTTTAGGGGTGATGTTATGGATTTTATTGAACTCTTCTTGCTTGGCGCGTCTGTAACTCGTGATCTCAAAGGCTTTTTGCATGCTTTGAGTGATCTTTTTAGCGTATAGTAAAACCTTACCATTAGCGTTTCTAGCGGCTCTCCCCATGGTTTGAATGAGACTTGTTTCGCTCCTTAAAAACCCCTCTTTATCCGCATCCATGATCGCTACTAAAGAGACTTCAGGCAAATCTAGCCCCTCTCTTAAAAGATTGATCCCTATTAAAACATCAAATTCTTTAAGCCTTAAAGAGCGGATGATGTGATTTCTTTCAATCGCATCAATTTCACTATGCATGTAACGCACCTTCAAGCCCCATTCAGCATAATATTTGCACAATTCTTCTGCCATTTTTTTAGTGAGCGTGGTGATGAGCACCCTTTCACCTCTGGCCACCACTAACTTGATTTCATCAAATAAATCCTGGACTTGCTTATCGCTGTCTCGCACTTCAAATTTAGGGTCTAAAAGCCCTGTAGGGCGAATGATTTGCTCAGCGACATTCTTTTTGGAAAGCTCTAATTCTAGCTTATTGGGCGTAGCGGACACAAAAAGGAACTGGCAATTTTTATGGATAAATTCATCAAATTTTAAAGGGCGGTTGTCTAAAGCGCTAGGCAATCTAAAACCATATTCCACTAAAACGCTTTTCCTGCTCATATCCCCTGCATACATCCCCCCAAACTGCGGCAAACTCACATGGCTTTCATCTACAATGACTAAAAACTCCCGCTCAAAAATCCCTAAATAATCAAACAAGCAAAAAGGCGTTTCGTTAGGGGCTTTACCGGTGAAATGGCGCGCGTAATTTTCAATGCCCTTACACACACCGGTCGTGCTAATCATTTCTAAATCATGCTCGGTGCGTTGTTTGAGGCGGTTGTATTCAAGCATTTTATCCTGCTCTTTAAAAAATTTCAATCTTAAAGCGAGTTCGTCTTCAATGCTTTTAATGGCTAAATTCAATCTCTCGCTCCCTACGGCAAACTGACTGGCTGCATAAAGCATAACAGAATCCAAGCGTTTGATTTCATTTCTTTCTAAAGCGTCAAAGACTGCAATCCTTTCTATCTCATCGCCAAAAAATTCAATCCTAATAAATTCAGCGTCATTATAAGCGGGGAAAATATCCACGCATTCCCCCGTCGCTCTAAAGCTCCCCCTATCAAACACCACTTCATTACGGCTATAACCCATTTCCACTAGCTTTAATAAAAAGCTCTTGTAAGCGCGCTTCTCGCCCACTTTGATTTTTTCCATGACTTTTAGATATTCTTCAGGGTTACCCAAACCATAATTAGCCGAAACGCTCGCTATCACGATCACATCATCATAACCTAAAAGCGAAGTGGTCGCGCTCAATCTCAAACGCTCCAAATCATCGTTAATAGAGCTGTCCTTTTCAATGAATAAATCCCTCCTAGGGATATAGCTTTCAGGCTGGTAGTAATCAAAGTGGGAGATAAAATACTCCACCCTATTGTGTGGGAAAAACGCCTTAAACTCGCTATAAAGCTGTGCGCATAAGGTCTTATTATGGCTCATGATCAAAGTGGGTTTATTGGTTTGAGCGATGATATTGGCCATCGTGTAAGTCTTACCGCTCCCTGTAACCCCCACTAGAGTTTGATAATGGTTGTTATTTTTCAAGCTTTTTGTTAAAGCTTCTATGGCTTGGGGCTGATCGCCTGCTGGTGGATAAGGGCTTTTTAAATCAAATAAAGGCATCTTTAAAACTCGCATTTTTTAGGGGTATTATAGTGGTTTTTAACACGCCTTATTCAAACTCAAAAAAATCAATGTTTTGATAATGATCGTCTTTTCGCTTCGGTTATCTCGCTTGTGGCTGTAGTTTTTTCTTGCGTGATGTTATTTATTGCTTCTTGTTTATTGGCGTTTATTTGCGTGGTAGCGCTTTCTTTAGCTTGGTTAATGTTAGTGATCGCTTGCGTTTGGTTGGTGCTTATTTCGTTGTTAGCGGTTGTTTTCGCTTCGTTAATGTTAGTTATCGCTTGCGTTTTTTCGTTGCTTATTTCATTGTTAGCGTTTTCTTTAGCTTCGTTAATGTTAGTTATCGCTTGCGTTTGTTTTTCGCTTA
>NZ_MVYP01000013.1:0-48754 GCF_003638305.1 Helicobacter pylori | reverse complement strand
CCGAACCTGGAAGTCAAGCTCTTCATCGCTGATAATACTGCTCTTTTCAAGAGTGGGAATGTAGGTCGGTGCAGGGATAGGGAAATGTTTTTTTAGTCTTGCTTTTTATTTAATTTCATTATTGATTATATTTTAGTGCTTTATTTTTTTGTTGTTTTTTTCATTTTTTTTTATTTTTAGTTGTTTTGATTTGGGGTTTATTGTTTTATTCAAAGGTTTTAGGGTTTTAAGAAAACGAGTTTGAAAACAAAATAAATTTGAAGTCATAAAATAAAGCTTAAAGTCATAACATAAGATCTAAAATCCAATTTTTTTAAAAAGTTTAAGATTTATATCTTTGGCGAGAAAGCATCAATTAAACACGGATTTAAGAGAAAAGTTTTATTCTCTAAAGAATGTAATTATTTGTGAAACTCTTATCCAAGCTTCTTTTTAAAGGAAGTTTATGAAGTTTTTAAAATCCCTAAACCGCGCTTAAATTCTAAAGAGCGCTAAGAAATGTTTTTAGAAAGTTTTATTCTTTATTCTTTATTCTTCAGCTGGTGTTGCTTTTTATTTCTTTTGTGTTTAACTTTTTAGTTTGGGTTTTTAGGGGGTTTGTGTTTGGATTTTTAGAACCGATCTAAAAGAAAACTTTTTCATCAAGTTTCTTTTTTAAAAAAGCCTAAAAATTTCTTAAACACTTCTTTAGGATCGAATGTGTCGCACACCTTGCACCCATACATGCCAATTAAAATCACAAGCCAGCTCACATACACCCAGCTCATCAAAAACCACAAAATAGAAACGCTCCCATAAAGCTCATGGTAAGTGCGATTATACAACACATAATAAGTGAAAGCCCATTTCAGCACATGCCAAGAAACGCTCGTAAAAAACACCCATAAAAACACCCAAAAATAATGTTTAAACACCTTGTTCGTGGGAATGGTAAAAAGGATCAAAAAAAACGCGTAAGTGCCTATCCATCTTAAAACATGCAACAAACTTGAATTTTTATCTTCAAAAAACACTTGGATCTTAATATCAAAAAACACCACCAAAGGCAGAGCGAATAAAAACACTAAAGTCGTGCCAAAACCCCAAAATAAAAAGATTTCTTTACCCTTAAAATGCGCATAATCTCTGGGCTTTGCTTGAAAAATTTTTGACGCGATGGAGCGGTAGTTTTCACAAAAAAGCACCAACGCCACCACAATAGACACCTCTTCAAGCGTGCCTAAAGTCATGTCTGTTTTTTTAAAATTTTCTAAAAAATCCTTAATCGCGCCAATGAGTTTAGGAGCGTTAGGGAAAATCAAGGCTTCCATTTCACCGCTGTGCGCTTGCAAATAATGAGACACAAAAAGACTGAACACAAACAACAAAATAGGCGATAAAGACAAAATCGTATAAAAACTCAAGCTGGAAGCGTAGTAAAACAATTCGCTCAAGCCCAAAAAGGCGTTTTTCAGACGCTTGGGGAAAATCATTCTAAGAAGGCGCAAAAACCCTCTAACGCTTTTAAAAAGTTCTCTCATTAATGACAGCTTGTCGCCATTGTCAAGCCATAAGAGAGCAGTTTTTCTATATCTTTTTTAGGGGCTTTGCCTTTGGTGGTTAAATAATCCCCTAACACCACCGCATTAATGCCGTATTCAAAAAGCTTGGCTTCCTTTTTGTCGTTATCTTTAAACACCACTTCACGCCCCCCAGCCACCATAAGCCTAGCGTTAGGCAAAAACTCTTTAGCCAAAAGCACGCATTCTAGGGCTTCATCTGCGCTTAAAGTCTCTGCATCAATGGGCAATACCGGGTTTTTAATGAAAAAATTAATCGGCGTGGTGTGCGGTGAGAGCGAAGCTAACGCCCTAAGCATTTCAATCCTGTCTTCCCAGCTCTCATTAAGCCCAAAAATCCCCCCACTGCACAAGCCTAACCCCGCCCTTAAAGCGTTTTCGCATGTGATAAACCTTTCTTCCCATGTGTGCGTGGAACAAATTTTAGGGAAGAAATTTTGCGAAGTCTCTAAATTGTGGTTATAGCTATGGATGCCCGCATCTCTTAAAAATTCTAATTGCTCCAAATCCGCGCGCCCGCAGCATGCGATTAGATGCAAGCCCAATTCTTCTTGATTGATCGCTTTTGCTAATTTAGCGATGTATTCGCATTTTTCATCGTCTAATTCGCGCCCTGAAGTAACCAGACAAAACCCTAAAGCCCCTAATTCCCTTAAGGCTCTAGCTTCTTGTAAAACCACTTTTTCATCTTTAAATTTATAGCGCTTGATCGCTCCTTGGTGGTGCGAGCTTTGCGTGCAATAAGCGCAATCTTCCTTACAATCCCCACTGCGCACATTGGAAATAGAACATAAAAAAATCTCTTGCATAATCATTCCTTTGTTTTAAAAAAGTTGGTTTTTTGAGATTGATTATAGCAAAGAAAAAGAAGCGCTTTTTGATTTTAAGGGCTTTATTCCATTAAATATTAAAACTAAAACTTTATTTGATTTTCATTCAATTGTTCGCTCGCACACTTAAAATTAATCTCAAAACTTTACGCTATAATTTTGCCACTTTTTCATTAAGGGATTTCATGCAAGATTCATCCATTCAAAGTTACCCCCCCCCCCCAATCAGCGATAAAAGATCACACGCCAAATAACGCACCCAATAACGCGCATAGTAATGGAGAAATAGATCTACCCACCCACATCACCAGTAATTTAAAAAAAGAGCTTAGAGACTATCAAAAACAAGCGATATATAATTATTTAGAAAAACGCCAATCCCACCCAACTCAAAAGCATTTCATGTTTGAAATGGCCACCGGTAGCGGCAAAACCTTAGTGATGGCGGCTTTGATTTTAGAATGCTACAAGCAAGGCTATCAAAATTTTATCTTTTTTGTAAACAGCACCAGCATTTTAGAAAAAACGAAATTGAATTTTACAGACAGCTTCTCATCAAAATACCTTTTTAGTGAAAATATCAATATCAATGATGAAAACATAGAAATTAAAAGCATCAATAATTTAAACGAGAGCCATAACAACGCTATCAACATTTATTTCAGCACCATTCAAGGCTTGTTTTCATTATTCACTAAAGCTAAAGAAAACGCTATCACCCTAGAGGATTTAAAAGATCAGAAATTGGTTTTTTTAGCGGATGAAGCGCACCATTTAAACACAGAAACTAAAAAGAAATTAAATGATAGTGAGGCTAGCGAAAAACGCAACTGGGAAAGCGTGGTGAAATTAGCGCTAGAACAAAATAAAGACAATTTATTGCTGGAATTTAGCGCCACTATCCCTAAAGAAAAAAGCGTTAAAGAAAAATATGAAAACTTAAAGGTGGTAACTTACACCTTAAAAGAATTTAGCGAAGATAAATTTTGCAAAAACATCTACTCCCTTTCCTATGAAAATAAAGAATTAGAAACGCGCTTTTTAGGGGCATGCGTTTCCAGTTTGTATAAAGAATTGTTAGCCCAACACCATAATATTGAAAACTTTAAACCCTGTATTTTGTTTAAAAGCGAAAGGATTGAAGAGAGTAAAAAAAATCAAGAGCTCTTCAATGCGTTTTTAGAAAATTTAAGCCCTTTAGATTTAGAAAATTTTTTCCATTACAGCCGCAACGCTTTTTTTAAAGCCGCTAAAAACTTTTTTGATGAGAAAAATTACACCCCTAACCTTGTGGCATTCTTGCAAACGAAATTCAAAAAAAGCACCCAGATTAACACCAATAACGAAAAAGAATTAGAAAAAGGCATGCTTTTATTGAACTCACTAGAAGACAGAGACAACCCTAAAAGAGTGATTTTTAGCGTGGATAAGCTCAATGAGGGTTGGGATGTGTTGAATTTGTTTGACATTGTCAGGCTTAAAAATAAAGCCAATCAAAAAGACACCATTAAAGATGCCCAGCTCATAGGGCGAGGAGCGAGATACTACCCCTTTAGCTACAACGATTTCAAGCCAAGCCGCATAGAGTTTTACCAACGCAAATTTGATCTTGCCAATCCCTTAAGCGCACTAGAGAGGTTAGACTACCATGCCATTTATAACAGCGAATTTATCGCTAAATTAAAAGAAGAGTTACGAGAGTTAGGATTAGAATTAATTGAAAAGGAAAAAACAACTATCCCCTTAACGCCCACCAAGCGTTTCAAATGCTACTATGCGAGCAATACAAAAGACAAAAAGAAAAACTTATTTAATATGGATTATTCAGACCCTGTTGAAGCCAAACTCAAAAGCTTGCATGTCCCCTTATTTGGCTTTATTGTGCGTGAAAAGAAAGTGGATTTTAAAAAAGAAAATAAAGGCGATACAACTTATTTTGAGTCCCATACCTTAAATAAAATCCCTATAAACTATTTTTTAAAAGCCCTTAATTTAAAAAACCTGGATTTCAAAACGCTTAAAAAAGCCTTTAAAAAACATGCCTTTAACAATAAAGTGGAATTTATAGAGCGGTATGTCTCTTCATTAAAAACAAACTTCCATAAAAACCAAAAGTTTGATAACAACGAAATCCTTTTAAAACTCGCTGTTTATATCATTGAAAACTTAAAAGACACGCTTTTAAAAGAGCAAGATAAACCTAGCGTGAGCGCGTTAGAATTAAAAGAATTTGAAACGCATAATAAAAGCCTTAGCGCTAGTGAATTGGAAAAAGACATTCCCTTTTATGAATGGCTGCTTTTTAAGGACATGCGAAAACTAGACAGCGATTTAGAAAGGGAGTTTTTAGATTTTATCAACGACCATAAAGAGGTTTTAGACAAGAAATTCAAAGAATGGTGCGTTTTAAGGAACGATCATTTCGCTGAATTAAAAGTTTTTTGCAATATAGAAAATAGCCCCTTTTACGCGCAAGGTTTTGAGCCGGATTTTATCCTTTTTGCCCAAACGCATGAAGATGAATTTTTAGGCTTCACTTGTTACATGGAAGCTAAAGGCGAGCATTTAGAGCATTCTAACGCTTGGAAAAAAGAATTTTTAGAAATGCTAGAAAACGCTACGCTTAAAAGCCATAACAAAAAACTCCATTTAAAAGGCTTGCCTTTTTTCACGCTCCATAATCGCGTATTCAATGGCGATTTTCAAACCGCTTTCCATCAAACTTTTAAGGACAAAGAATGTTAAAAACCCCACTCAAAACCCTACTAGATATTTTAATTAATCATTTCACTAAAGAACGATTAGTTACTTTAATCCTAACAGCTGATGAAAAGCTTTTAATTTTCATGCTTGAGCATGAAAACGCTAACGACTATAAAAAACACTTTTTTAAAATGATCGCTAATTCGCTCGTATTCAATGAAAAAGCGTTATTAGAATGTTTAGAAATAAAAGAATTAGAAAAATCTTTCACACGATTTAAAAATAAAATAGGCTTATATTCACAAGGGTGTCCTATCAAATCCAGCGAATTAGTCGTTTTGAATTTCCCTTTTAAAGACAACGTTTTACTCGGTAACGCTAAAGATAACAACACCAAATCTAAAGAGTGTTTTTACCATGAAATACTGCATAAAAACGAAATTGACACGCTTTTAAATAAAAAAGCGTTGTGTCGTTTTGAAATGCATGGACAAGGCGATCTAAAAAACGCCTTAAAAGATAAAAACACAAACTACCTTATCAAAGGCAATAACTTGATCGCTCTTCATTCTTTAAAAAAGAAATTCGCTAAACAAGTGAAATGCATCTACATTGACCCCCCTTATAATACCGGTAATGACAGCTTTAACTACAACGATAATTTTAACCACAGCTCTTGGCTAGTGTTTATGAAAAACAGGCTTGAAGTGGCTAGGGAATTTTTAAGCGATGATGGCGTGATTTTTGTGCAATGCGATGACAACGAACAGGCTTATTTAAAAGTTTTAATGGATGAGATTTTTGGGAGAGAGAATTTTGTAGCTTGTTTTGTGTGGGAAAAGACAAGTAATAGCTTATCAAGAATACGCATAAAAACAGAGTATATTTTGTGCTATGAACAAACTAAATTTGGGCTTATTTTCAATGGGGATATGGCTGAAGAAGGACAAGATTTTCCTATTTTAAATGAAGTAAATGTAAAGAGAACTTTACAATTTCCACCAAATTCCATATATTTTAAAACTTTTAAGGGAGTGATTAAGCCTACAAAATTTAATAAAATGGAATTAATTGATGATTTAAGAATAGTAAATAAAACAAATTCAAACATGGTAAGAATTAACGCCAAATTTAAATGGACACAAGACAAGCTGGATGACGAAATAAAAGAAGGCACAACTTTTGTGATAAAAAGCGATGAGTTTTCTATGAGATATATTAGAAAAGGCGATAGGGAAGTAAAGGCAAGCAATGTTTTTAACGCAGAATGTGGGGTTACCACAAATATAAAAGCTACAAGTGAAATAAAAGTCCTTTTTGCAAATTCAAATACCGATTTATTTTCAACACCCAAACCCGAAGCCCTAATTTCAAGAATTTTAGAAATTTCCACCCAAGAAAACGACCTCGTGTTAGACTTTTTTGCTGGGAGCGGGACGACTTGCGCGGTGGCGCACAAAATGAAACGCCGCTACATTGGTATCGAGCAAATGGACTATATAGAAACTATCACTAAAGAAAGGTTAAAAAAAGTCATAGAGGGCGAGCAAGGGGGCATTTCTAAAAAATGCGATTTTAAAGGGGGCGGGAGTTTTGTCTATGCTGAATTGAAAGAAGTGAATTCAGGAATTAAAAAACAAATCCTTAACGCTAACAGCACGAGCGAATGCCTAAAAATCTTTAACGCTCTTAGCGAGCGTTTTTTAAAACGCGCCGATTGTAAGATAGATGAAATCCATAGCGAAGAGTTCCACAATTTAGATCTCAATGAGCAAAAAAGAAAATGTCGTGATCTTTTAGACTCTAACGAAGACTATTTAAACCTGGGCGATATTGACGAAGACGCATGGGAGATAGATGAGATCACTAAAAAATACAATGAAATTTTTTATTCTTAAGTTTAATCGTTCAACGCACGATTTAACGCATCAAAACGCTACGCCTATTTAGTGGGCAAAAATAAACGATTAAAAATATTGTTGTAGTATTCAAGCCAATCAAAAAAGGGAGTGAAACATGAAAATTTTTAAAAACTGGCTCTGTTTTAGCCTGATCGCTATGAGTTGGCTTCAAGCGGACATGTTGGATAATTTCACTAAGGCTATTAACAGCTACACCACTAAAAAGCTTAATGAAATCAAGGATCAAGTCAATAGCGCTAATCCTGCTAAAAACCACAATCCCACTCATAACGCTAATGGCATGCTCACTAACATTGATTGTAAAGTCTTAAAAAATAACTTCTATTCGGTGTGTTATTCTAGCGAGTTGAAAAACCCTATTTATGGCGTGAGCGTGTTGTTTGGGGATTTAGTGGATAAAAACAATATTGAAAAACGCTATGAGTTTAAGCCGGACACACGATTAGCAGAGTATCAACAAGCCGTTACACAAGATTACACAAGAAGCGGTTTTGATAGGGGGCATTTTGTGGCGAATGACGCTTCTTTTGATTTTGCCTCTAACCCTTTAAGAGAGACTTACAGAATGACTAATATCACCCCTGAAGCCAAAAACACCAACAGGCATTCTGTTTTATTGGTAGAAAAAGAGGGCCGTAATTTGGCCAGGAAATACCATCAAGTTTTAGTAGAAGAACTCACCATCATCAAACAGGGTTATAGAACTTTCAGCTCTAAAAATATCGCTATCCCTAGCGGATTTTGGTACCACTATGATACAAGCCTAACGGACAGCTATGAAAACGCTAAAAGCGAATGCTTTTATATCCCTAATGACAACCAAAAATATCCCTTACAAGAAATGAGAAGAGATTGTAAAGAATACGAGCGGGTTGAAAAGCAAGTGGTTTTTAAGAACAATAAAAACACTGAGTTGAATGAATTGCCCAAATACATGAATAATTCTAAGAAATATTAAAAACTGCCCTTAAAATACCAATATAAAATACTCGTAAAAACACCGGTATTTTGGATAAAAAGGTTTAAGGAATCAAATCCCTAAACGGCTTAAAACTGGTTTTTTATTAGAAGCGATAAGGGTTTTATGGGCGTTGGAGAAATGAGACAAGAATTATTATTACAATTATGGCAAACACAACAATGAATCCGGGTTTAAGATAATCTCTTATGGTTGTTTGCTGGTTTGCTGGATCAATCCATGCTATCTATCCATGCACCCCCAAAAACAACACTATACAAATTTTAATTTTTTACATGAACTCCTGGAGCTTGTTCGCTTGCGCCATCCATTCTGCAAGGCTTTCATAATCGTTATTTTCTATCCAAGCCTTAGCTTGCGCGATTTCTTTTTCGCATTTTTCAATCGCTTCTAAGACATTGTCTCGGTTTTGTTTGAAAATATCTTTCCACATTAAAGGCGAGCTTTTAGATAAACGGCTCATGTCCCTAAACCCCCCACCCGCTAAGGATAAAATCATCTCTGGGTCGTTTTGCTTTAAAACGCTATTAGCTAGAGCGTAGCTCAAAACATGGGGTAAATGGCTGATATAAGCCACATGGGTGTCATGCTCGTTGGATTTCATCTTAATCAAGCGCGCTTTAATGCCTAAAAAGATTTCTTTAGCGAGCTTTACTTGCTCAATCCCTGAATCTTCTAAATCGCACAATATCACCAAAGCGTTTTCATACAGCCCCTTAACGCTCGCTTTAGGGCCATAAAACTCTGTCCCACACATGGGGTGCGCGGCGATAAAATTTTGACGGATGCTTTTAGGGATATTGTGAAGGATTTGCGCTTTTGCCCCCCCTAAATCAATAATTGTTGCGCTTTTTTTGATAGAGGTCATTTTTTTCAAACACCCAATGATGCCCTCAACTGGAATGGCTAAAAAAATCACATCGCATTCTAAAATCTTTTCAAATTCCACGCATTCATCTACAAGCCCCAAAGTCAAAGCCAATTTAGCATGCAAAGCGTTATGATCATAGCCCATAACGCTTTTAAAACGCCCCCATTCTTGCAAGGCTAGCCCTAAACTCCCTCCCATAAGCCCTAAACCAATAATGCCTGCTTTCATGTCAAATTTCAAAGCAAAGTTTTTTCTAGCACTTCAGCGATGTTTTTCACCGCAACGATATTTAAATTCTCTCGCACTTCAGTAGGGATTTCGTCTAAATCCCTTTCGTAATTTTTGACAGGAATGAGAGCGGTTTTAATGCCGGCTTTAAAAGCGGCGATCAATTTTTCTTTCAACCCTCCTATGGGCAAAACTTCCCCGCTCAAAGTCAATTCGCCCGTCATTGCCACCTCGCTTCTTGTAGCTCTGTCGCACAAAATGCTTGCCATCACGCTCGCCATAGCGATCCCAGCGCTCGGTCCGTCTTTAGGCGTAGCCCCCTCAGGGACATGCAAGTGCAAATCGTAAGCGTTATAAACTTTCAGCGCTTTTTTCTTTTTCTTATTCTCTGCATCGGCCTCGCTAGGGATTTTTGGCGCTTTTAAGGTTTCGTTATCCAACAAGACTTTGACAACAGAAAAGGCAATAATGGCGGATTCTTTCATCACATCGCCTAAACTCCCGGTGAGTTTTAATTCCCCCTTGCCCCTAATCTTAACCGCTTCAATTTTAAGCACATCACCGCCCACTGGAGTCCATGCCAAACCATTGACGATACCGATTTTATTTTCTTCATCTATGGGGTCAATCTCAAACACCATGCGTTCTAAATACTCTTTAAGGTTATCAGGCGTGATAGAGACGCAAAAATCTTTGTTCTCGCCTCTTTTTTCGTTTTCTTCATTTCCGCCTTTTTGTTTTTCGCCTTTTTGATCTTCGCCTTTTTTGGTCCGCCCTTTTTTGTGTGGGTTATCTTCTAGGTATTTTAAAGCCGCTTTACGCATAATCGTTGCGATCTGTCTTCGTAAATCCCTAACGCCCGCTTCTCTGGTGTATTTTTCAATAATGAGTTTCAAACACTCATGGCTAATATCCACTTCGCTAGGCTTTAAGGCATGCTTTTCTAATTCTTGGGGGATGAGGTAGTTTTTAGCGATCTCTTCTTTTTCGCTAGGCGTGTAGCTGGACACGCTGATAAATTCCATTCTGTCTCTTAAAGGAGCCGGAATCCTGTCAATATTATTGGCGGTAGCGATAAAAATCACTTGCGACAAATCAATGCTGAAATTCGCGTAATGATCCCTAAAAGCGATATTTTGCTCAGGGTCTAAAATCTCTAATAAAGCGCTCGCTGGATCGCCCCTAACGCTCCTATCCACCTTATCAATTTCATCTAAAACCATGACAGGATTCATCTTTTTAGCTTCAATAAGCCCCTGGACAATGCGCCCGGGCATTGAGCCTATATAAGTGCGTCTGTGCCCTCTTAGTTCATTCACATCTTCTAATCCTCCTAAAGCGATCCGAACTAAAGGGCGTTCTATCGCTTTAGCGATGGAATTAGCCAAACTCGTTTTACCCACGCCAGGAGGCCCATAAAAGCATAAAATCGTGCCTTTAGCTTTGTCTTTTTTTTCTGGTTTTTTCTTGTGGCGCATTTCTAAAAGCTGCATGGTGGCAAAGTATTCTACAATGCGCTCTTTAGGCCTTTTTAAGGAATAATGATCGTTATCTAGTTGCTCTTTGACATGCTTAATGTCAAGCGCTTTTTTTTCATATTGCCCAAAAGGCACATCTAACATGGTTTCAATGTAATTTTGTAAAGTCGCGCTATCAGAGCTGTCCGCATGGGTTCGGCTCAGTCGGTCAATTTGCTTTTTGATTTCCTTAAACGCTTCTTCTTTCAAAAAAGGCTTGATGCTTTCTAGTTTTTGGTAGTATTGGTTTAAGTCTTCATCTCGCTGTTTGTCTGTGCCAAGCTCTTTTTGGATTTGTTTGAGCTGCTCTTTTAAGAAATATTCCTTATTGGTTTGCTCCATTTTTTGATGGACTTTGGATTTGATTTCTTTTTGGAGTTTTTGGGTTTTAGTTTCTTCTATCACAATGTCAATCAAATCCAACAAGCGTTGCTCGGTGTTGTTGTTGGCAAAAAGAGAATACGCTTGATCTTTTTTCAAATGCAAGGCCGCTGCGATTAAATCAGCGATGCGGTTAGGATCGTCATTGTCTTCTAAAGCCTTGATCAAATCCGGGGGGAAGAGTGAGCTGACATTGGCTAGAGTGATCACCTTTTCTTTTAACACTTCCACGATCGCTTGAATGTTTTCTTTATCGTATTCTAAATATTCAATAGGGCTTATTTGAGCTTCTAAAAAGCCTTGCTCGTTTTCTTTGGTAGGCTCTAAAATACGCCCCTTAGCGATGCCATTAAAGAGCAATTTCACGCGCCCATTAGGCATGTTGGCTTCACGCATCACCGAGCCTATCACCCCCACATCATAATAAGGGGCTTCATTATCGTTCAATTTGTCTTTTTGGCATGCAATAAAGACTAATGATTTGTTGTTTTTAGCGTAAGCCACCGCCTTAATGCTCGCGTTATTTTGCAAAAAAATAGGGGCTATCATAAAGGGGTATAAAAAAGTGTCTTCTTCTACCAATAAAGGCAGAATTTTAGGAAAATCTTCAGTCATTTTTCATCTCTCTGTTATAAATTTGTATGGTTTTGAAATATCCTACCAATCAAAAATTAACACATACCAAGGCATGTGCGATGGTTTGGGTTTAGTCTCTTTTTCTAAAGTCTCATCTATCCTTTCTAAATAGCGTTTCACGCCCTCAGGCTTGTGGCGTTTTTTATAGACATTCGCGATCGCGCGATTGAGCTCATTTTGCCCTAAAATGAATTTGATTTGCATGTATTCTACATAGGGGCGGTAACGGCTGTTAGGGTATTTTTCTATAAATTCGCCCAAGCTCACAATAGAATTAGAGATAAATTCCTGGTCTTTAGAATGGTTTTTGAAAGCGTAATAATGCGATTGCAGTTTCAAAAAGGTTAAATAATCCACATTGTCCTTCGTCCCAAAGCGCTTGATGTATTCATCAAAGTAAAAAGATGCTAAAACATACTCTTTCTTTTTCATGTGCGCTTGCCCTAAAGCTAGCATGGCTTCTGGGAGAAGAGGGGAATTGATGTGTTCGCTCTGTAAAGAAGAATAATAATTGTCCGCTGTTTCTAAATTAGCAAAAAGGATTTCTCTTAAAATCCCTTGATACCAAAAGATCGCCGGTTTGTTGTATTCATCTTTTTTTTTCTTTTTGTTCGCACAACCGGTGCCTATCACAATCATCGCCATTGCGATAAAAAGGAAAATTTTAAAATGTTTTAAACGCATGCCACCTATCTTATAAAATTAAATTTAAATTTTTGAATAACTCATGGTTATTTTTTCTTATCTTTCTTATTCCCACCGAATAATGTCAGCACCATTTCTCCAAATCAAGCCCAGCCACACCAAAAAGACGCCACCCATCGCTATAATGAGATTTACTGGGATTATTTTTCTTGATTTGTGGTTTTATTTTGCCCATCTTTCACTCCTTAAATATTCACTCAGTAAGCTTTCATTGTTATTAAGTTATTGAGATTATACCCAAAACTAGCAAAAATTGATTTTACCAAAATTGTTTGATATAATACGGAGTTTAGTTTAGAAATCATTGAGCGCTGGTTTTAAGGCGGTCTTTTATTCTTTAAGGAGAAGATTTTGTGCTTTTTTAAAGGGAATGCAATCGCCTATGATTTTTGATGTGAAAGCGCCTATATTAGGGTTTGAAACCATTCATAAAATGCACTTGCAAAAGGTTGATGAAATCTTTTTGCGTTTGAATAGCGCAGAAGACAATTCTGTCGTGTCTTTCACGCTGGTTAATCCCTTTGCTTTAAGAAAATACGAATTTGAAGTGCCTACCCCCTTAAAAATCCTTTTAGAATTAGAGGGAGCCAAGAGCGTTCTAGTCGCCAATATCATGGTTGTTCAAACCCCCATTGAGCTTTCCACCGTGAATTATTTAGCCCCTTTAATTTTCAATTTGGACAAGCAGCTCATGGGGCAAGTGGTTTTGGATTCTAACAAATACCCACACTACCATTTAAGAGAGAATATTCTAAGCCACACGCATGAATGATGCATGAGCGGTGTCTGCGTAAAGCGTTTCTTTAAGTTTATGGCGCAATGCATCGGCGTTTTTGCAAAACAAGCGAGCGGTTTTCTTATGGTATAATAGCGGTTATTTTTTAGAATAACCAACGCTAAAAATGGCGCTTTAATTGAATCCAAAACAAGGAGTTTATTTTATGGAACAAAGCCATCAAAACTTACAATCTCAATTTTTTATAGAGCATATCTTACAGATTTTACCTCACCGCTATCCCATGCTCTTAGTGGATAGAATTATAGAGTTACAAGCCAATCAAAAAATTGTCGCTTATAAGAATATCACTTTTAATGAAGACGTGTTTAATGGGCATTTTCCTAATAAGCCCATTTTCCCGGGCGTTTTGATCGTAGAGGGCATGGCGCAAAGCGGAGGGTTTTTAGCTTTCACTAGCTTGTGGGGGTTTGACCCTGAAATAGCCAAAACAAAAATCGTGTATTTCATGACAATTGATAAGGTTAAATTCCGCATTCCTGTAACCCCAGGCGACAGATTAGAATACCATTTAGAAGTCTTAAAGCATAAGGGCATGATCTGGCAAGTGGGCGGCACGGCTCAAGTGGATGGCAAAGTGGTCGCTGAAGCCGAATTAAAAGCCATGATCGCAGAGAGAGAATAAAAATGAGTAAGATTGCAAAAACAGCCATCATCTCTCCTAAAGCTGAAATTAATAAGGGCGTAGAAATTGGGGAATTTTGCGTGATTGGAGATGGCGTCAAACTAGATGATGGCGTGAAACTCCATAACAATGTAACCTTACAAGGGCATACTTTCATTGGGAAAAACACCGAAATTTTTCCTTTTGCCGTGCTAGGCACACAGCCTCAAGATTTAAAATACAAGGGCGAATACAGCGAACTGATTGTTGGAGAAGACAACCTTATTCGTGAATTTTGCATGATAAATCCCGGCACTGAAGGGGGGATTAAAAAAACCCTTATTGGGGATAAAAACCTGCTCATGGCTTATGTGCATGTCGCTCATGATTGCGTGATTGGCAGCCATTGTATTTTGGCTAATGGCGTAACTTTAGCAGGGCATATTGAAATAGGCGATTATGTCAATATTGGCGGTCTTACCGCAATCCATCAGTTTGTGCGTATCGCTAAAGGGTGCATGATAGCCGGTAAGAGCGCTTTAGGCAAAGACGTGCCGCCTTATTGCACCGTAGAGGGCAATCGCGCTTTTATTAGGGGGTTAAACCGCCACCGGATGCGCCAATTATTAGAGAGTAAGGATATTGATTTTATCCATGCGCTTTATAAGAGGTTGTTCCGCCCTATCCCCTCTTTAAGAGAGAGCGCTAAATCAGAATTAGAAGAGCATGCCAATAACCCTTTTGTAAAAGAGATTTGCTCTTTTATTTTAGAGAGTTCTAGGGGCGTGGCGTATAAGTCAAGCGAATATTCTAGCGAAGAAAAACAAGAGGAATAACATGAACGAAACGCTTTATTGCAGTTTTTGCAAAAAACCAGAATCCAGAGATCCCAAAAAACGCCGCATTATTTTTGCGAGCAATCTCAATAAAGATGTGTGCGTGTGCGAATATTGTATAGATGTGATGCATGGGGAATTGCACAAATACGACAGAATGGATTCTTTATTGGCGCTCAAAAGAGACCGATTGAGGCGAATGGAATCCAGCACTTATGAAGAAGAGTTTTTGCTCTCTCATATTCCAGCCCCTAAAGAGCTTAAGGCGGTTTTAGACAATTATGTGATAGGGCAAGAGCAGGCTAAAAAGGTTTTTTCCGTAGCCGTGTATAACCATTACAAACGCTTATCTTTTAAAGAAAAACTCAAAAAACAAGACAACCAAGACAGCAATGTGGAGTTGGAACATTTAGAAGAAGTGGAGTTGAGCAAGTCTAATATTTTATTGATCGGCCCTACAGGATCGGGCAAAACTTTAATGGCGCAAACTCTCGCCAAGCATTTGGATATTCCTATCGCCATTAGCGATGCGACTAGCTTGACTGAAGCGGGCTATGTGGGCGAAGATGTGGAAAATATTCTCACAAGATTGTTGCAAGCGAGCGATTGGAATGTTCAAAAAGCCCAAAAAGGCATTGTGTTTATTGATGAAATTGATAAAATCAGCCGTTTGTCAGAAAACCGCTCTATCACTAGAGATGTTTCTGGCGAGGGCGTTCAGCAAGCGTTGTTGAAAATCGTTGAAGGCTCTTTGGTGAATATCCCCCCCAAAGGCGGCAGAAAGCACCCTGAGGGCAATTTCATTCAAATTGACACGAGCGATATTTTATTCATTTGCGCCGGAGCGTTTGACGGGTTAGCTGAAATCATTAAAAAACGCACCACGCAAAATGTGTTGGGTTTCACTCAAGAAAAGATGAGCAAAAAAGAACAAGAAGCGATCTTGCATTTAGTCCAAACCCATGACTTAGTAACTTATGGGCTTATCCCTGAGCTTATTGGCCGTTTGCCGGTTTTAAGCACGCTAGATAGCATCAGTTTAGAAGCGATGGTGGATATTTTGCAAAAACCTAAAAACGCTCTCATCAAGCAATACCAACAACTTTTCAAAATGGATGAAGTGGATTTGATCTTTGAAGAAGAAGCCATTAAAGAAATCGCTCAACTCGCTTTAGAGCGAAAAACCGGAGCTAGGGGCTTAAGGGCGATCATTGAAGATTTTTGTTTGGATATTATGTTTGATTTACCCAAGCTTAAGGGATCGGAAGTGCGTATCACTAAAGATTGTGTTTTAAAACAGGCTGAACCTTTGATCATTGCTAAAACGCATTCTAAAATTCTTCCTTAAGGAACACGCTTATAAATTTAACGATAAAGGATTAGAAAAGGCATGATTTTTAGCAAATTGATCGGTTTGTTTTCGCATGATATTGCCATAGATTTAGGCACGGCTAACACGATCGTGTTGGTCAAAGGGCAGGGCATTATTATCAATGAGCCTTCTATTGTGGCGGTGCGCATGGGATTGTTTGATTCTAAAGCTTATGATATTTTGGCAGTGGGGAGCGAGGCTAAGGAAATGCTAGGCAAAACCCCTAACAGTATCAGAGCGATTCGCCCCATGAAAGATGGTGTGATTGCCGATTATGACATTACCGCTAAAATGATCCGCTATTTTATTGAAAAAGCGCACAAACGAAAAACATGGATCCGACCGCGCATCATGGTGTGCGTGCCTTATGGGCTGACAAGCGTGGAAAGGAATGCGGTTAAAGAGAGCGCTTTAAGCGCTGGGGCTAGAGAGGTCTTTTTGATTGAAGAGCCTATGGCAGCCGCGATCGGGGCAGGCTTGCCGGTCAAAGAGCCTCAAGGGAGTTTGATTGTGGATATTGGCGGCGGCACGACTGAAATTGGTGTGATCAGCCTTGGGGGGCTAGTCATCTCTAAAAGCATTAGAGTGGCTGGGGATAAATTGGATCAAAGCATCGTGGAATACATCCGCAAGAAATTCAATTTATTGATAGGGGAGCGCACCGGCGAAGAGATTAAGATTGAAATCGGTTGCGCGATCAAATTGGATCCGCCTCTCACAATGGAAGTGTCAGGGAGGGATCAAGTGAGCGGGCTGTTGCACACGATTGAATTGAGCTCTGATGATGTGTTTGAAGCCATTAAAGATCAAGTGAGGGAGATCTCTAGCGCTTTAAGGAGCGTGCTTGAAGAGGTGAAGCCGGATTTAGCGAGAGACATCGTGCAAAATGGCGTGGTGCTTACCGGCGGTGGGGCTTTGATTAAGGGCTTAGACAAGTATTTGAGCGATATGGTTAAACTCCCTGTGTATGTGGGCGATGAGCCTTTATTGGCGGTAGCCAAAGGCACAGGGGAAGCCATACAAGATTTGGATTTACTCAGCCGTGTGGGTTTTAGTGAATAATGCATGCGTTTTTATTTTAAATTCCTTTGGCTTTTAGGGATTTTTCTTATTTTTTATTTTTTAGACATTAAAGGCAGTTCTTCTTATATCAGCGACCGGATTAAAAACGCCTTGATGAGCGCTAAAAACAGCTTATTAGACAACATTCAAGCGTATTTTTTTCAAGCCCAAAACATTAAGGAATTTCAAAAAGAACGCTTGATTTTAGAAGCTTTAAAACTAGAAAACGCCGATTTGAAAGAGCGTTTGAATAGTATTTATCCTTTAGAAAATCCAAAAATGACTTATACCCCTACTTTTATGACTTCATTCATCAGTTTAGAAGACACGCACAGCGTTTCTCTCAACCCTATTGTAAATTTAGAAGAAAACAAGATTTATGGCCTTGTCTCTCACAATCAAGCCATAGGCATTGCCGTGCTGGAAAAAGGGCGCTTGAACGGGTTTTTGAACGCTCACAAGCGGTGCGCTTATAGCGTGATGGTAGGCAAAAATCAAGTGCTAGGCTTCATAGGATCTAATTTCAAGCAAGAATTAATCGTGGATTTCATTGTCCCAAGCGCTGAAATCAACATAGGCGATCAGGTGCTAACGAGCGGGTTAGATGGGATTTTTGGAGTGGGGGTGTTTGTGGGCGAAGTTTCAAGCATTGAAGATCATTACACTTATAAAAGCGCGGTGTTGAAAAACGCTTTTTTAAGCGAAGCCAAACTTTTAAGGCATGTGTTTTTAAGCGATGTGAAAAACTAGCGCTCTATTCAAGGCTGATTCAAGCGGATTTTTAACCCCTTTCAATAAAACTAGGCTAATTGTTTTAGAAAAAAATCTTTTAATTCCCCTTCTTTAATCCAATCATCTCTATAACGCTCCCCCACATCATCCTTATTTCCATAAAATTTTAAAACCACTTTGATTTTGAGATTGGGATTGTCTTTGGGGTTAAAAACCTTATCTTTAAAAAGTTGATACGCATCTGCCTTATGTTCGTAATCAGTGTGTTTGCTCCCTTTAGGATCAATGAAGCAAATGAACTGCGTGCCGCCTTTTTGCAGCCAAAAGATAAAATCAGGGAAAAATTTCCTTTCTGCAGCGCCGTTGAAATAAGGGATAAACAAATTGTCTAAATGCTCATCAATCTTGCTGAACGCCCAAAAATCATAGTTTTCTTGCAGCGTTTCTGTAATCTTTAACAACTCTTCTAAAAAATCGCTCTCGCTCTTTACTTTAACCACATGCTTAAGCCAATCGCAGTTTTTGGCTTTTATTAAAGGGGTGTAGTAATGCTCTTTGAGTTTTAACAGCTCTGCATCATTAACTTTGAATGTTCTGTCTTGTTTGTGTTTGTCTGTATCATAAGGATCGATCTCGCCTTGCGCGATTTTCATTCTTAAAGTTTCTTTATCCAAAGGCGCATACTCTTCCACTTCTTGGATGGTTTTCATTAATGCTTCTTTTTTATCCGCCTTAACTTTAACCCTTTTAAAATGCACGATTTTCTCATTATCTAGGGCGTTAAACTCGTCTTTAGGCACTTTTTGATTAGGGTATAGCTTGCCTTTAATTTCAGAAATCATGTAATCTAAATCTTTATAATGCCAGGTTGATACCTTTTTAAAATGTGCTGTTTGTATCATTTCTTTTAACAGCTCGTAATCTTTAGGGTTATAAATTTCATGCTTTAAAATAAAATGCTTTTCACTCATTAAATGAAAATACTCTTTTAAATCCTTAAAATTTTTTTCGCTCATTTTAAACGAAGCGCTTGGAGAAATTTTAAGAGCGTTGGTTTGTTCTTTTCGGTAGCAAGGCACGAATAAGGCGTGTTTTATGGGCGTTTTTTCTAATTTGATTTCACGCCAAGAGCCTCTATTCTCACCTCCATTCTCGCTCTCTTTTTGGAACTTTAAAATCGCTTCAAGGCTTGCATGGTTGGTGGGTATCACAAAAAGCGTTTCCAGCATTGCAGCGTTTGGTTTCAACTTTTCTTTAATGGCTTCATCTATGTCTAAATACGCTAACCTTTGGCGTTGGTTTTTGACGCTTTCAATCCTTACGCCCCTGCCAAAAGATTGTTTCACCAGCTTTTTAGCGTCATCATCAAGCCCTATATTTAAAAATAAAATCACGCTAGGCCTTGTGCTATCCCACCCAGTGTCAAAAGCACGAGACCCCACTAAAATATTGATACTGCTCTTATCAATCTGGCTGAAATAGCTCTCTTCTTTAAAGCTCAAATTCTTACTCACCACCTTCACGCTCTTTAATTTTTCACAAATCCATTCTGTAATATCGCCTATTCTAATCAGGCAAAAGACTTTATCGCTTGTGTTGAGCTTGAAAGCGATTTCTTGGTTGTTTTTAGGGTTAATAATCACTTCAATATGCCCGTTACTGGCATAAAAAACTTCTTCTTTTAAGCCCTTAAAATCCATGCTTTTTAAACCCTCTTTAAAAACTTTAATCTTATAGTCTTGATCTTTGCCATCGCTAAAAAGAAATTCCGGATTCTTTAATTCCTCTAATAAATCGTCTTTAGCCTTTAAAAAATCGCTTCCATCGTCGTTTTCAATCACGCGCGCTAAAGTTTTAAAAAAGATTTCCGCATCGCTGTTTTCCACGTTCACAGAATGCGTGAACACGAGCATTAAAGGGTCGTAAAAATAGCCTTCTGTTTGATAGCGTTTTTGCATGCCTAAAAGCAATAACGCTTTTAAAAGCGCGATTTCTTTTTCCCTATCGTTTAAATCTTTCAATTCCTTAAAAGCGTTTAAGTTGTTTTTCTTTAATAAAACAGACTCTTTGCCATAGCCAAGTTTCACCCACTCGCCCACGCTCAAATTATACACCGCAGTGATGAGATCGCTCTCTTCGGTGAAAGTGGCGCTGAAATTGAATAAAAACCCTTTTAAAGACAGCAGACTAAAAATAGCCTGTCTTTTGCTTTCAGACTTGTTCCCCTTATGCGCTTCATCTAAAATCACATAGTTTTCCCCATTATCCCAACAATCCTTATAATCTAAAAGGTTTTCCTTGCTTTCTTCATCATTCATTAAATCCGCGCGGTAATAAAAAAGAGCGATTTTTTGAAAAAAATCTTTTGGAGAGTGGTAAAAATCCTTATTAGTAACGCTTTTAAGGTTTTTGAAATCAATCTGTTTGGAATAGTCTTTACTCCGGTTGTATTTTTCAATTTCTTTTTTAAATTGCTGGATCAGATTTTCATTCGCGCTAAAAAACATGATATTTTTCTTAGGGATCAAACCCATTCTTATAGCCACGCTTAAAAGCTCTACCAGTTTGATAATGACGATCGTTTTACCGCTCCCTGTGGCCATGTAAAAGGCTAGGCGGTTGATGAAATTTTCAAAACGCACGCAATGATTTTCTACCTTAAAATGGCTCTTTAACAAAGGATTGAGTTTCTTTTTAGCGAAATCGCAATTAGCGAATGAATAATGTTTTTGATAAAAAGCGTAAAATTCTTTTTTATTTTCTTTGAAATCTCTAAAATAAGCGGCAAGCATTCTAAAAGCGTTGATCAAAGCTTGCTGTTGGTAATCTAAAAGCTCCTTATTATTATCAAAGCTTTTAAAGTCTAGCATTTCTAACGGATCGTTAATCTTATTAGTGTCCAATTCCTCTTCAGCGAGTTTTTGAGCGACAAAAATTTCATTATTCCTTACTTCTTGTTTTTTCTTTGCCATGATTTCCTCCTTACCAAATGAGCGCTTCTTTTAACGCTTTTAAAATTTCTACTTCTTTATCATTCCCTTTAAATTTCACCACTTTTTCGTTGAAAAACTCCACTCCAACGCCGTGTAAATTTTCCAAAGTCTCTTTAATATCCACGCCCATTTTTTCTAGCGCTTCTACATTGAGCGTGTAAGATTCGTTTTTGCATCCCACTAAATCGCTGTATTGTTCATCATACGCTAGGGGTTTGTCGTTGTCTTCATACTTGATTTTTCTTAAAATCTCTTCATAGCTTTCTAATTCATAAACTTTGATTACCCCACCTTTATTAAATTCTTTGAGCGCGCCGCTTTTAAAACCGCCTATAACCTTTTTAAGGCGAGGCAAAATCACGCGCTCAAAATGCTCCCCCATTTCAATACCGATATACTTCCTTTTCAACTTGTGCGCCACCGTGCAAGTCGTCCCGCTCCCAGCGAAAAAATCGCACACGAGATCGTTTTCTTGGGTAGCGTGTTCTAAAATTGTAGCGATTAAACTTTCAGGTTTAGCGTTTTTAAATATTTCAGCAAACCCTAAAGAAATCAATTCTTTAGTTGCCACTTGGTTCATATAACAATTATCGCTAAATATCAAACTATCAAAAGTCTTTTTTGTGGTTTTTAAATCCTTCAAATAGCGTTTGTAAATAAAGCCCCTTTCATTATCCTTATGCTCTTTTTTAAAGCAAATCCGCCCCTCATCAATGTGTTTTTGTATCGTATTTTGCGAAAAACGCCAAAACCTACCTACAGGGGGATAATCCACTTTGTTTGTGTAAGGGTTAGTAACTCCAAAATACCCTGTTTTCATATTCCCACTTTTCGCACTAGGGTTATCATTAATCCACGCTCCATTAGGGTCGTTATCGGGGTTTTTGTAATTTTCTAAATTCTTTTCTCCTCCCAAGAGATTGACAAATTCTTTATTTTTCGCATAACAGAGTAAAAATTCATGTTGGTAATTGACGCCCGTTTTAGCGTCATTAGTCGTGCTTTTAGTTTTTCTAATGAAATCAGCTACAAAGTTATCACCCCCCCATTAAAGACTTCGTCCATGAGCGTTTTCAAGTAAGCCTGTTCGTTATCATCAATGCTCACAAACATTACGCCTTTATCATTCAATAAGGCATGTGCAAGCTCCAAGCGGTTTTCCATCATGGTAAGCCAGCTGGAGCGCTTGAAATTATCCGCATAAACAAATTCATTGTTTTGCGTGTTATAAGGCGGATCAATATAAATGCAATCAATGGCTTCTTTATAGCGGTTTTTAAGAGAGTTTAGGGCTTGGTAGTTTTCGCTTTTAATGAGCGTGCCGTTGATTTCATATTCATTGAATAAGCTTTTAATCTCTTCTTCTAAATCTTTAAAATAGAGGGTGTCTAGGGGTAAGAACTCGTTTTCTAAAAGATTGTCTGTAATTTTTAAATTCAAGTCTTGCCATTCTTTAACTTGTTTGGGGTAGTTTGGGTGGGTTGTGATTTTATTCAAATCGTAGTTTTTAGCTTTGAGTTTGTCTAGGCTCACGATGAAATGCGAGTTTAACACCAAGCGGGGTTTGTTCCAAATCTTACAGAGTTCGTTTTCAAACTCGCTCACTAATGCAATCACTTGCAACGCCACTTCTTTAATGGTGTTGATCTCATTAAGGCGTTTTAAATCAAATGCAGTCATTTCTTTAAAAAGGTATTCAAACAAATACAAATCCAATTGCTCTTTTAAAAACCCTAGCGCGTTTTTATGGATGAAATAATCCATGCTGCCTTGCTTTTTGAATTTCACAAACGCTTTTTTTAAAATTTCTTCATCAAGTTTGACGCCTTGATTGGAGCATTCTTTTAGGATTTCATTCGTTTTTGTTTGAGTCCCCTTACTGCTAAGAGTAACGCTAAAATTCAAGGTGTTAGTTTTTGTGTCTATATCTTTTAAATCAAAGATTAAATCCACTTTTTCATTATACTTTTTGCTTTCTAGTAAAGAAGTGTCAAAGTTAAAAAGAATACCCTCTAATTCAAAGCAAAAATCCTTATAAATCGTTTCGCTTTTCACATAATAGAGATCTTTGGTTTTATAAAATAAAGCGGTGTCTTTTTTAAGGGAGCATTTTTCATAATCGCTTTTGGTATAAAGGCTGTCATAAAGGGGCGTGTCGTTGAAATAAATCCCTCCATTAGCGCTGAAATAACGCTTGAAAAAGCTATAGAGTTTGTCAAACAATTCTTCTTTGAGATCGTTGTTATCTTGGCATTTTAAATCAATGAGTTTTTTTAATTCTTGTTTTTTATTGTGGTAATACTGGCTTTTAGCCTTCATGAGATTGATCATGCCACTTTTTAGCACTCTAGCGTTAGGATCTAAAAGGCTTTCTTGTTGGTCTTCAATCTTAACGCCTATGAAAAGGTTTTCTAAAACTTCATAAAATTGCGCTTCGCTCGTTTTCATTATCACGCTCCTTAAAAATATGGAAAGTATTATAACAAAGCCCACCCATTAAGCGCTACAATACCCCCATGCAAAAAAAAGATTTTTTACTAGAAGACGATTACCTTTTAAGCGAGAGCGTTAAGGCGTTTGGCTTGTTGAAATTTTAGATTGCCTTGACTGACTCATTTTTTTAAAATACCCCTATTTCATTGTAAAATTGTCTCTGTGAAACCCATTGAAGTTTAATAAAAGGTAAAAATAAGATTGAATATCAATAAAGTGTTTTATCATAGCAGCACCAACATGAATGAAGTGCCAGATAATAGCGTGGATTTGATCATCACAAGCCCGCCTTATTTCAACATCAAAGATTACACGAAAAATGGCACACAAGATTTACAGCATTCAGCCCAACATGTTGAAGATTTAGGGGCGTTAGAAAAATATGAAGATTATCTTTTAGGTCTTTTAAAAGTTTGGCTTGAGTGCTACAGAGCGCTAAAACCCAATGGTAAGCTATGTATCAATGTGCCTTTAATGCCCATGCTTAAAAAGGTTTTAAACACGCACTATAACCGCCATATCTTTGATTTGCATGCTGATATTCAACACTCCATTTTGCATGATTTAAATAATACGCTAGAAAACAAGCCTAAAATGTTCTTACTAGATGTCTATATTTGGAAACGCGCAAATCCTACTAAAAGATTGATGTTTGGGAGCTACCCTTATCCTAGAAATTTTTATGCGCAAAATACTATAGAATTTATCGGCGTGTTTGTCAAAGACGGCAAGCCCAAACAACCCACAGAGGAGCAAAAAGAACAAAGCCAATTGACTCAAGAGGAATGGGTGGAATTTACCAAACAAATTTGGGAAATCCCAATCCCTAATAAAAACGATATTGCTTTTGGTAAGCATGCGGCTTTAATGCCGGCTGAATTAGCAAGGCGTTTGATTAGATTGTATAGTTGCGTGGGCGATGTGGTTCTAGATCCATTTAGCGGGAGTGGGACAACCTTAAGAGAAGCAAAGCTTTTAAAAAGAAATTTTATAGGTTATGAACTCTATGAAAATTATAAGCCCTTGATTGAGCAAAAATTAGGAAACTTGTTTGATTTTGAATAAGATTTATATAGAAGATGTTTTCACATTTTTAGACAAATTAGAAGATAAAAGCGTTGATTTAGCCATTATTGATCCTCCTTACAATCTTAAAATTGCTTCATGGGATAGTTTTAAAAATGATGAAGAGTTTTTAACATTTTCTTACGCTTGGATTGATAAAGTGCTACCCAAAATCAAAGATACGGGGAGTTTTTATATTTTTAATACCCCCTTTAATTGCGCTTTATTTTTAGCGTATTTGTGCCAAAAAAAAGCGCATTTTTTAAATTTTATCACTTGGGTTAAAAAAGATGGGTTTGCCAACGCCAAAAAGCGTTATAACCACGTGCAAGAAAGCATTTTATTTTATAGCATGCACAAGAAAAACTACACCTTTAATGCCGATGAAGTGCACACCGCTTATGAATCTACTGAACGCATCAAGCATGCTCAAAGTAAGGGGATTTTAAAAAACAACAAACGCTGGTTCCCCAACCCTAAGGGCAAATTATGCCTTGATGTGTGGGAAATCACTTCACAAAGGCATGTTGAAAAAGAGAATGGTAAAATCCTTAAGCCAAAACACCCTAGCATTAAACCTAAAGCGCTCATTGAGCGCATGATAAAGGCTAGCTCCAATGAAAACGATTTGATTTTAAATTTGTTTAGCGGCAGTGGCATGATTAGCTTAGTGGCTAAAAGTTTAGGGCGTAATTTTATAGGGTGTGAGAGCCATGCTGAATATGTGCATGAGAGTTTGGAAATGTTTAAGTATAATGAATACAAATCCCAACACAATCGTTACGATCAAAATAAAATTAAAATTATTATTCAAGCTATTTTCAATGAAGTGGGAGAAGATTTTTTGCAAATCCGCACCACCGATATGAGCAAACGCCCTAGCAATATCATAGGCGAAGAGGTTTATGCAAAAGTGGTTGATAATATCTGTAAGTCTGAAATGCCTCAAGATAATTTAGGAAAAAAGAATCAAGTAACCCAAGATAGCTTGAGAAAAAATCTTTTTGTGGATATGCATAGAATGGGGTTGATTGAACGCTACAATAAAAATAAAGAACCTACAAACCCCTACATCCAAAGCAATATTAAATATATCAGTTTAACTCCCTTAGCCATAGAATTTTTAAACGCGCAGGATTTGTTAAGAAAAAATTTTTGTTACACGCAAGCTTTAGAAAATCTTTTACAGGGTTTTGGGGCAGAATGCAGAGAGGTGATGATAGAGCTTGAAAATCATTATTTAGACATTGAAGAAATGATGTTTTTTGTTACATTTTTAAATATTGAAAATTTTACTAGAAGTGAAATTATAGAATATGTTAGAGAGTATAGGAGTTTAAGCCGTATCCAAAAAGAAAAATTAAAAGAGTTAGTGCAAAATTATTGCAATCCTAATCATTTTGATGGGAATAAGTTAGACAAGAGAGATTATCATAATTGGAAAAATCAAGCCCAACAAATTTTTAGCTTGCTAGAACAAAGCGTGTTTTTTGAAACCAATAAAGAGAGGCTTATTTTAAAAACGCTCAATGAAGAAAACAAACAAAACGATAAAAAGCTCAAACGCTCCATTAAAGAAAAAGCCCTTTATTTTGAAAAACATGGCGTTAAAAAAGAAAAGGGTTTTGAGTTGCACCATATTGTGCCTTTATGCTTGGCCCGCTCTGTAGAAGAGTTTGATCTTTTGGATAAATGGGAAAATTTAATCTATATTGACGCTTTTAACCATGCGAAGATATCTCAAACGCAAAATAAACATATTTGTTTGTATTTTGAAAATTGCGATGTGATTTTATCTAAAGGCTTAAAAGAAGAACAAGAAAGCCTTTATTTTACTTATATTGAAAATGTGTTATATAAACTTGATTTACAAAATGTCATGCTGAAATACAATAAAGATTTATTATATTCTAAAAACGGCTGATAAAATAAAGCGGTGTCTTTTTTAAGGGAGCGTTTTTCATAACCGCTTTTGGTATAAAGGCTATAGAATTAGCGCTACAATACCCCATGCAAAAAAAGATTTTTTTACTGGAAGACGATTACCTTTTAAGCGAGAGCGTTAAGGAATTTTTAGAGCATTTAGGCTATGAAGTGTTTTGCGCTTTTAATGGGAAAGAGGCTTATGAAAGGCTCTCTGTTGAGCGTTTTAACCTCTTGCTTTTAGACGTGCAAGTGCCTGAAATGAATAGCTTGGAATTATTCAAGCGCATCAAAAACGATTTTTTAATCTCTACGCCTGTGATTTTTATCACCGCCTTACAGGATAATACTACCTTAAAAAACGCTTTTAATTTAGGAGCGAGCGATTATTTGAAAAAGCCTTTTGATTTGGACGAATTGGAAGCGCGTATTAAAAGGTTTTTCAATGATGATCCCATAGAAATTATGCCTAACATTTTTTATCACCAACATTCTTTGGATATTAAAGGGAAAAAGGAAATCCTAGCGCCCAAAACCGCACAACTTTTAGAATACTTTTTAGAGCATAAAGGGCAAATCATCAGCTCTCAAGCGTTAGAAAACAACTTGTGGGAACAAGCGATTGATGATTCCACCTTACGCACTTACATTAAAGTGTTGCGCAAGCTTTTGGGTAAAAATTGCATAGAAACGCATAAGGGGGTGGGCTATCGCTTTAACCCACTATGAAAAAAAATCCCTCAAGCTCTTTTTAGGGGCTTATTTAGGCTCTTCGTTTGTGTTAATGCTAGTGATTAGCGTTTTAGCGTTTAACTATGAAAAAAACGAAAAAATCAAAATGATACGCATGGACATGGACAAAATGGCTTCCAAGATCGCTAGTGAAGTGGTTGCCTTGCACATGCAAACGCATGCGGATTACCAAAACGCTTTAAACGCCCTCATTTCACGCTATAAAGACGCTTCCATAGCGCTTTTTGATAGTAAAAAGCGTGTTTTATATTCTAATATCCCTGAAAGTGCGGATCTGATTAAAACCCATAAAGAGGCGGGTTTTTTTAGTTTTAAGGGGGAATATTACCTGTTCAGCGATGAAACTTTCGCCCATTTAGGCGTGGCTAAAATGCTTTTTAAAAATTCTAAACCCCTTCATTTTTCTTCTTTGTATCGCAATATTGTTTTAGTGTTTGTCATAGCGTTTTTATGCGTGATAGGGGTTTCTGTGTTTTTGGGGCGTTTGTTTTTAAAGCCCATTAGGAATGAAATCATTCGCATCGATCATTTTTTAAAAAACACCACGCATGAATTAAACACCCCCATGAGCGCTTTAGTCTTGTCTTTAAAAACCCTAGAAGACAGCCAACAACACCGCCGCATTAAAATCGCTATCCAGCGCATGAGCTTTTTATACCGCTCGCTCTCTTATTTAGTGATGCAAGATATTGAGCGCGAATCCTTTGTGCTTTTGGATTTAAAAGCCCTAATTACCAAAGAAAACACGCTTTTTAGCGAGATGATAGACTACCACAAGCTGGAATTTAAAAGCGATTTGGTGGGAGTGGAATTGAAGGCTAAAGAGCAGGATTTCCTTTCGCTTTATAGCAATTTGCTCATGAATGCGATCAAATACAGCGTCATGCATGGGTATATCCACATAGAGCTAACGCCTGAGTTTTTGAAAGTGAAAAATTTAGGGTATGAAATCCCTAAAGATAAGATTAAAGATTTGAGCGTTCGTTACGCGCGTTTCAATTCTAGCGTGTTGGGTTATGGTATAGGGTTAGATTTAGTGAAAAAAGTGTGTGAAAAGTATAAAATGCGTTTAGAAATTCATAGCGAACCCTCTTTAAAAGGATCGTTTCATGAAAATTCGTTCTGTATTCATTTCCAAGGATAAAAATGCTTTCAGTGTATGAAAAAGTGAATGCCCTAGACAAAAGGGCGCTTGAAGAATGGCTTTTAAGCGAAGACATTTTAATGGAAAACGCCGCTATGGCTTTAGAAAGGGCGGTTTTAAAAAACGCTTCTCTAGGCGCTAAAGTCATTATCCTTTGTGGGAGTGGGGATAACGGAGGCGATGGCTATGCTCTAGCCAGGCGTTTAGTGGGGCGTTTTAAAACGCTAGTTTTTGAAATGAAATTAGCCAAAAGCCCCATGTGCCAATTGCAAAAAGAAAGGGCTAAAAAAGTAGGGGTAGCCATCAAAGCATGGGAAGAAAAGAATGAAGATTTAGAATGCGATGTGTTAGTAGATTGCGTGGTAGGGAGCGCTTTTAAGGGCGAATTAGAGCCGTTTTTAAACTTTGAAAGCCTTTCTCAAAAAGCGCGTTTTAAAATCGCTTGCGACATTCCTAGCGGGATAGATTCTAAAGGCAGGGTGGATAAGAGGGCGTTTAAGGCGGATACGACTATCAGCATGGGCGCTATCAAATCATGCTTACTAAGCGATAGGGCTAAAGACTATGTAGGGGAATTGAAAGTGGGGCATTTGGGGGTTTTTAATCAAGTTTATGAGATCCCAACAGAGACTTTTTTACTAGAAAAAAGCGATCTCAAACTGCCCTTAAGGGATAGAAAAAACGCTCACAAAGGCGATTATGGGCATGCGCATGTGCTTTTAGGTAAGCATAGTGGGGCGGGGTTATTGAGCGCTTTAAGCGCGTTAAGTTTTGGATCTGGGGTGGTGAGCGTTCAAGCGTTAGAATGCGAGATAACTTCTAATAACAAGCCTTTAGAATTGGTTTTTTGCGAAAATTTCCCTAAAAAGCTCAGCGCGTTCGCTCTTGGCATGGGGTTAGAAAATATCCCAAAGGATTTTAAGAAGTGGCTTGGATTAGCCCCATGCGTTTTAGATGCGGGCGTTTTTTACCATAAAGAGGTGTTGCAAGCTTTAGAAAAAGAAGTGATCTTAACCCCTCACCCTAAAGAGTTTTTATCGTTATTAAAATCAGTGGGGATCAATATAAGCATGCTAGAATTACTAGACAATAAGCTAGAAATCGCAAGGGATTTTTCTCAAAAATACCCCAAGGTGGTTTTGCTTTTAAAAGGGGCTAATACCCTAATCGCTCATCAAGGGCGAACTTTTATCAACATTTTAGGGAGCGTGGCTTTGGCTAAAGCAGGGAGTGGCGATGTGTTAGCGGGGCTGATTGTAAGCCTACTTTCTCAAAACTACACGCCTTTAGACGCCGCTATTAACGCAAGTTTGGCGCACGCCCTAGCGGGTTTGGAATTTAAGAATAATTACGCTTTAACGCCCTTAGATTTGATAGAAAAGATCAAACGACTATAAAAGGATAAAAATGGATCATTTAAAGCATTTGCAGCAATTGCAAAACATTGAAAGGATCGTGCTTTCAGGCATTGTGTTGGCCAATCATAAGATTGAAGAGGTCCATAGCGTTTTAGAGCCTAGCGACTTTTACTACCCGCCTAACGGCTTGTTTTTTGAAATCGCTTTAAAACTGCATGAAGAAGATTGCCCCATTGATGAGAACTTTATCCGCCAAAAAATGCCTAAAGATAAGAAAATCGAAGAAGAAGATCTAGTCGCTATTTTTGCGGCAAGCCCCATAGATAATATTGAAGCCTATGTGGAAGAGATTAAAAACGCCTCCATTAAACGAAAACTTTTTGGCTTGGCTAACACCATTAGAGAGCAAGCCCTAGAAAGTGCGCAAAAATCCAGCGATATTTTAGGCGCTGTGGAGCGAGAAGTCTATGCGTTATTGAATGGCAGCACGATTGAGGGCTTTAGGGATATTAAAGAAGTGCTTGAAAGCGCAATGAATCTCATTACAGAAAACCAAAGAAAAGGGAGTTTGGAAGTTACTGGCATACCGACTGGCTTTGTCCAATTGGATAATTATACGAGCGGTTTCAATAAGGGGAGTTTGGTCATTATAGGGGCAAGGCCGTCTATGGGTAAAACCAGTTTGATGATGAACATGGTCTTAGCTGCACTCAATGACGATAGGGGGGTAGCGGTTTTTAGTTTGGAAATGTCCGCAGAGCAACTCGCTTTAAGGGCGTTATCGGATCTCACTTCTATTAACATGCATGATTTAGAGAGCGCAAGGCTTGATGATGATCAATGGGAAAATTTAGCCAAATGCTTTGATCACCTTTCGCAAAAAAAACTCTTTTTCTACGATAAAAGTTATGTGAGAATAGAGCAAATCCGCTTGCAACTGCGAAAGCTTAAATCCCAACACAAGGAATTGGGTATCGCTTTTATTGACTATTTGCAACTCATGTCAGGGAGCAAAGCCACTAAAGAGCGCCATGAGCAAATCGCTGAAATTTCAAGGGAGCTTAAAACCTTAGCCAGAGAATTAGAAATCCCTATCATAGCGTTAGTGCAACTCAACCGCAGCCTGGAAAATCGAGACGATAAACGGCCCATCCTTTCGGATATTAAAGACAGCGGAGGGATTGAACAGGACGCTGATATTGTTTTATTTTTGTATAGAGGCTATATCTATCAAATGAGGGCTGAAGACAACAAAATAGACAAACTCAAAAAAGAAGGCAAGGTTGAAGAAGCGCAAGAGTTGCACCTAAAAGTGAATGAAGAAAGGCGTATCCACAAGCAAAATGGCAGTATTGAAGAAGCTGAAATCATTGTGGCTAAAAACAGGAATGGGGCTACAGGAACGGTTTATACGCGCTTTAACGCTCCTTTCACGCGCTATGAAGACATGCCTATGGATTCTCATTTAGAAGAGGGGCAAGAAACTAAAATAAATTATGATATAGTTACAACTTGAAAGATAAAACCTTTCATGGGGCGTTTGAACTTCTTTCAACCCCCAAAGAATACTTATGGTGTGGGGTTATTTTAAGCCTTTTGTTGGCGATCAACCTTTGTTTAGAATACTTGAATTACCAAAAGCTTGATTTTTCAAAACCTACAAGCCTGAACGCTCAAATCTTATTACAATACCCTAAAACGAAAGATCAAAAAACCTATTTTGTCTTAAAGCTCCAATCTAAGGGCATGATCTTTTACACCACCATTAAAGAGCCTTTAAAAAACCTCCAATACCGCCACGTGCAATTTTTTGGCAAAATCAAGCCTTGTTCGTTCTTAGAGTCTCTAAAATCATGCTTTTTTCAAACTTATTCTTTTTCTTTAACACGAAAACACAATTTCAAATCGCATTTGCGCCATTTCATTGATAGTGCTCATGAAAACGCTTTGGTGGGTAATTTGTATCGAGCGTTATTCATAGGGGATAGCTTGAATAAAGACTTAAGAGATAGGGCTAACGCGCTAGGGATCAACCACTTACTAGCCATTAGCGGGTTTCATTTAGGGATTTTGAGCATGAGCGTGTATTTTCTTTTTTCGCTTTTTTATACCCCCTTACAAAAACGCTATTTCCCTTACAGGAACGCTTTTTATGATATAGGGGTTTTGGTGTGGGTTTTTTTGCTGGGGTATTTATTGCTATTAGATTTTTTACCCTCTTTTTTCAGGGCGTTTTTAATGGGCTTATTAGGGTTTTTGGCATGCTTTTTTGGGGTAAGGATCTTGAGTTTTAAACTTTTGGTTTTAGCGTGCGGTATCGCCATAGCGTTACTCCCTAAATTGCTTTTTAGCGTGGGGTTTTTGCTTTCTGTTTGTGGGGTGTGGTATATCTTTTTATTTTTAAAACACACTCAAATTTTTTTTAAAACCTCTTCTTTTTGGATGCGATTTTTTCAAGCGATCGCTTTAAGCGTGTTAGTGTTTTTGAACATGCTCATTGTTGCGCATGCCTTTTTCCCTATGTTTTCGCCCTACCAGCTCTTTAGCATTCCTTTAGGCTTGATTTTTATCGTGTTTTTCCCTTTGAGTTTGTTCTTGCATGCGGTGGGTTTAGGGTCTTTATTGGATAATATTCTAAGCATGCCTTTAACCATCCCTACGATTTCGGTTTCTTCACCCTTATGGCTTTTAGGGGCGCATTTATTTTTAACGATTGTGAGCGCGCGTTTTTTTAAGGTTTATTTAAGCATGAATGTTTTAAGCGCGGGCTTTTTCTTGTATTGTTGCTATCAATATATTATAATGCCTAGTTCAATTGTGGGTTAGAAAAGTCATTTTATTAGGGATCAAATAATTGCTTAAAAAAATCACGCACCAAATCAAAGCTTTAAGCGAATTGGTCGCTTTGGAGCATACGATATTTTCTAGCATGTTTTTACTCATGGCTATGGTCATAAGCTCCTATCAAAAAAATCAAACGCTCTTTTTTGGGTTAGAAACCTTAATCCTTTGTTTTTTAGCCTTACTAGGGGCGAGAAACTTCGCTATGGGGTTTAACCGCTTGGTGGATAGGGATATTGATAAGGATAACCCAAGGACCAAAAACCGCCCGAGCGTGGATGGTAGGATCAGCGTTAAAGGCATGGTGGTTTTTAGCGCTTTAAACGCCCTTTTATTCGTGGGGGTGAGCTATTTCATTAACCCTTTAGCGTTCAAGCTCTCGTTACCTTTTTTAATCATTTTAGGGGGGTATTCGTATTTCAAACGCTTTTCTTCTTTGGCGCATTTTATCGTGGGTTTGGCTTTGGGTTTGGCCCCCATTGCAGGAAGCGTGGCGGTTTTAGGAGCGATCCCTTTATGGAATGTCTTTTTGGCTTTAGGGGTGATGTTATGGGTGGCTGGGTTTGATTTGCTCTATTCTTTACAAGATATGGAGTTTGATAAAGAAAGGGGCTTGTTTTCCATTCCTAGCCAATTAGGGGAAAAATGGTGCTTGAATCTTTCAAGGCTCTCACACTTTGTAGCACTGATCTGTTGGCTTTTTTTTGTGAAATGCTATCATGGGGGGCTTTTTGCGTATTTGGGCTTAGGGGTTTCAGCCTTGATCTTACTCTATGAGCAGATCTTAGTGGCCAGAGATTATAAAAACATCCCTAAAGCCTTTTTTGTGAGCAATGGCTATTTGGGGGTGGTGTTTTTTATTTTTATTGTCCTTGATGTGGGGTTTAAGCATGCATGAGTTGGTTTTAAGATCCCAAGCTTTAGGGTTTGAAACGCGCTTAGTCCAGTGCGATTTATCGTTCTCTCATGAAAGGTTTATTTCTAAAAGTAAACGCTCTTTAGCGGTGTTAGAAGAATTTGATTGGTTAAATTCTGGCTTTGATTTTTCACGCTTGAATGTTGAAAATGACACTCTAGAATTGCTCAAAGCGCTGTATTTCAAGCTAGAAAAATTAGAAAGCCTGCTTTTAAAAGAAAACCTGCTTGAATTGGAGCAAAATAACCGCATCATCGCTTTAGGGCATGGACTCATTTGCCTGAAAAAACAAAGCCTGATAGTGCCTCAAACTTACTATGGGCGTTGCGTGTTAGAGGGGAAAATCCTAGCCTTTTTTGGCGTGGCTAGGGATAAAGATTTTTTAGAAATCACTCGCATGCACGCTTTAGATATTAAGCGTTACGATTCTTTCATTGTTGATAGCGAAAGAAAAGGCTTGAAATTATGAACGGGAGCAATCATGTTATCTTCTAATGATTTGTTTATGGTCGTTTTAGGAGCGATTTTATTGGTGTTGGTGTGCTTGGTGGGGTATTTGTATCTTAAAGAAAAAGAGTTTTACCATAAAATGAGGCGTTTAGAAAAAACCTTAGACGAATCCTATCAAGAAAATTATATTTATTCTAAGCGTTTGAAAGAGTTAGAGGGGCGTTTGGAAGGCCTTTCTTTAGAAAAAAGCGTTAAAGAGGATAGCTCATTAAAAACGACCCTTTCACACCTTTATAACCAGTTGCAAGAAATCCAAAAATCCATGGACAAAGAGCGCGATTATTTAGAAGAAAAAATCATTACTTTAGAAAACAAATTCAAAGACATGGGGCATTATGCCGTTAGCGATGAGATCAATGAAAAACAGGTTTTAAAAATGTATCAAGAGGGTTATAGCGTGGATTCTATTTCTAAAGAATTTAAAGTGAGTAAGGGCGAGGTGGAATTTATATTGAACATGGCAGGGTTAAAATGGTAGATTTAAGCAACGCTCTTTCAAGGGTTTTTGGCTCTGTGGCTGGTTATAAATTCCCTTCTTTTATCCAAAAAGGCATCAACGCCCTTTACGTTAAGATCTTTAAAATTGATTTGAGCGAGTTTGAGCCTTTAGAAAACTACAAGAGCTTGAACGCCCTTTTCACGCGCTCTTTAAAAAAAGAACGGCCCTTTGACAAAGCCCCTAATATTTGCATCGCGCCTTGCGACGCTTTAATCACCGAATGCGCTTGTTTAGACAACGATACCGCTTTACAGATTAAAGGCATGCCCTATAAAGCGCATGAATTAGTGGGCGAAATCAACCCCTTAAGCCCTTCTTTTTTCTATGTGAATTTTTACCTTTCGCCCAAAGATTACCACCACTACCACGCCCCTTGCGATTTAGAAATTTTAGAAGCTCGTTATTTTGCGGGGAAATTACTGCCAGTCAATAAGCCCTCACTACACAAAAACAACAATCTGTTTGTGGGCAATGAAAGGGTCATACTTGTTGCAAAAGACATTCAAGGCAATCAATTGTATTTTGTAGCGGTGGGGGCGTTAAATGTGGGTAAAATGCGTTTTAATTTTGATAAGAATATCCAAACTAACGCTAAAGCCCGTTTCACGCAAACCTACTCTTACAACCCCCCCATTAAGGTCAAAAAGGGGGATAATTTAGGGAATTTTGAAATGGGCTCTACTATCGTTTTATTCATTCAAAACACCGCTTTTAAAGATTTGAAAGAAAAAAGCGTGAAGTTTGGGGAAAGTATAGGGGAATTTCATGCCAACTGATAACGATTTAAAAACTTCTATTTTAGAATTGTTGAACGATTTAGACGCGCTTTTAGTGGCTCATTTCTATCAAAAAGATGAGATTGTAGAGTTAGCCCACCACACAGGCGATAGCTTGGAATTAGCCAAAATCGCAAGCCAGAGCGATAAAAACCTCATCGTGTTTTGCGGGGTGCATTTTATGGGTGAGAGCGTGAAAGCCCTAGCCTTTGACAAACAAGTGATCATGCCCAAACTCTCATGCTGCTCTATGGCGAGGATGATAGACAGCCATTACTATGATAGAAGCGTCCATTTATTGAAAGAATACGGCGTTAAAGAATTTTACCCTATCACTTATATCAATTCTAACGCTGAAGTGAAAGCCAAAGTCGCTAAAGATGATGGCGTGGTCTGCACCAGCAGGAACGCTTCTAAGATCTTTGATCACGCCTTAAAACAAAATAAAAAAATCTTTTTTTTACCGGATAAATGCTTGGGGGAAAATCTGGCCCTAGAAAATGGCTTAAAAAGCGCGATTTTAGGCGTAAATAGCCCAGAAGAAATCCAAAACGCTGATGTGGTTTGTTACAACGGCTTTTGTTCGGTGCATCAGCTTTTCAAATTAGAAGACATTGAATTTTACCGCCAAAAATACCCGGATATTTTAATCGCTGTCCATCCAGAGTGCGAGCCTAGCGTGGTTTCTAATGCTGATTTTAGCGGATCAACGAGTCAAATCATAGAATTTGTAGAAAAGCTAAGCCCCAATCAAAAAGTCGCCATAGGCACTGAAAGCCATTTAGTCAACCGCTTGAAAGCCAAGCGCCACCATCAAAACACTTTCATTCTTTCTAGCACGCTCGCCCTTTGCCCCACCATGAATGAAACGACTTTAAAGGATTTGTTTGAAGTCTTAAAAGCCTATAAAAACCACAGGGCTTACAATACGATTGAATTAAAAGATGAGGTGGCGCGTTTGGCCAAACTCGCTTTAACCAAAATGATGGAGTTATCTTAATGGAGATAAAAACCTTTTTAGAATGCGCTTTAAAAGAAGATTTAGGGCATGGGGATTTGTTTGAAAGGGTGTTAGAAAAAGATTTTAAAGCCACAGCGTTTGTTAGGGCTAAACAAGAGGGCGTGTTTTCAGGCGAAAAATACGCTTTAGAGTTGCTTCAAATGACCGGCATTGAATGCGTTCAAACCATTAAAGATAAAGAACGCTTCAAGCCTAAAGACACTTTAATGGAGATTAGGGGGGATTTTAGCATGCTTTTAAAGATTGAACGCACCCTTTTAAATCTTTTGCAACACAGCAGCGGGATCGCCACTTTAACAAATCGTTTTGTAGAAGCTTTAAATTCTCCCAAAGTGCGTTTGTTGGACACGAGAAAAACCAGACCCCTTTTAAGGATCTTTGAAAAATATTCCGTGCTTAATGGGGGAGCGAGCAACCACCGCTTAGGGCTAGATGACGCTTTAATGCTTAAAGACACGCATTTAAAGCATGTGAAAGATTTAAAAAGCTTTTTAACGCATGCCAGAAAAAACTTGCCTTTCACGGCTAAAATTGAAATTGAATGCGAGAGCTTTGAGGAGGCCAAAAACGCCATGAATGCGGGGGCGGATATTGTGATGTGCGATAACATGAGTGTTTTAGAAACGAAAGAAATTGCCGCTTACAGAGATGCGCATTATCCCTTTGTCTTATTGGAAGCGAGCGGGAACATCTCGCTAGAGAGCATCAACGCTTACGCCAAAAGCGGCGTGGATGCCATTAGCGTAGGGGCTTTAATCCATCAAGCCACTTTTATTGACATGCACATGAAAATGGCTTAAAGACTTTAAAAAGGGGTTATTAGCATGCTAAAAGAATATTTAGAAAGCATTAAAGATCTTACGCCTGAAAAGAATGAACTCGCGCACCGCCCTTTTTTACACAACTTGCTTGATAAGTTAAAAAACCATTTCAATAAAGAGTTTAAGATTGAACATGAGCCTAAAAAAGACAAACAAGGGGGTCAGCCTGATTTTCGCATCTCTTATCAAGGGCTTAACATCGGCTATATAGAAAATAAAAGGGTAGGGACTAATCTTATCCAGCTCTTAAAAAAAGATCAAATCCTTAAATATTTAGAATTAAACCCCAACCTCATGCTCACCGATTACCTTAATTTTATGTGGGTAGGGAAAGATGAAGAAAATAAGCCTTTAATTAAAAGAGAAATTTCTATCGCTAACCCTGATGAACTCTCTAAACCCCTAAAACCCAAACCGCAAACCGAGCACGATCTGATTGAATTGTTTAGAGGCTTTTTCAATCACGAACCAGCCCCTATCACTAACGCTAAAGATTTTGCAAACGCATTAAGCGCGCCCACTAGGTATTTAAAAGACGCTTTGATCCAATACCAAAAAGACACGCAAGTTTCTAGCATTTTTAAGAATTTTAAAGAATATCTTTATGAAGAATTGAGTTTTGAAGACTTTAGCGATGCGTTCGCTCAAACGCTCACCTACAGCCTTTTTATAGCCAAGCTCAACCACCCTTTTGAAAAAATTAATTTGGATAATGTGAGAAGTTCTATCCCTAAAAACTTCGCTGTGATCAGAGAAATGGCGGATTTTTTAAAGAAGCTTGATGCAATCAAAGAAATCCAATGGCTTTTAAATGAAATTTTAAGCTTAATCAATCATGTTGATATGGATTCTATTATTAAAGATTTGAATGACGATAAAGACCCTTATTTGCACTTTTATGAAACCTTTTTAAGCGCTTATGACCCTAAATTGTGAGAGAAAAAGGGCGTGTATTACACCCCAGATTCTGTGGTGAAATTCATCATTAACGCTTTGGATAGCCTGCTTAAAACGCGTTTCAAAGACGCTCCCTTAGGCTTAAAAAGCGCTTTAGATAACAAAAACATCAAGCTCTTAGATTTTGCTACCGGCACCGGCACTTTTTTATTGGAAGCGTTCAGGAAAGCCTTAGAAACGAGAAAGACAAGCGATGGAGGCACCTCCACTAAAGAGGACAAATACCAAAACCTCTTGAAGCAATTTTACGGGTTTGAATACTTGATCGCTCCTTATGCGATCGCTCATTTGAACCTCAGCCAAGCCTTTAAGGAGGAATTTAAAAAACCTCTCAAAGAAAACGACGCGCTTAAGATTATTTTAACCAACACCCTCATACAGCCTAGTGAGATCGTTGCTTATCGTGGGCTAAGCCCGATTTTTGAAAAAGAGCTTTCAAACGCTCAAGAAATCAAAAGAAATGAAAACATCCTTATCATCACCGGTAACCCCCCTTATAGCGGGGCGAGCGAGAATAAGGGCTTGTTTGAATGGGAAGTGAAAGCCACTTACGGCATAGAGCCTGAATTTCAAACCATAGAAATTGAAAAAAACATTAAACTTGCCGATAAGATCCAAACGCTTTTAAAGAACGTTCAAAAACAAAAAGAAAGCAGCAGTAAAAACGATCTAAAGAAACTTAAAAGCCTCCATTCCAAATACAAATTGCAAAAGGAGAAAAACCCTAAATGGCTCTTAGACGATTACGTGAAATTCATGCGTTTCGCTCAAAACAAGATCGAATCGTTAGGGCATGGCCTCTTTGGCTTTATCTCTAACAACGCTTTTTTAGACAACCCGACTTTTAGGGGGTTAAGGCGCTCTCTTTTAGAATGCTACGATGAGCTTTATATCTTAAATTTGCATGGAAACGCTAGGAAAAAGGAGGAAACCCCACAAGGCGCAAAAGATGAAAACGTTTTCAATATCATGCAAGGTGTGTCCATTAACCTCTTTGTCAAAAAGGTGCAAGCCACCAAGCCAAAAATCTATTATTATGATGTGTATGGCGAAAGGGCTGAAAAATACGCCTTTTTAGCCCAAAACGATTTGAATAGTATTGAATGGCTTGAGCTTGCCCCAAGAGAGCCTTTTTACTTGCTATTACCTCAAGAAACGCCTTTGTTAGAGGAATACGAGCAAGGGTTTAGCGTTCAGGAGGTGTTTCAAGTTGGAGGCACCGGTATTTGCTCTAAACGAGACCATGTCGTTTTCCATAAAGACAAAGAAAGCTTGTTAAAGCTTTTAAAAGATTTTTCAACCTTAGAACCTAGCGAGTTACGCAGAAAATATGACATTGAAGATACTGAAGGTTGGAAACTTGGAAGGGCAATTGAAAATGTTAAGAAAAATCAACATGAATTAGAAAAATACATTGTTTTGTGCCAATACCGCCCCTTTGATTATCGTTGGACTTATTACACTGATAAAAGTTATGGATTTTTAGCTAGACCCGTTTATGATGTTTTTAAGCACATGTTACCCCCCCCCCCAACAAACCCTAAAACACCCAATCAAACGCGCAAAAATGTCGCGCTAAACACCCCACGACAGCTAAAAAACAACGATAAAAGTTGGACGCAATGCTTTATAAGCTCCAATATTAACGATCAAGGGTTAAGCTCTGGAGGCAATGGAGCTGGGGTTAATTACCCCCTTTATCAGTTTAGAGATCCCAACTACACCGAAAATTTTACGCCAGAGTTTAGAAGCTTTATAGACAAGCATTATAGCCACCATTTTGAGCCGCTAGAGGTTTTAGGCTATATCTATGTGCTATTGTATTCCCCAAACTACCGCAAGCGTTATGAAGATTTTCTCAAAGCCGATTACCCTAAAATCCTTTTCACAAACGATAAAGATTTGTTCAGAGCTTTAAGCCTTTTAGGGATTGAATTGATCGGCTTGCATGTCTTAAATAAAGAAAGCCTGAATCACAGCTTTGAAAAATTAAAAGACCCCACCATAGGCGAATCTCACTACAAAGAAGCACATGATCGTAACCCCATTATCTCCAAAAAACCCTCTCATAAAAAGCCAGAACAACGCCTTTATATCAACCATAGTGCTTATTTTAGGGGGGTGAGTGAGGAAATTTATCATTACATGATAGGGGGGTATGGCGTTTTAGATAAATATTTAAAAAGCCACAAAAACGAGTCTTGCGACTTTGATCATGTAAGCAATATCATTAAAGTCATCGCGCGCACGATTGAAATCCAAAAAACGCTTGGATTTTTAACGAGCGATTTGCCCCATTTAAAAGGGAATGAGAGCAAAGCCTTAATACAAGAAATCTTGCAAAATCCACCCCCCCCCCCATTTAATACCAATATCGCCCTTATCTTATCGCGCCAAGCCAAGGCCATCGGAGATTTTGACTTTGATGCCGCATTCATCAGCAAAGAAACGAGCGACAACAATATCTACCGCAGAGGCGGAGGTTCAGCCTTCCCTTTATTCTGTATTACCTAATCTCGCTCTCATTTGCGATAGAGACTCTAAAGTAAGCCCCATTTCTAATGTTTTTGTAACGGGCATGCTTTGCGATTTGCATTTGAACGGATCGGGGAGTTATGCGTTTTTGTTGTATCGTTTAGGCTCAAAATGAGTGAATGAATGGGCATGTTATCTAAATTTTAGATAGAATAAACGCAAAAAATTGAATAAAACCTTAAAGGTGATTCTTTCTAATCTCAAAAATGGGTGGTGCTATTAACAATGACAAAACGACTTTTTAAAGGGTTGTTAGCGATTTCTCTTGCGGTGAGTTTGCATGGTGGTGAAGTTAAGGAAAAAAAGCCGGTCAAGCCGGTTAAAGAAGATCCGCAAGAATTAGCGGCTAAAAGGGTGGAAGCGTTCAGTCGTTTCTCTAATGTGGTTTCAGAAATTGAAAAAAAGTATGTGGATAAAATCAGTATTTCTGAGATCATGACTAAAGCGATTGAAGGCTTGCTCTCTAATTTGGACGCGCATTCAGCGTATTTGAATGAAAAGAAGTTTAAGGAATTTCAAGCCCAAACCGAGGGCGAATTTGGGGGGCTTGGGATCACGGTGGGCATGCGCGATGGCGTTTTGACCGTTATTGCCCCCTTAGAAGGCACTCCCGCTTACAAGGCTGGGGTTAAATCAGGCGATAACATTTTAAAAATCAATAACGAAAGCACGCTGAGCATGAGCATTGATGATGCGATCAATCTCATGCGCGGCAAGCCAAAGACCCCTATTCAGATCACCGTTGTAAGAAAAAACGAGCCAAAACCCTTGGTGTTTAATATCGTTAGAGACATCATTAAAGTCCCCTCTGTCTATGTGAAAAAGATTAAAGACACGCCTTATTTGTACGTGAGAGTCAATTCTTTTGATAAAAATGTTACCAAATCGGTTTTAGACGGCTTGAAGGCTAACCCCAACATTAAGGGCGTTGTGTTGGATTTGAGGGGGAATCCTGGAGGGCTATTAAACCAGGCGGTAGGCTTGTCTAACCTTTTCATTAAAGAGGGGGTTTTAGTTTCTCAAAGAGGTAAAAATAAGGAGGAAAATTTAGAATACAAGGCTAATGGCAGAGCCCCTTATACCAATTTACCTGTTGTGGTGTTAGTCAATGGCGGTTCAGCGAGTGCGAGCGAGATCGTCGCAGGGGCACTGCAAGATCACAAGCGAGCCGTGATTATCGGTGAAAAAACCTTTGGTAAGGGAAGCGTGCAAGTGCTGCTCCCTGTCAATAAAGACGAAGCGATTAAAATCACGACCGCACGCTATTATTTACCGAGCGGGCGCACCATTCAAGCTAAGGGGATCACGCCTGATATTGTGATTTATCCGGGTAAAGTGCCAGAAAATGAAAATAAATTCAGCTTGAAAGAAGCGGATCTAAAACACCATTTAGAGCAAGAGCTTAAAAAAATTGATGATAAAACCCCTAATTCCAAAGAGGCAGATAAAGACAAGAAAAATGAAGAGGAAAAAGAGGTTACTCCTAAAATGATCAATGATGATATTCAGCTAAAAACCGCTATTGACAGCTTGAAAACCTGGTCTATCGTAGATGAGAAAATGGATGAAAAAGCGCCTAAGAAGAAATAAAAACTCATGGGGTTTTTATTTGAAAAATCGTTAATGAGTTTTTGCGCTCATTCAATCAAAACCCTTAAAATCATCAGTTTGATTTTAAGCTTTTTGGCGGCTTTTTTGGTTGCTGAGGACGCTCATGAGCCAGAAGAGATCAAGGCTAAAGTGGCTTATGTGAAAATCCCCCAATTAGAAGATTTAGAAAACACCCCGGTTTATATCGGTCAAATTATAGGCGTAACTTATGATTTATTGCTGTTTGACGCTGAGTTTTTGGAAGCCAAAATCAAAGACGGGTTGGATAAAACCCAAATTGAGCTTTTAAACAAGATGCCTAAATGGAAAAAGGTGGAAAAAGAGCTTTTCAGAGCGACTTATTATTATAAGATTAAAGGCGTAAAAGCGATTATTCCGTCCTTAGAAGTGAGCGCGTTTTCCAATAAAGACAAGTATATAGATTATTCCATAGCCCCCAAAGTTGCTTTGCAGGTAACGGATTTGTCCAAAAACCCTCGTTATGCGAATGTCATGGCCAAAGATTTACAAGTTGTGCAATACAAAACCAAAGATTATGACGATAAAAACAATATTTTGGTGATGGAAATAGCGTTCAAAGAAGCCACTTGGGAAGATTTTCACATCAAAGAAGCGATCAAACAGGGGTTTGATAACGCCTCTTTAAACCAGATCAAGGCTAAAGAAGGGAGCGTTTTTTATTATTGCGTGTTGCCTAAAACCCTTCAAAACCTTTCTTTTGATTATTTTTCGCTTTCTAATAGGCAGTTTAAGACCTTATCTTTTTCAGCCATTCCCACTCAAGACACTACCGGTATTCAAAGCGATCTCATCCCTAAAAACAATTTTTTAGTCTTTTCTAACGTGGCGTTGCTCGCTTTGTGCGTGTTTTTCTTGGTGTTGTTTTTCATTTTTGGGCGCAAACTCATTTTTTTAGGGCTTGGGGTTTTGTGCTTAGGGTTTGTTTTATATAACCTTTTATTCACGCAAAAATCAGCCCTTTTGCTCGCTCATAAAAAAATCCGCATTCTGCCCACGCAAAATTCCACCATTTTAGGGCTTTCTAAAGATGAAATGCCCATTAAAATCTTAGGCTCGCATGATGATTATTATAAAATCCTAACGCCGCATGAACAAATAGGATGGGTCAAAAAAGATGAAGTCAAATAGTTTAAGAGCGATTTATAGGGCTTTAGTGATCGCTATAGGCTTAGCCGTTATCATTGTTTTCAATTATTTTAACCGCAAAAACAATAACGCTCGTTCTAGCCGTAGGGCTTGTTCGTGCTTCTTTTCTCTCACCGGGGTTCATTTAGAAAAAATAGGCGCTTTTGATACGGACGCTAAACTCATTGTTTTAAACCACCAAAGCTTACTAGACATTATTTACTTAGAAGCCTACCACCCCAGTAATATTTGTTGGATCGCTAAAAAAGAGTTGGGCGAAATCCCCTTTTATGGGCATGCCTTAACCGATACCGGAATGATTTTAATTGACAGAGAGGATAAAAAGGGGATTGTGAGCCTTTTAAAAGCGTGTAAAGAAAAGCTAGATCAAAACCGCCCTTTAGTGATTTTCCCTGAAGGCACTAGAGGCAAAGGAGGAGAAAAGTTCCTCCCCTTTAAGCAAGGGGCTAAAATCATCGCCGAAAAATTCCAGCTCAAAATCCAGCCCATGGTGTTAATCAATTCCATTAAAATCTTTAATTCCAAGCCTCTAGAAGCCTATAAAGCCCGCACCCGTTTAGTCATGCTAGAAAGCTATACGCCTGATTTTAACTCGCCCACCTGGTATGAAGAATTACAAGAACGCATGCAAAAAGAGTATTTAAAACACTACCATGAATTAAACCCTAGCGAACAATGAAGCTTTTTGACTACGCTCCTTTGAGTTTGGCTTGGCGGGAGTTTTTGCAAAGCGAATTTAAAAAGCCTTATTTTTTAGAAATAGAAAAACGCTACTTAGAAGCCCTAAAAAGCCCTAAAACCATTTTCCCTAAAAGCTCTAATCTGTTTTATGCACTCAATCTAACGCCCCCTAGCGCGGTTAAAATCATCCTTTTAGGGCAAGACCCCTACCATTCCACCTACCTAGAAAATGAACAAGAATTGCCGGTGGCGATGGGGTTGAGCTTTAGCGTGGAAAAAAACGCCCCCATCCCCCCAAGTTTAAGGAATATTTTTAAAGAATTGCATGCGAATTTGGGCGTGCCTGTGCCTTGTTGTGGGGATTTGAGCGCATGGGCTAAAAGGGGCATGCTCTTATTGAACGCCATTTTAAGCGTGGAAAAAAACCAAGCCGCTTCGCACAAGTATATTGGCTGGGAAGCTTTTAGCGATAGGATATTGATTCGCCTTTTTGAAACGATCTCCCCTTTAATCGTGGTGCTATTAGGGAAAGTCGCCCAAAAAAAGATCGCGCTAATCCCTAAAAACAAACACATCATCATCACAGCCCCTCACCCTAGCCCATTATCTAGGGGGTTTTTAGGGAGTGGTGTTTTTACAAGCGTTCAAAAAGCTTATAGAGAGGTTTATCGCAAGGATTTTGATTTTAGTTTGTGATTGATGCTTAATAAGGCAGAACCCCTTAAGAATGCCTTGATTTAAGAGCATTTGTGATAAAATGCTAATTTTTAAATAAAGGGAAAACATGCCAATTAAAGTCGCTATCAATGGGACCGGGCGCATCGGTTTGTGCGCTATAAGAGTCGCCAGTCAAAGAAAAGACGTGGAAATCGTAGCCATCAATTCTACCGCTGAATTAGAAACTCTTTTGCATTTGATACGCCATGATAGCGTGCATGGGCATTTTGAAGCCAAATTAAACGCCAATAGAACCTTAAATATTGGGCATAGTAAAAATATTTTAGTGTTGAGCGAGCGAGACATTAACAAGCTTGATTTTTCTGTCGCTAACGCAGAAATCATCATAGAATGCACCGGGAAATTCAATTCCCTAGAAGCTTCAAGCGCTCATCTTAAAAACAGCGTGAAAAAAGTCATCATCTCCGCCCCCACGCAAAACGCCCCCACCTTTGTCTATGGGGTGAATCACACTAATTACCATAACGAAAGCGTGATTTCTAACGCCTCTTGCACGACTAACGCTACCGCTCCTTTACTCAAAATCTTGGATGAAGCCTTTAAAGTAGAAAACGCGCTTTTAACCACCATCCACAGCTACACTAACGATCAAAACCTTTTAGACACCAAGCACAAGGACATCCGTCGCGCTAGAGCGGCTGGTTTAAACCTTATCCCCACAAGCACCGGCGTGAGCAAAGCCATTTCGCTAGTCTTACCGCATTTAGGCTCTAAGATTACAGGCCTTGCGATTAGAGTGCCTACCCCTAATGTGAGCTTGGTGGATTTGTCTTTAAATTTTAAAAAAGTTGTGAGTAAAGCAAGCGTTCACCATGTGCTTAAAGACGCCAGTAAGCATGCCTTTAAAGGGATTGTGAGCGTTGATGAAGAAAGGCTCGTTTCAAGCGATTTTATTTCTTCGCCTTTTAGCGCGATCGTGATTGATGACCAAATCATGACAATAGGCGAAAAAAATGCTAAAGTATTGGCATGGTATGATAATGAAATGGGTTATAGCGAGCGCTTGATAGACATGGCGCAATATATAGCACAAAATTAAAAGAAAGGATTTTCATGTTAGCTAAAATGTCGTTTATGCAAAACGTTAAAAACATTCAAGAGGTGGATGTCAATCATAAAAGGGTGCTTATTAGAGTGGATTTTAACGTGCCTTTAGATGAAAATTTGAATATTACCGATGATACGCGCATTAGAGAGAGCTTGCCTACCATCCAATATTGTATTGACAACAAGGCTAAGGATATTATTTTAGTGAGCCATTTGGGCCGCCCTAAAGGGGTTGAAGAAAAATTGAGTTTAAAACCCTTTTTAAAACGCCTTGAAAGACTTTTAAATCATGAAGTGGTTTTTTCTCAAAATATCGTGCAACTCAAGCAAGCCCTAAACGAAAACGCGCCCACAAGGATTTTTCTTTTAGAAAATATCCGCTTTTTAAAAGGCGAAGAAGAAAATGATGAAAATCTGGCTAAAGATTTAGCGAGCTTGTGCGATGTGTTTGTGAATGACGCTTTTGGCACGAGCCACAGAAAGCATGCCAGTACTTATGGCACCGCACAATTCGCCCCTATTAAAGTGAGCGGGTTTTTACTCAAAAAAGAAATTGATTCGTTTTATCAAGCGTTTAACCACCCTTTACGCCCTCTATTGTTGATTGTAGGGGGGGCTAAGGTCAGCTCCAAACTCACTTTATTAAAAAACATTTTAGATCTCATTGACAAGCTCATCATTGCCGGGGCGATGAGTAACACCTTCTTAAAAGCTTTAGGCTATGATGTGCAAGATTCTTCTGTAGAAGACGCTCTAATCAATGACGCCCTAGAGTTATTACAAAGCGCGAAAGAAAAAAAAGTCAAAGTCTATTTGCCTATAGACGCTGTAACCACTGATGATATTCTCAACCCCAAACACATTAAAATTTCACCCGTCCAAGACATTGAGCCTAAGCACAAGATCGCTGATATAGGGCCTGCGAGCCTGAAATTATTTTCTGAAGTCATAGAGAGTGCGCCCACCATTTTATGGAATGGCCCCTTAGGCGTGCATGAAAAACAAGAATTCGCTAGAGGCACAACCTTTTTAGCCCACAAAATCGCTAACACTTACGCTTTCTCGCTCATTGGGGGGGGCGATACCATTGATGCGATCAACCGCGCGGGCGAAAAGGATAACATGAGTTTCATTTCTACCGGTGGGGGAGCGAGTTTGGAATTGTTAGAGGGCAAAATTTTACCTTGTTTTGAGGTTTTGGATAAACGCCATTAACTCTAAGGATCGCTTATGGTGAATGTGTTTTTCAAACAGCAAAAATTTGTCATTAAAAAACGCTTTAATGACTTTAATGGTTTTGATATAGAAGAAAATGAAGTTTTATGGTTTGAATTAATCAACCCTACGCCCAATGAATTAGCCACTCTAAGCCAAGAATACGCTATCCACTACAACACAGATCATTCCCAACGAGTCTCATCAGTTACCAAATACTGGGAAGACAGCTCCAGCGTTACGATCAACGCTTTTTTCACTAACCAGGATGAAAATGAGACTTTCCACACGGAAATGGCGACCTTTATTTTGTCCAATAACATTCTTTTCACGATCTATTATGGGACTTTAGAAATCTTTGATTCTATCCAAAAAAAGGTTTTGGCTAGCCCTAAAAAATTTGAAGACGGGTTTGATATTCTAACCAAAATCTTTGAAGTGTATTTTGAAAAAGGGGTGGAATGTTTGGAGTGGATCAACAAACAAACGAGCCTGTTGCGCAAAAACATCATTTTCAAAGAAACTTCTACGCATGATGATATTTTAGTGCGCTTGTCCAATTTGCAAGAATTTAATGTGGCTTTAAGGGATTCTTTTTTTGACAAACGGCGCATTATCACCGCTTTATTAAGGAGCAATAAAGTGGATAGCGATACTAAAAATAATTTAAATATCATTTTAACCGATTTTAGCTCTTTGGTGGAGTCTACAACGGTCAATCTCAACTCGCTTGATAACATTCAAAACCTGTTCGCTTCTCAAGTCAATGTGGAGCAAAATAAAATCATCAAACTCTTCACTGTGGCGACTATGGCGATGATGCCTCCCACATTGATTGGCACGATTTATGGCATGAATTTTAAATTCATGCCGGAGTTAGAATGGCAATACGGGTATCTTTTCGCGCTGATTGTCATGGCGATTTCTACGATTTTGCCTGTGCTCTATTTTAAAAAGAAAGGCTGGTTGTAGCCTTTTATGGAATTTTTATCCTCACTCTTAGACGCTCTTTCTACACCGCATGGCATAGTCTCCTTGGCTACGCTCACGCTTTTAGAGATCGTTCTAGGGATTGATAATATCATTTTTATCACGGTGATGGTCTATAAACTCCCCAAACACCAGCAAAATAAGGCCATGATTTTAGGCTTGGGCTTAGCGATGATCGCTCGTATAGGGCTTTTAGGGAGCTTGTTTTTCATCAGCCATTTGCAAAAGCCTTTATTCGCTATAGCGGGCATGAGCTTTTCATGGCGTGATGTGGTGCTGCTTGCAGGGGGGGCGTTTTTGGCTTTTAAAGCGTTAGTGGAATTAAAAGAGCAGATCTACCCTAAAGAAAAACGCCAAGAAAAAGCGTTTGGCTTTTTCATCACTTTAATAGAAATCATGTTTTTAGACATCGTCTTTTCTTTAGACTCCGTGATCACGGCTATTGGGATCGCTAAACACCTAGAAGTCATGGCGCTTGCTATTATTTTATCTGTAATCGTGATGATGTTTTTTTCCAAAATCGTTGGCGATTTTATTGAAAGGCATTATCGCATCAAAACTTTAGCCTTTGTGTTTTTGCTCGTTGTGGGCGTGTTTTTGTTTTTAGAAGGCTTGCATTTGCATGTTGATAAAAATTATTTGTATGCGGGTATTGGTTTTGCCTTGCTCATAGAATGCTTGAACATTTTCATAGAAAAGAAAATGAAAAAATAAGAAGCGTTTTTTAAAAACAAAATTAAAGGAGTTATTTGTAAAAGGCTTTCATGCTTTTATGAACAACTAAATTTTAATCAAAATTCATAAGCGCATAGGGGGCATTTCGTAATGAAGCCCCCTTAAAAAGAGAATTTGCGCCACCTAGTAAGCAAACACATAATTGAGGAAAAGGCTATACATCCTTCGGTATTCTAGTTTAGCGCCCATGAAAGAATAGTAGCTTGTGTTGATCGTAGGGATTTTAAAACCT
>NZ_MVYP01000012.1:0-50580 GCF_003638305.1 Helicobacter pylori | reverse complement strand
CCGAACCTGGAAGTCAAGCTCTTCATCGCTGATAATACTGCTCTTTTCAAGAGTGGGAATGTAGGTCGGTGCAGGGATAGGGAAATGTTTTTTTAGTCTTGCTTTTTATTTAATTTCATTATTGATTGCTTGTTTTTGTTTGTTTAGTGTTTTTTTGGGGTTTATTGTTTTATTCTTTTATTCTTTGAGAAAAAGGAAAGAGAAGGTTATAAGCCTTATAAAAGGGGTCAAAAAATTAAGATTGCTAACCACATCAATATTGACCAAAATTGAGAAATCCCCAACTCCCCTAAATTCTTAAAGAATTACTCAGAGACTTTTAAACACACCATAGCTTTTATGCGAAAATCTTATAGAGCGGTATTTGTTGATAGCGTAAAGATAAAATCCATTAAAGCCAAGCTAGGGGGTAACCATTGCCATAAAGTAAGCGGTAGCCATCAAGTAGGGGGTGTGCGTAAAGTAATCTCTAGGTTCAACACTCAAAAACCCTTTTTCATTAGACAGCACGCTAAAAGCCAGTCAATTTGACACTGGAACCAGATTGAGCGTTTGAGTTGTGGTAATAAGGTTAGTCCTAAACATGCTAACATGTCAAAATTAGCTACATAAGGGTAAGTTATCTTGTCTCTTTTAGCGATTTTGTGATTTGCAAGGAAAGATTTATGGATGAAATTAAAACGCTGTTAGTGGATTTTTTTCCGCAGGCAAAGCATTTTGGGATAATCTTAATCAAGGCTATTGTTGTCTTTTGTATAGGTTTTTATTTTTCGTTTTTCTTACGGAACAAAACCATGAAACTTTTATCCAAAAAGGATGAGATTTTAGCGAATTTTGTCGCGCAGGTTACTTTTATCTTAATCCTTATCATCACCACAATCATTGCACTCAGCACGCTAGGCGTGCAAACCACCTCTATTATCACTGTTTTAGGAACGGTGGGGATTGCGGTGGCGTTGGCTTTAAAAGATTACCTTTCAAGCATTGCTGGAGGGATAATCCTTATTATTTTACACCCTTTCAAAAAAGGAGACATCATTGAAATCTCTGGCTTAGAGGGCAAAGTAGAAGCGCTTAATTTTTTTAACACTTCTTTACGCTTGCATGACGGACGCTTGGCGGTTTTACCCAATAGAAGTGTCGCTAATTCTAATATTATTAATAGCAATAACACGGCGTGTCGGCGCATTGAATGGGTTTGTGGGGTAGGGTATGGGAGCGATATTGAACTGGTGCATAAGACTATAAAAGATGTTATTGACTCAATGGAAAAAATTGATAAAAACATGCCCACTTTTATTGGGATCACGGATTTTGGACAAAGTTCGCTGAATTTCACCATTAGGGTTTGGGCAAAGATTGAAGATGGGATCTTTAATGTGCGCAGCGAACTCATTGAACGCATCAAAAACGCCCTAGACGCTAACCACATTGAAATCCCTTTCAACAAGCTAGATATTGCTATTAAAAATCAAGACTCTTCTAAGTGATTGGTGTGAGGCGCATTGATTGCAGTGATACTTGAATTTTAAAGGAGACCCTATGTCAAGCGATTTTAAAAACCTTTTCATCGGTGCGGATAATTCTAAACGCACCAAGTTAACTTAATAGCGAAAAAAAACCCTATCCATTCTAACTCGTTATCATCTCTCATTGATGCCCACCTTTAAGGAATACAAGGAAGCTAAAAGCCAACTACCTCTCTTTAAAATCTCTGTCAACTCTAACCAACCCCTATCCGCTCAATTAAACGAGTATGATAAGAAAAAGTCAGTGTTAAGAGCCGTTTTAAACACAAGGTCAAAAAGAGACAATAACCTAGTGGATTATGATGATTTGACTATGGCTCAAAAAATGAATACCACCGCTTTATCTATGAGCCGATTATGCGATCGGATGCTAAACTGCCCAGTAGCAGTTATCTCTGGTTATAGAACTTATAACGATAAAGCCATTATTGCGGATTATGGATTAAAAGAAGCCACCAAGATTTTAGAACTGAATGCGACAACAAAGGGCGAGAAAAAAGAGGAAGTTGAAGCCCTTTTAAAACCCTTTATGTTCACTAACGCTGATAACGAAAAAAGAACCAAATGGTTGAGAAAAAAGCTAGACCTATACAAGGGCTACATAGGATACAAAATTGTTAAAGGTTATACAGAGAAGCAGGTATGCCACAAGCTAACATAGAAACTAGCTTTATTTGTTTTGAACTCAAACCATTCCATAATAAAAATCAGTTCAAAGACATCATAGTGAATTTGGGTAGGGAGTTCAACTAAGACAGCGTTATTATCAACAGCCCTAAAGATAAGCGTGGGGCTGTATTCACTTTAATATGCACTACCCCTTACCCCTACTTGATGCTTGATGGGGAAAAAACAAGACTTGGAGAACCCTTTGCTGAATTAAAAGACCCTAAATTTAGGAACTCTATCGCTGATGAAGCCTTACCTAATGGTCAGTCAAACCCTGACTTTTTGATTGCTTTCACGGAGTTTATGCGTAAAATAAAAGCTGATGGAAAAACAAGCAGATTTGGGTTTGGTGGCTATAAAGCCTTATCTGAAGGTAATACCGCTAACAGTGTTCTTGCTAAATTAAAAGCCAATTTGATAGAGAACGGGCAGAGAAAAATAAGAGGAACTAGGGGTGGTTGGGAAAATTGGAGCAAGTGGGTTCCTGGATACTCCTACGACTTGAACGCTTCCTTTACTATGGATAGCGTTCTAGATAACACTTACAAACCCAAATCTCTTAAAGATAATCAATTTGATACTAACGCTGGGTATTGTTCCATTAACGAACAAGACCTTTTAAATCAGTTCATCAATGTGAGCGCGAAATTATCCCACGACACCTTATTAGCGATAAGACAAACAGAAAACATAGACCTAGTTTATGCTTTGATTAAAGACACCACTTATATATGATTTTATCTTTGAGATTGATAGAGCGGTGAAGCGTTCAATCAGCTAGTCATTGAAGTTTCTCAATCAGCCCTTAAGAATGCAGAACTCAATCAAGTCAAAAATGTATTGACCTCACAAATTCATAACGGAGCGTATAGTTTTAGAGATGATGCGTATAGGAGTGAATGCTAAACACCTGGATTTATACTAGATTGAGTTATAGCGTTTTATTAACTATAAGAATTAGGGGGTGTTTTGGGATATTCCCCTTTAAGCACCTTAAAATCCCCCAAACGCTCTAAAAGTCAGCACACTAAAATCAAAGTTTTAAAATCAAAGCTTCTTAATTTTATTCTAAAAAAATAAATGAGAGCAAACCCAACAAACCGCTTTATTATGACCCTATAAAAATAGGGAGAAAAGCGAGATCTGCAATTAATCTTGCTGGATCCTTATGGCTGTGGGTGTGGATAGTTCTTCTTCAGTAGGGATTCTTAAAAAATCGCTATTACCCACTTTTCTTGTTTGTTTCACCACAGGCTGAGAGGGCGTAGCGATAGATTCCAAACCCGCTCCACCGCTGTTTCTTTCAGCACCGGTTGCAATGATAGTAACGCGCACATGATCAATGGGGATACTCTCGCTCGTGTGTTGGCCAAACTTAACATCAACATCTTGATTGGCTCGTTCTTGAATAGATATGCAAGCTTGAGAATAAGCATACATAGGATAATCAGGGTGGTGCTCAAAAAAGACAATAATGCTCTTAGCCCCATCAATAGAAGCGTCATCAAGAAGAGGCGATTGGATCGCATTTTCCACCGCTAATTTAGCGGATTCTTCGCCAGTGGCTTCACCAATACCCATTAACGCAAAGCCTTTAAAACCAAGAGCGCTTTTTAAATCGGAAAAATCAACATTAATATCACCGGGCTTAGTGATGATCGTAGAAATACCGCTCACAGCCCTAACCAAGACATCATCAACTTCCTTATAGCATTCTTTGGTGCTGGCGTTTTTTTTCATGGTCAAAAGAATTTTATCATTAGGGATAACCAAAATAGAATCGCTAGATTGCTCCAATTCTTTTAACCCCTCTTCGGCTTTCTTGCTTTTTTGAGACCCTTCGTATTTGAAAGGCTTAGTAACGATAGCAATCGTTAGCGCTCCCACTTCTTTTGCGATTTTAACGATAGTGGGGGTGGCTCCAGTCCCAGTCCCTCCTCCAAGCCCTGTAGAGACAATGACTAATTTGGCGTCCTTAATCGCTTCTCTAATTTCATTAGCGCTTTCTTCAGCGGCTTTCCTACCAATATCAGGAACCCCTCCAGCGCCTAAACCTCCAGTGGATTCTTTGCCTAAAAGGATTTTAACCGGAGCGGGATTGTTTTTGAGATGTTGGCCATCAGTGTTCGTTGCAATGGGGGTAACATCTTGATGCACGCCGTATTCAACCAAGTGTTTGATCATGTTAGACCCCCCACCTCCAACACCGATGACGACAATCTTAGCCCCTTTATAAGCTGGATCGCTTACTTCTTCAATGCTCGCTTGACCAATATTATAATTTTCCATCTCTGATTGATGAACCATAGCCACATTCCCCTTGAGATACGATTTTTGCAAATCTTAAACTTTTGTAAATAGCTAAAGGATTATACCATGTTTTCTGGCTTTTGATAACTATCAAGGCGTTTTTATCGCATAAAGAAATGGCTGTATCTTAAAAGATTTTAGAAATCTTATCAAGGAAACTTTTAAAAAAACCTTTTTGTTCGGTGGGTTTTATAGGCAAGAAGTCATCGTTTTTAGCGGTGTTTAAAGGAGCACTAGGGGCTTTTAAATCGCTCAAATTCCTTTCTGTGGGCGATGAATGGATATGGGGGGTAGGGCTTGATTGATGGGCTGTTCTTGTGTAATCATCGCTTTCATGGTAGCGGATAACCCCTTTAGAGTCTCTTTCATAATTGGTATGCCCCCCTGCTTTGTATAAAATCAAGCCAACCACGACTGAAAAGCGAGGATCTTTCAAATCTTCAAACATGCCCATGATATTGTATTTTTCCACAGGGGCTGCTAAACGCACCGGGTAATTAGTGAAATGGGTTCTGGCTAATTCCTTGATCCCTTTCATTAAAGCCATCCCACCGGTTAACACAACGCCTCCGCCCAAATGCTCTTCTAAGCCGCTATCTTGAATGCTCCTGTGGATGATTTTAAAAGTTTCTAAAGCCCTTTCCCTCATGATAGTTTGGATTTCACTAAGCGGCACAATATGGCTTTCATGGCCATCCGAGCCGGTGGTAGGGATTTGGACACTTTGAGAGGGCGTTTCTGTGCCGCTTTCAAAAGAAAGATCCCCGTATTTGATCTTAACTTCTTCAGCGTAAGGGAATGGGGTGTTGAGCATGTGCGATAAATCCGTGGTCAAATGGTGAGAGCCTACGGGTAAGTATTTGTTATAGCGTATGGAATTGCCGCTATAAATCGTAAGGTTGCATGTTTCTCCGCCCATATCCACGCAAGCCACGCCCAATTCCCTTTCGTCATTAGACAAGGTGGCAATCGAGGCTGCATAAGAATTGATCACGATGTTTTCAATCTCCACTCCAGATTGGATCATGATTTTTTCTAAATTTTCAATGTTGTTTTTTTCTGTATAGACAATGTGGATAAAGACTTCCAAGCGAGTCCCGCTCATCCCTAAAGGGTCATTCACTTCTTGTTTGTCTAAAGTGAAGCGATAGGGGAGGGCATGCAAAATGTGTTTATCATTATCTAAGCCTGCTTTAGCGCATGCGTTATTGATAGCGCGATTGATTTCATCAATGGTTACCACATTGTCTTTAGTGCTAGCCACACCGGTAACATCTCTAATGCTTTCAGTATAAGCCCCAGAAAAAGAAACAATCGCCTTAGTTTTAGGGTAATACGATTCTCTAAAGGAGGAAATGGGGTTATTCCTGTCTTCATCAGCGTTCAAACCTGCCATTTTTTTAGCGCTATTAATCACTTCTTTAATGGCGTTAGAAGCGTGAGCAAGGCTATTAATGCGCCCTCTTTTAATGGCTTTTGAATTGATTTCTTTGGAGTCTTGATGGGCTGTGCCAATGATGCGCAAAATCCCTTCTTTAAATTCAGCCACTATCGCACAAATCTTTCTAGAGCCTATATCAACCCCTATAACGATTTCTTTATGTTCCATGATTTCCCCTTGCATTTATTGAATGTATTTGACTATCTTATAGCGTTTTTTCAATTCTTCTATCAACGCTTTATCAAAAAAATCCGTTTTAGTGTTATTGACTAAACGTTGCATGTATTGGCTTTCTTCTGCGCTAAAGGAGTGGTTGAAATTTTGTTCTGTGATTTGATAGAGTACCACTTTATTACCTATCGTTACAAACCCCTTTTTTTCCTGGCGGTTAAAAAGGGTGTTGATAAACTTAGCGCTTTCTTCTTGGTTAAGTTCGCTAATAGTACCTCCAAAATTAGGGCTTACATAGCCCACGCTTTTCCCTTTAAAATCCTTAAGCTTTTCTTTAGCTAATGCCTGCAACGCTATAAGGGTTCTTTCTTGAGTTAGGCGGGTTTTAAGAGCGCTTTTGGCTTCATCAAAATTCTGCAATTCGTCTTTAATTTGAGAGATGAGTTGCACCACAATAAAACCATCTTTAAAAGGCTCTGGTTTTAGGATTTCAAGGGGCTTGAGAGCGGTGAGTTTTTGCGTGATTTCAGCAGTATATGGGGAGTTGTTTTCTTCAAAATCTTGCATGGTGTAGTTTTGCTCATTCCCCTTTTTTAGAGCGATATAGCTCCTTAAGGCTTTTTCATTCGCTTTTTGCATGCTTAAATCATGCTTGACTTGCTCTTGAACGCTTTTAAAATCCTGCAATTTCCCCTCTTTGTCCAAATAAGACACCTTGTTTTTATGGTAGTATTCCTCCAACTCTTTCAAATCAGTTTTTTCTAAACCAGCGTCAAAATATAAAGAGCGTGTTTTAAAGCTTGTGGGCTTTTTAAAATCCTTTTTATGGGACTCGTAATATTTTTTCATCTCTTCTTCATTAAGAGAGATTTTAACATCACTAGGGTTTAGGATAAGAATGTCTAATTTGTCTTGCAATTTTGCCCAAAGCGATAAACTAGACTGCTCCAAAGGGGTGGTGGTTTTGGGAAATAGAGCGCTGATTTTTTGAAGGATTAAAAGCCTTTCAACGCTTTCTTCAAAGTGTTTAGGGCGGTAATGGCTTTGTTTTAAGATATTCTTATATAATTCTTCATCAAAAACACCATCTTTTTGAAAAACGCTCGTTTTTCTGATCTCTTTGGCCACTTCTTGCTTGGTAGCGCCAAGCCCTAAATCTAAAGCGAGATTCCTCAATAGGGCTTGATTGATGAGCGAATCTAAAGCGCTTTTTTCCAAATGCATGGCTTTGATTTGATCTTCAGTGAGTTCTTTAAAATCAGGGATAGACTCAGCATATGCGTCTTTAAGGCGGCGGTATTCTTGGGTTAATTCTTCTTGAGAAATCTTAATCTGTCCCACTTTGGCAGCGCTATCGCTATCTAAAGAGAAGCTGTATTGCCCCCAGCCTATCATCCCAGCGGCAATAAAAGCGATCGTGCTTATCCATATTGTAACCACTAAATATTTTCTATGATTTTGCATCCATTCAATCATAAGAACTCTAATCCCTTTTAAAAAATCAAAAATGTGAAATTCAGGTTTAAACAACCTTATAGTAAAATCAAATAACCTTATTTTAACCAAAGGTTATTAAAATTATCCTTATTATAGAGAGTTTTTAACATGAATTTTCAAGAAAATTTAGCCGCTTTGGATTTGGAGTATCTTTGGCACCCTTGCTCGCAAATGCAAGAGCATCAAAATTTCCCCATTATCCCCATTAAAAAGGCTCAAGGGATTTACCTCTATGATTTTAATGATAACGCTTATATGGATTTGATCAGCTCATGGTGGGTGAATCTTTTTGGGCATAATAACGCCTACATCAGCCAACAGCTCAAAAATCAAATTGACAATTTAGAGCATGTCCTTTTGGCCTCTTTTAGCCATAAGCCCATTATCACGCTCTCTCAAAGGCTCTGCCAACTCACTAGCATGGACAAATGCTTTTATGCGGATAACGGCTCATCTTGTATTGAAATCGCTTTGAAAATGAGCTATCACGCCCATTTTTTAAAGAATCAAACGCGCCCTAAAAAGCTTTTTTTATCGCTTTCTAATTCCTATCATGGCGAGACTTTGGGAGCGTTAAGCGTGGGCGATGTGAAACTTTATAAAGACACTTACACCCCCTTATTGCTCAAGAATCTCATCACGCCCGTGCCTAAAAACGACAGCGAGATAGAAAATAGTTTGAACGCTTTAAAGCGTTTGTTAGATAAGCATGGTGAAGAAATTTGCGCTTTCATTGCAGAGCCTCTTTTGCAATGCGCAGGGAATATGCATATTTATAGCGCGAAGTATTTAAAACAAGCCGTTTTGTTATGCAAGCAAAAAAATATCCACATTATTTTTGATGAAATCGCTACCGGGTTTGGGCGCACAGGGAGCATGTTTGCTTATGAACAATGCGAAATTGAGCCTGATTTTTTATGCTTGTCTAAAGGGATTAGTGGGGGGTATTTGCCTTTAAGCGCACTATTAACCCGCAATGAAATTTATAACCAATTTTACGCCCCCTATGAAGAAAATAAAGCGTTTTTGCATTCGCACAGCTACACAGGAAACGCCCTAGCATGCGCATGCGCGAACGCCACGCTGGATATTTTTGAAAAAGAAAATGTTATTGAAAAAAACAAGGCTTTAAGCGAGTTTATTTTTAGAACGCTCCAAAACGCGTTAAAACCCTTGATAGAGCAACAAGTGGTGTCTCATTTAAGGCATTTGGGCATGGTCTTTGCCTTTGAAGTTTTTATTCAAACTAAAGAGCGTTTGAGTTTGGCGGTTTTTAAAAAAGCTCTAAAAAAAGGTTTGTTATTACGCCCTTTAAACAACACGATCTATCTCATGCCCCCTTATATTATCACGCATGAAGAAATCACAAAGGCGATTGTGAGGTTAGTGGAAATTCTTGATGAGTTAAAAAAAGCTGAAAACAAATAGTAAAGAGCTTGAATTTTAGTCAAGCGATAGCTTTTTTCTGCCTGTTTGATTTCAAAAATCAAGCTTTTAACTTGATATGAAACCTATTCAATAAAACCTATTCAATAATCTTGGGCACAACGAAGTAATGATCCTGGCTGTGTTTGTTGTGGCTTAAAATCTCTTTGGCGATGTTAGGTTGGCTTTTGGGTTCGTCTTCTCTTAAAGGGGTGCTAAGATGCGTATCTGTTTTTAGATCATTAGTTTCTAAAGCGAAGATGTTTTCTACAAAGCCTAAAACCTCCGCTAAATGGCCTTTAACGCTCTCTTTATGCTCGTCTTTAATCTCTAGCATGCTCAATTTTTCTAAGCGTTGCAATAATGCGTCATCAATTTGCATTCTTTTCCTTTAGTTTAAAATAGGGGTTCGTCCATTGTTGCTGGGGCTTTGATGCCCATGAGCTTTAACACGCTGCTAGCGATATTGTTTAGGGCTCCGTTTTTAATGGATTTGACTCCATTCCCTAAAACAAAGCAATACACGCTCCCGGCGGTGTGGTTGGTTAAGGGGTTTTGGTTTTCATCTTTCATGCGTTCGCAATTCCCATGATCGCTTGTTAAAAGCATGGCGTAATCCAATTCTTTAGCCAGTGAAAGGATTTCCCCTAAGCATGCATCCACTGCTTCTACCGCTTTAATACTCGCTTCAAAATTCCCCGTATGCCCCACCATGTCGCCATTAGCAAAATTCACAATGATCAAATCCGTGCCTAATCTCATTTGCTCTAACACCGCAAGGGTTACTTCTTTAGCACTCATTTCAGGCTTTAAGTCATAGGTGGTAACTTTAGGGCTTTGGATAAGCACCCGGTTTTCATTTTTAAAAGGCGTCTCCACTCCGCCGTTGATGAAAAAGGTTACATGCGCGTATTTTTCAGTCTCAGCGATATGGCTTTGGGTCAGGTTGTGTTGAGAGACCACTTCAGCGAGCGTGTTTTGAACGCTTTCTTTAGGGAATAAAACAGGGTAGGGGAAAGTGTTGTCATAAGGCGTCATGGTAGCGATATGGAGTTTTTTAAAAACTTGACGCTTAAAGCCGCTAAATTCCTTTTGGCCTAAAGCGCTCACGATTTCTCTAGCCCTATCATTCCTGAAATTGATAAAAATAAAGCTTTCATCATCTTGCATGCCGCAATAATCTTTAAAACAAGCAGGCATGATAAATTCATCGGTGATATTTTTATCATACTGGCTTTGGATATACTCGCTAGGGCTTAAAGGCGTGTGATTAAGCCCCATTAAGCTATGATATGCAAGTTCAATCCTTTCAAAGCGATTATCCCTATCCATCGCATAAAAACGGCCACCTATGGTAGCGATTTGAATGTTTTCATTGCAGATATTTTGCATGGTTTCTAAATAAGTTAAAGCGCTTTTAGGAGCGACATCGCGCCCATCGGTGATTAAATGCAGAAAGACTTTTTTATGGGATTTTTCACACTCTAAAGCCAGAGCGATAAAATGCTCAATGTGTGAATGCACGCCCCCATCGCTCATCAAACCCATAAGATGCACCACAGGGCTTTTTTGGATCGTGTTTAAAAAAGCGGAGTTATTTTTTAACCCATCGTTTTGAAGGCTTAAAGAAATTTTGACTAAATCCTGATAAAGTACCCTACCAGCCCCAATACACATATGCCCCACTTCAGAATTTCCCATTTGCCCTTCAGGTAAGCCCACGCTCAAGCCATGCGTATCAATCAGGCTATAAGGCAAGGTTTTAAACATCAAATCATAAGTGGGTTTTTTGGCATGGAAGAAAGCGTTATGATCGCTATCTTTACGATACCCAATGCCATCAGTGATAATCAAAAGAGTTTTTTGCGCCATTTTTAGGACTTTTTAAAGCTCTTGCATGAGAGTGATGTGGTTGGCTAAAATCGCATTCCTTTGCCCTGGAGAGCAATTTTTACATACTTCTTTATTTTTGGAATTTTTGGAAGCGGTTTTAGTGTGGCTTTTTACATTATTTATATTATTTTTGGAGGAGCGTTTTGGACTCGCTTTAGCCGGTTTTTGAGAGCGTTTTTTAGCGGGTGTGAAATCAGCATTATTGATTTGAGCCAAATACATGGGTTTATCTTTTGCTTTTTCTGGCTTGTTGGCTGTTTGCTCGCTAGTTGTCTCTTTCATCTCTTGGGATTTTTGTGTTTGAGATTTTTCTACTTGAGTTTCCTCTATTTGAGTTTTTTTGGTGGCTAAAGTTTGAGGCATGGCGTTGCCGATAGGGTCTAAATCCAGGTTGCTATTAGCGCTTTTTTGCAATTCTTGGTCATTACTAGACTGCGAATCAAAGATTTTAGATTCTTTCAAACGCCTGATCCTGTCTTGTATCTCTTCATAATATTTTTCAGCTTCGGCGTTAGACTTCTCGTTTTTTTCCCAACGACTGCCCTTGTTGTAAGATTTAATCATGTCTTTTAGATTGTCATGGTAGCGTGTTTTCCAATAGAGCAACTCTTTTAAAGCCACTTGAGAAGCAAACGCATCGTCTTTAATGAGCAATTCCCCCATCACATTACGCAAAAAGGGGCTATCGTTATGCCCATAGCTTTTTAGAACGCTTGGGATATAAGAATGATACACGCCCGCACTCGGATCCGAAAAATTGATTTTATAAACCCCTGCGCATGATTCTTTCCATGCGATGCCTGCCATTTCATAGCCTAAATTTTCTTTAGATCCGAATTGATAGGCGGCTTTTAAGACTTCTTTTTGCTTAGCGTTAAAGTCTTTAAGATTATCGCAATTGGTCATCATGACTTTAGTAACGGGCGATTTGGGCTTGTTTTTAACCCCCTTAGCTGGTTTAGGCTCTGTTTTAGTGGGGTTTTCTGCTGCAACTAAGCTTAAAGATGCGCTTAAGGCTACGCCTAACCATAAGGCTTTAAAAAGGGTGTGAGTGAGTGGGGTTAAATGTTTCAAAACGCCTACCTTTTGTATTTAAAAAATAAACTAAACTAAAAATAAATTCAAGTATAATTCTAACATGATTTAGTCTTAAAAGTGATTTTGTTTTTTAGGGAGAATTGAGATTTTGCATTCAGATGAATTGTTAGTAGAGATTTTAGTTGAAGAATTGCCCGCACAAGCGTTATTAAATGAATATAAAGAAATGCCTAAAAAACTCCACGCTCTTTTTCAAAAACGCGCTTTAGAAGTGGGAACTATAGAGGTTTTTTACACCCCTAGGCGCTTGTGTTTGTTCATTAAAGACTTTCCTCTTTTAACCCAAGAAACTAAAGAGGAATTTTTTGGGCCTCCCGTTAAAATCGCATGCAACAATCAAGATAAAACGCAAGGTTTGAACGCTCTAGGTTTAGGGTTTTATCAAAAATTAGGACTAAAGGATCACCAAAATTTCCAAACAGCGTTTAAAAACAATAAAGAGGTGCTTTATCACGCTAAAATCCATGAAAAAGAGCCTACAAAAGATTTAATCATGCCCATTGTGTTAGAGTTTTTAGAGGGTTTGAATTTCGGGAAGTCCATGCGTTGGGGCAATGTGGAAAAAAGCTTTATCAGGCCCATTCATAATATTTGCGTGTTGTTTAATGGGGAAAATTTTAACGATATTGAAGTCAAAGGGTATGGTTTTAAAACCAAGCAAGCCACCAAAGCGCACCGACAAGAGGGTTTTGATTTTATTGAAGTGGATAGCCCTAAAGCCTATTTTGAAGTTTTAGAAAAAAACCATGTCATTTTAGACCCTAAAAAGCGCGAAGCGAAAATCTTACAAGAAATCAAAGAGCTAGAAACAAAGCATCACATCATCGTAGAGGTTGATAGGGATTTATTAGATGAGGTTGTAGCGATCACGGAATACCCCAGCGCACTTTTAGGGGAGTTTGACAAGGCGTTTTTAAAATTACCCAGTGAAATCATCACCACTTCCATGAAAGAAAACCAGCGCTATTTTGCAACCTTTTGTCAAAAAAGTCAAGAAGAAAGCCCAACATTACACAACGGCTTTATTGTGGTGAGTAACGCTATCAATAAAGACAAGCAAAAAATCATTTTAGGCAATCAAAAGGTTTTAAAAGCCCGCTTGAGCGATGCGGTTTTCTTTTATGAAAACGATCTCAAAAAGCCTTTAGATAACGCTCCTTTAGAGAGCGTGGTTTTTGTGCAAGGTTTAGGGACTTTAAAAGATAAAATGGAGCGCGAATCAACCATCGCCCAATACTTGACGCAAAAATATATTTCATCTTTAAACATGCCTTTAGAAAAAGCCCTTGAGTTGGTTAAAAGAGCCGTTCAAATCGCTAAAGCGGATTTACTCAGTGAAGTGGTGTATGAATTTAGCGAGCTTCAAGGGATCATGGGCTATTACTACGCTTTAAAACAAAACGAAAACGAGTTAGTCGCTTTGAGCTTGAAAGAGCAGTATTTGCCCGCAAGCGAAAACGCCCCCTTGCCCTCTAGCGTTTTTAGTGCAATCGTGGCTTTGAGCTTGAAATTAGACAGCTTGTTTTCTCTTTTTAGCGTGGGTAAAATCCCTAGCGGATCTAAAGATCCTTTTGCTTTAAGGCGTTTGAGTTTTGGGCTATTGAAAATCATCGCGCATTATGGGTTAGAATTTGACTTGAAAGCGGATTTAAAAAACCTCTTTGAAAAAGTGGGCGTTTATCAACGCTTTGATTTAGAAATTTTAGAGAAGTTTTTACTGGAGCGCTTTAATAATTTAATAGATTGTAACCCTTCTATTATAAGGAGCGTGTTAAACACCAACGAGCGAGACATCGTTAAAATCATTCAAAAAGTCAAAGCCTTAAAACGCTTTTTAGACGATCCTAAAAACGCTCAAAAAAAAGAGTTGCTTTTTAGCGCTTTCAAACGCCTAGCCAATATCAATAAAGACAGAAACCCCAACGAATCAAGCGAGTTTTCTACCCATCTTTTTAAAGAGCCAAAAGAGCATGCCCTTTTTGAAGCGTTCAACACGATCAAAACGAGCGTTTTTGAGAGTTTGGATAGCAAAATAGAAGCTTATTTTGGTTTGCATGCGCCTTTAGAAGAGTATTTTAAAAGCGTGCTAGTCATGGATAAAGATATAGAAATCCAAAAAAATCGTAAAAATTTCTTGTGGGGCGTGTATCAAAGTTTCTTAGAGATTGGGGATATTAAAGAAATTGCGATTTAATGCTATCAAACGCAAAGTCCAGCGTTTTTATTTGGGGGTAACTTTTTTAATGAGCATGTTGAGTGCGGGCATGCTTAGCGCGAAAATCTTTACCCTACAGGAGTTTTTTAAAGAAGTAGAAATTAATTCAATGGAGTTGATCGGCAAAAAAGCCGATTTTAAAAGCCGTTTGAATGAGCAACGCTCCGTGAACGCTTGGGATTTCCCCTATATTTATAATGAAACTTCTATGGTGAAAAACTTCCAAGGCATCATAGAAGCGCAACCCAGAACCCTTTTAATAGTAAGGCCCAAGCTCCCATGGGTGAGTTCGCTTTTATCCAAAAGCCTTTCTATCAAAACCATTCAATACGATAAAAGCTATCAATTAAATAAAAATCTCGCTTTTATTGGCGCTAAACGCCTTTATTTGACTTATGTGATGACTAAGGAAAAGTATCAGGTGTATGTGCAGCGGGAAGCGAACTTTTATTCGCAGCTCAAAATCGCCAAAGAAAAGGTTAAAGCCGGCAGCATGAGCGAAAAAGATTATATCAACTTCAATAATTCTTATCTGGAATCCAAACTCGCTAAAACCAATGTGGAAACCAAACTCATAGATTTAGAAAAAATGCTAGACACGATGCTAGCGATTGTGGAGCCAGTCAAAGAGGGGGCGCATTTTGACACTTATTTAGACCATTTGCATGACGTCAAGGTGATCGGTTTGGATTTTGAATACGTGCGATTAGAGCCTGAAGCCTTAAAATTTAAATTGGATCGCTCGTTGTATGTGGATATTTTGGATTTGACGGCTAAAGATTATCAGGTGAATGCGAAATTAGCTAATAGAGACGTGTTTAATGCATTTGAATTTGGGATTGGCTCTGAAAGCTATAACTCTTCAACTAATCTTTCCGTGGAAGTGCGTATCCCTTTACCGGTAACGCCTAAAAATATCTATCAAAAGCGTAAATTTTTGGATTTGCAAAGCGGGACGCTCGCGCAAAATGAAGTGATGAAACGAAACATTAGAATTAACGCCAACTCCTACTTAAACCAGCTCAAAACCAAAGAAGCATACATTGAAACCCAAAAAGAAGCCATTGCCAATAAGAAGCGTTTGATGGAAATGGGGCGCATCGCTTATGAAGCCCAAAAAATCGGGCTTTTTGAATACTTGATTTATCAAAATTCTTACATGGACGCTCTCATCACTCTGGCCGAAGCGAAGATTGAATACATTGATATTAGCGCGCTTTTAGAAGAGACTTTAGGGGAGAGCTTGACCAGATTAGGAGAATTGCATTGAAGCGGGCGTTATGGTGGCTTATGTTAATGGGCGTTTTGGGTGTTTTTTTGGAAGCCAAAGAGTATCCAGAAATTGTTTTAGAAGAAAAAAACTTGCAACCCATGGGGTTAAAGGTGATTAAATTAGATAAAGAGATTTTTAGTAAAGGGCTTCCTTTTAACGCTTATATTGATTTTGATAGTAAAAGTTCTGTGGTGCAGAGTTTGAGTTTTGATGCGTCTGTGGTTGCGGTTTATAAAAGAGAGGGCGAGCAGGTGAAGGCTGGAGATGCGATCTGTGAAGTGAGCTCTATTGATTTGAGCAATTTATATTTTGAATTGCAAAACAACCAAAATAAATTAAAAATCGCTAAAGATATTACTAAAAAAGATTTAGAGCTTTATAGGGCCGGTGTCATTCCTAAAAGAGAATATCAAACGAGCTTTCTAGCCAGTGAAGAAATGGGCTTAAAAGTCAATCAATTAGAATCCACTTTTAAAAGCTTTGGCGTGGATCCTAAAAACCCTAAAGGGCAGTATGGTTTTAGGATTGTGGCTAGAGATGGCGGTCTTTTAGCGTTAGCGCCTAAAAATGTGGGCGAAAAGATTTTAGCTTTCACTAGTTATGTGCGTATTTCAAAAAGCGATGATTTGATCGCTCAAATCAAATTGCCTGTAGGCGTTTCTAAATCCATTAAAAGGGATTCGCCAGTCTATAATGAAGAAGGGGAAAAAATCGGGAAAATCCAAAGCGTTTCGGTGGTGTTAGACAAAGGCTCTAACACGATTTTAGCCACCGCCTTATTAGATGAGGGCAATTACCATGTGGGGGAAATGGTAGAAATGTATATTCAAGGCTCTCAACCCAAAGACTCCGTTTTAATCCCTTCAAACGCTTTAATCAGAAACGGGAAAGATTACTTAGTGTTTGTGAGAACGCCTAAAGGTTTTAAGCCTGTAGTGGTTCAAGTTTTAGAAGAGCGCAGCAAGATTTTTATCGTGAACGCTCAAAATTTATACCCCAATGACAGCGTGGCAGTGGGGTCATTGATAGGGTTAAAAGGCATGATCAACAATTTAGGGGAAGAATAATGCTCGCTTCCATTATTGAATTTTCCTTACGCCAAAGAGTGATCGTGATTGTTGGCGCGATTCTTATTTTATTTTTTGGGACTTATAGTTTTATCAACACTCCAGTGGACGCTTTCCCGGATATTTCGCCCACTCAAGTCAAAATCATTTTAAAACTCCCCGGCTCTAGCCCTGAAGAAATGGAAAACAACATCGTGCGCCCTTTAGAATTGGAGCTTTTAGGCTTGAAAGGGCAAAAATCTTTAAGAAGTGTTTCAAAATATTCTATTTCAGACATCACGATAGATTTTGATGACAGCGTGGATATTTATTTAGCGAGGAATATTGTCAATGAGCGCTTGAGCAGCGTGATGAAAGATTTACCCGTGGGGGTTGAGGGGGGCATGGCGCCCATTGTTACGCCGCTATCAGACATTTTTATGTTCACCATTGATGGCAATATCACCGAGATAGAAAAACGACAGCTTTTAGACTTTGTGATCCGCCCGCAATTAAGAATGATTAGCGGCGTGGCGGATGTCAATTCCATTGGAGGCTTTAGCAGGGCGTTTGTGATCGTGCCGGATTTTAATGACATGGCAAGGCTTGGGGTGAGTATTTCTGATCTAGAATCGGCCGTAAGAGTGAATTTAAGAAACAGCGGAGCGGGGCGCGTGGATAGAGATGGCGAGACCTTTTTAGTCAAAATCCAAACCGCTTCTTTGAGTTTAGAAGACATTGGCAAAATCACCGTTTCCACTAATTTAGGGCATTTGCACATTAAGGATTTTGCGAAAGTCATCAGCCAATCTCGCACCCGCTTAGGTTTTGTCACTAAAGATGGCGTGGGTGAGACCACAGAGGGCTTGGTGCTTTCTTTAAAAGAAGCCAACACCAAAGAAATCATCACTCAAGTGTATCAAAAATTGGAGGAATTAAAACCCCTTTTACCGAGTGGCGTGTCCATTAATGTTTTTTACGATCGCTCAGAATTCACGCAAAAAGCCATTGCCACCGTTTCTAAAACCCTCATTGAAGCCATTGTTTTGATCATCATCACGCTTTTTTTATTTTTAGGGAATTTGAGGGCGAGCGTGGCTGTGGGGGTGATTTTACCCTTAAGTTTGTCCGTGGCGTTTATCTTTATCAAGCTCAATAATTTGACTTTAAATTTGATGAGCTTAGGGGGGTTGATTATCGCTATAGGCATGCTCATTGACTCAGCCGTGGTGGTGGTGGAAAACGCTTTTGAAAAATTGAGCGCTAACACTAAAACCACTAAACTCCATGCGATCTATCGCTCTTGTAAAGAAATCGCTGTTTCAGTGGTGAGCGGGGTGGTGATCATTATTGTGTTTTTTGTGCCGATTTTGACCTTGCAGGGGTTAGAGGGTAAGATGTTTAGGCCTTTAGCGCAAAGCATTGTGTATGCGCTTTTAGGCACTTTAGTTTTATCCATTACGATCATTCCTGTAGTCAGCTCTCTTGTTTTAAAAGCCACACCCCATAGCGAAACCTTTTTAACGAGATTCTTAAACAGAATCTACGCCCCTTTATTGGAATTTTTTGTACACAACCCTAAAAAAGTGATTTTAGGAGCGTTTGTTTTTTTAGTGGCGAGCCTTTCTTTATTCCCTTTTGTGGGGAAGAATTTCATGCCCGCTTTAGATGAGGGCGATGTGGTTTTGAGCGTGGAAACCACCCCCTCTATTTCCTTGGATCAATCTAAAGATCTCATGTTAAACATTGAAAGTGCGATTAAAAAGCATGTTAAGGAAGTTAAAAGCATTGTCGCGCGCACGGGGAGCGATGAATTGGGGCTGGATTTGGGGGGGTTGAATCAAACCGATACTTTTATTTCTTTCATCCCTAAAAAAGAATGGAGCGTGAAAAATAAAGATGAATTGTTAGAAAAAATCATGGATTCTTTAAAAGACTTTAAGGGGATTAACTTTTCTTTCACCCAACCCATTGAAATGAGGATTTCTGAAATGCTGACAGGGGTTAGGGGGGATTTAGCGGTTAAGATTTTTGGAGATGATATTAGCGAATTGAATAAATTGAGCTTTCAAATCGCGCAAGCTTTAAAAGGGATTAAAGGCTCTAGTGAAGTTTTAACCACGCTCAATGAGGGCGTGAATTATTTGTATGTAACCCCTAATAAAGAATCGATGGCGGATGTGGGGATTAGTAGCGATGAATTTTCCAAGTTTTTAAAATCCGCTTTAGAGGGTTTGATCGTGGATGTGATCCCTACAGGGATTTCACGCACGCCAGTGATGATCCGCCAAGAGAGCGATTTTGCAAGCTCTATCACTAAAATCAAAAGTTTAGCCTTGACTTCAAAATATGGCGTTTTAGTGCCTATCACTTCTATCGCCAAAATTGAAGAAGTGGATGGCCCTGTTTCTATCGTGCGTGAAAATTCAATGCGCATGAGCGTGGTTCGCAGTAATGTGGTGGGGCGCGATTTGAATTCTTTTGTAGAAGAGGCTAAAAAAGTGATCGCTCAAAACATCAAGCTCCCTCCTAGCTACTATATCACTTATGGGGGGCAGTTTGAAAACCAGCAACGGGCCAATAAAAGGCTTTCTACTGTTATCCCTTTAAGCATCTTAGCGATTTTTTTCATTCTCTTTTTCACTTTTAAAAGCATTCCTTTAGCCTTGCTCATTCTTTTGAATATCCCTTTTGCGGTTACCGGAGGGCTTATTGCGTTGTTTGCGGTAGGGGAGTATATTTCAGTGCCAGCGAGCGTGGGCTTTATCGCTCTTTTTGGGATTGCGGTTTTAAATGGCGTGGTGATGATAGGCTATTTTAAAGAGCTTCTTTTGCAAGGAAAAAGCGTGGAAGAATGCGTTTTGTTGGGCGCTAAAAGGCGTTTGAGGCCAGTTTTAATGACCGCTTGCATTGCCGGTTTGGGTTTGATACCTTTATTATTTTCTCATAGCGTGGGATCAGAAGTCCAAAAGCCTTTAGCGATCGTGGTGCTTGGAGGCTTAGTCACCTCAAGCGCTCTAACCTTACTCTTACTGCCGCCCATGTTCATGCTCATCGCTAAAAAGATTAGAATCGTTTGAGTTAAGGGATTTCGCATGCTGGCTTTAGAAATTTATATTGATATTTGCTTGAAAGACGCTTTAATAGATTATTTGTTTGAAAAAGGCTTTGATGATTTTTTTTATGTGGAATGCTATAAATACGCCGCTTCTTCGCTGCTTTTAAGCCAAAAAGAGCAGGTGAGCGGGCGTAAAGACTACGCTAAATTCAAGCTTTTTTTAAGCGAGGAAGTCGCTTTACCTCTAGCCCAAGCGTTAAAAAACCAGTTCGCTTCTAAAGAAATGAAATTGTTTTATTCTCAAACGCATGGGTTGTAAAACGCATGGGTTATCAAACGAAATTCTAAGTAAAAACATGCTATAATACAAACCAATAAAGGAGTTAAAATGTATGCTGTAACTTTTGATCTTGACACCAATTGCTTGAATGAAAACGGGATGAATCTGTCAAAAGTTTATTCGGATATTCGTAAATTCATGGAACAACATGGCTTTAAATGGCAACAAGGTAGCGTGTATTTTGGCGATGAGACCATCAATGCTGTTACTTGTGTCGCTACGGTGCAAATTTTAGCCAAGCAAATACCAAGTTTTGCGGTTTGTGTTAAAGATGTGAGAATGTTAAAAATAGAAGAAAACAACGATTTAATGCCGGCTATCAAGATTGTTTTATAAGCATAGCTCTTGCGAGTTTTGACAAACAAGAGAATTCTCACGCTGTATCCGTAAAAATCAAGTATAATACCCACTATTAAATAGTGCTAGGAGTTTGTAATGACTATTATTCTTAAAAATCCGCTTTCTCTCTCTCTCTAGTCAGCCGTTTTATCTTTTCACCCCTATATAAACCCATACCCATATAAACCCTATCTATATTTTAGGGATTTTTGCGTCTGATTTAGATTTTAATTTTTAATTTTAAAGGATTAATGATGATTTTACGCTCACAGACAAATTTTGTGGAGTTTTTAGAACAGGTTTTAGAAGTTTTAAAAGAAGTGGAGATCGATAAAACAGAATGCTCTACTCTTTTAGCAAGCATTCAAAAATAACAGCTTGTGATACCCGTTGTGGGGAATTTTAGCGCAGGCAAAAGCACGCTATTAAACCGCTTTTTAGGCAGCAGCGTTTTGCCTACCGGTATCACGCCAGAGACTTCTTTAGCCACTGAATTACACTATAGCGCTAACGAACGCATAGAGGCTTTTTCAAACAATGATGAAAAAGCAGAGAGTTTTGAACTGAATGAGCAAAGTTTTGAGGCGATTAAAGACAATGCCACGAAGTATTCCTACCTTAAGGTTTATTTGAATAATGAAGCCCTAAAAGATAGCGCGCCTTTAGTGTTTGTGGATATGCCCGGGTTTGATAGCCCCATTTCAAGCCACACCCATGCCATTTTGGAATATTTAGAAAGGGGCGTGCATTTTGTCATCCTCACAAGCGTAGAAGAGGGCAACCTCACTAAACGCATGGTTAGGGAATTAAAAAACCTTTTAGAGTTTGACAAAGGCCTTAGCTTTATTTTGAGTAAAACGAATTTAAGGACGCCTTCGCAAGTGGGAGAAATCTCTCGCTACATTCAAGATCAAATCCAAGATCACCTTGATTTGACAACGCATCTTATTTATTCTAATAAAGACAATAACGCTCTTTTAGAGGTAGCGGATAAAATAGACGCTGAAAAGCTTTTTAGCGCTTTGTATTTGAAACGATTGAAGTTTTTAAATTCCCAGTTACAAAACAGCTTAAAAAGCGTGATTGAAAGCTTTGATTACTCTAAAGAAAAGGCGTTAGAAGAAATACAAGCGTTGGATTTGGGCGTTAAAGACATTGAAAAAACCTATGAAAAATTAAGGGCTAATTTAGAAGAAGAATATTCTAGCGTGGCTGTAAATTCTGTGGTTAAAAAAGTCATAGAAGAGGTCAGGGAGCAAAAATCCTATTTAGCCTCTTTAATCAACAAGCCTAACGAGTTCAATAGCGAAATAGAAAGCATCATGCAACAAAGCTTGATCAAAAACGCTAAATTAGAGATTGAAAAGATCAACCTTTCTTTTTCAAAAGATTTTTGTGCGGAATTTGCAAGCTTGAACAACACGCAGCTTTCTAGCACCTTGTCTGTTGTAAAATTAGAGCATGGCCTTGAATTAGGGATCAACGCCTTAAGCGTGATTTTAGCCAAGAACCCGGTTACAAGACCCTTCGCGCTGATCTTGCAAGGGTTAAAACCTCTTTTAAAAGAATTACTGATCTTGCTGCCTAATATCATCGCTTCATTCTTTAGAAATGAGGAAAAAGAGCGGGCGAAATTAGAAAATCTGATTGAAGCAAAAGTGATACCAGAGGTTCAATACAAGCTTAAAAAAGTTTTACCGGGCTTGTTTAATGAATGCTTGGAAAATTCCCTAAAAGGTTTAAGAGATCGGTGCGAGCTAGAAATCACGCATAAAAAACAAGAAATCGCGCTCGCTCAAACAGAAAAAGAAAAACACCTTAACGATTTAGAAGATCAAAAACAAATCTTAGAAAACAAGATCAACGCTTTAAGCGATCTAGAACAACAATATTTAAAGGATTAAAAATGAACGCTCAAGAACTCATTAAAAAAAGCGCTTTAATTGAAAAAGTGCTACAAGAACAAGGCTTGCAAGAAAAAGCGAAGCCTTTTATGAGCGAAAACGCTGTGATTACAACCGAAGAGTTAGAGAAAACGCTAAAAGAAATGCAGGCTGAAGGTAGGGATCTTAAAGTCGGTATCATCGGGCGCGTGAAAGCGGGTAAAAGCTCGCTTCTAAACGCTTTGATTTTTGAGGGTGTAGAGGTTTTACCTAAAGCGGCAACGCCCATGACGGCTAGCCTTACCATTTTAAAATACGCCAATACCCTGAGCGCTGAAGTGGAGTTTTATAGCCCAAAGGATATTGCAGAGCTTGAAAACGAACATGAAAGGTATGTAAGGGAGTTTAACAGGATTGTTGAGGAAGAAGTCAAAAAGCAAAAAGAAAAACAGAGTTTGTCAAACAGAGCTAAAGAGGGATTTAAGAGTTTTGGCAACATGCTTAACAGAAACAAAAGTACTGAAGCAGCGCCCAAAGAGAATATTTTAAGCGATGGAGAAATAGTAAAAAGGGCTGAAAGGATCGCTAAAGATAAATTAAAAAGGGGACGAAAAACTCGTTTCATCACACGATCAATGCGAAAAAATGAAAAAAAGCGGATCGCTCAACACGGAAAAATTAGATCCGCGCATTCAAGCCAACAGCTTACAAGAGCTGAATCAAAAATTGCTCCAATTCGTGGGCGCGGATGGGAAGTATATGCCCTACACTAAAGCGGTGCGAATTTCTTTGAATAACCCCAACCTTAAGGATTTGGAAGTGATTGACACCCCGGGCGTGAATGATCCCATCGCTTCCAGAGAAGAGCGCACCAAAGCCTTATTGAAAGATTGCGATGTGGTGTTTATTGTAAGCCCTTCTAATCAGTTTTTAACAAATAGCGATATGGATTTGTTTGATAGGGTTTCTCATAAAGAAGGTCTTCAAGAAATTTATTTCGTGGCAAGCCAAGCCGACAGTGCCGTTCTTTCTATGAGTGAAGTGGAAAAATCCAACCAACATCTCCCTACAGCCTTTGAAAACGCGCAAAAAGCCCTTTCATCTCAATTAAATAATATCATGGGAAAGTTGATTGAAAACTACCCTAACCAACGAGAGATTTTTGAAAAAGCAATCAAAAATGGCGTCATTTTGACTTCAGGGAATTGCTTTAGCATGCATAAAGACTTTAACAACCAAGCTTCTTGGGAAAGAAACCAAAAAACAGAAGAGTATCACAATGCCTTACGGAATTTAAAAGATTCTTACCCTGACGCTTTTAATAGCGATGATAAGTCTAAAGAAAGCTTATTGTTTTTAAGCAATATGAGCGCGATTGAAGAGCGTTTAAAAAAAGCCGCCCAAGAGAAAGAAAAAATCAAGTCTCAAAAATGGCAAAATTATGCAGAGAGTCAAGCAAACAACCTCCATTCATTAATAGCGCAGCTGTTGCAAGATTTGGAAGAAGAAAAAAAGAGGGTTAAAAACGCTGATATTAGCGCTATCAAAGAGCAGATAAAGGCTTATCAAAACCTTTCTGGTAACATTGAAATGAAGTTTAGGGAAGCGTATGAAGAATTTATCTTGCATTTCATCAACAATATCAGAGTTGGATTGGAAGAAGCATTGAAGAAAGCTATCCAAACGGCTAAAACGCGCTCTAGAGAAGAAGAGGAAGAAGAGCATTATATTGAAAGAGTGAAGCAAGGCGGTTTGGGAGGAAGCTTTAAAAGGAATTTTTTGTGGTTCTTTGATGATGATGCGGGCTATAATGAAGTAGAACGCACAAGAGCAATGATTAAAGCCGGAGCGGTGCTTGATTATTTAACAGAGATGCATGAACGCTGCGAAAGCGCTTTGAATGACAGCGCTGATTCTTTTAAAGTCGTTTTTAGAAAAGAACTCTACGCTAAAGTTTTTTCTCAATTGCGCCAAATCATCTCTGATGATTTGATTGATGGGGTGGCTTTCAAAGAAAGCGTGATGGCTGTCTTGGATTGCATTGAATTTAAAGAGTTTGATTATGCCGATAAGCTTCCTAGCGAGATAAGGGGGAAAACGGGCTTTTTAAAAGGCGATGAAGCCGATGCTTTCATACAAAGCGTGGAAATGCATGTGAGGAATTTTAAAGCTGAGACTAGAGAAGATATGAAAGGCTATATCGGAGGTTTAAGAGAGAATTTAGAAAAGCAAAATTTCGCCAACGATACGCTTCAAAAACTTCAAGAAAACATGCAAAACTTGCAAAATCAAGTGCAAAATAAAGAACAATCCATCGCTCAATTAGACGCAAAAATCCAAGCTTTAAAAGAGATCCAATGAGCGTTAATTTTTTTAATGGTATTTTTAATAACAATAGCAAGGCTGAAAACCACCACAATACAGAGGGTTTAAAAGAACGCTACGATCTAATCGCTCGTATTTTAAACGCCAAAATGGAAAATGAGGGGCTAAAAAAATACCAGAGCGTCTTAAATAACGAGTTTTTAGACTTCGCTAGCGGCGTGGATTCGCTCAAAGAAAAGGAAATAGCGTTACTGATGCTCCAAGAAATCCAAAAAGAATTGCAATTGGTAGCGAGCTACCCTAGTTTGTTCCAAAAAACCATCGTTGCGGTGGTGGGAGGGTTTAGCGCGGGCAAATCCACTTTTTTAAACAACTTGTTGGGCTTGAAATTAAAACTCCCTGAACACATAGATCCCACCACAGCTATCCCCACTTATTGCTTAAAGGGTCAAAGAGAAGTTTTAATGGGGTTTTCTCAAAATGGGGGCATGGTGGAATTACCTAATCTCGCTTTTGATCATCAGTTTTTAGAATCCCTTGGCTTTAATTTAAAAGAAATCATGCCTTCCATGCTTTTGAGCGCTCCTAGCGTGCCTTTTGAATTTTTATGCTTCATAGACACGCCTGGCTATAACCCTGCCAATCAAGGCTATACGGGTGGGGACAAAGAAGCCTCTAAAGAATCCCTAAAACACGCTAAACACATTTTATGGCTTATTAGTTGTGAGCGTGGGGGTATTGAAAGCGATGATTTAGAGTTTTTGCAAGAATTATACGAAGAAGAGGGCAAGCAGGTTTTTATCGTATTGAGTAGGGCTGATAGGCGCACCAAAAGCCAATTAGAAGAAGTCGCTAAACAAATTAGAGAGACTTTAAAAGATAATGGCATTGAGTTTTTGGGGATTTGCGCTTACAGCGCTACAAGGTATCAAGAATATAAAGAGTTCAGCGAAAAAAGCAAAGTTTTTAACTCGCTTGAAAAATTTCTAAAAAAGTTAAATCAAAGGAGCGAGAAACAAAACGAAATTTTAGAATCTTTATACGAGGTGCATCGGATGTATGAAAAGGCTATTAAACAAGACGCTAACCGATTCAAACGCTACCAAAGAGAATTGCGTTCTGTTGGATTGGATTTGATGCAAAAAGGCTTTGATGATTTCAATGATGCTACCTTTAATAAAATTCATTCGCTCAAAAAAGAATTTTCCGAGCAAGAAGAATCCAAAAGAGAGAGTTTAGCGCGATTGAATGAAGTGATTGGCTTGTTTAAAGGAAGCATTGATAAGGTTTTTGATCGTGTGAGCGCTTTCACTTGGGAAAAATACAAAGAACAAAACGACGATGAAGAGGACGACGAAGAAAACTACAGAGAGTTTGAAGAAATCAAAAAAATGGCGCTGTATTTTAGGGATCTCAATTTGTTTTACTTGGATTGGCTTGAATTGAGTGAAGAATAGATCCAAGAAATTAGAGATGATTTAGATAAATGCAATGAGTTACTCCAACTGCACTACTCTTTAGAAAATTTACAAACGCTTAGGGAGTTTAAAGAAACAAATGAGAAAATTTATCAAGAGTGCTTAAACGATGAGAGACTTCAAAATAATTTGCGGGAGTGGAGGCGATCAAAACAGCGGTGATTTGGATCGGAGCGTGAAAGAGATTTCTGATTTTTACTACCCTATTTTTAATCAAAGACAGCGTTTTGATTGTAAGGGCTATTTTAAACTTATTATTGTAAAATGGTGAGTTTTATAATCAATGAGATTAGGAATTTAATGGAAATTGCAGTATTTGGTGGCGGGGCGTGGGGGAGGGCTTTAGCCTTTGCTTTTGGAGAAAAGAATGAAGTAAAAATCATTTCAAGGCGCGATCTAAACGAGCCGTTAAAAAAGCTCAATGACGCCTTGATTTCTAAAGGTTCTGCCCCCATAGAGCAAGTGGATTTACAAAGAGGCTTAAAAGCAACGCTTTATGTCATCGCTATTAGCGTGCAGCATCTAAGGGAATGGTTCCAAAACGCTTCTTTACCCAAAAACGCTAAGGTTTTAATCGCTTCTAAAGGGATAGAGGTGTTAAATAAGGCATTTGTGAGCGAGATCGCAAAGGATTTTATCGATCCTAATTCTTTGTGTTTTTTAGCGGGGCCGAGTTTTGCGGCTGAAATCATTCAGGGCCTGCCTTGCGCGCTCGTCATTCATTCCAATAATCAGGCTTTAGCGCTAGAATTTGCCAATAAAACCCCCTCTTTTATCAGAGCCTACGCCCAACAAGACATCATAGGGGGTGAAATCGCCGGAGCGTATAAAAACGTGATAGCCATTGCGGGGGGGGTTTGTGATGGCTTGAAATTAGGCAATAGCGCTAAAGCGAGTTTATTATCTCGTGGTTTAGTGGAAATGCAACGCTTTGGGGCGTTCTTTGGGGGCAAGACAGAGACTTTTTTAGGGCTTTCTGGGGCTGGGGATTTGTTTTTAACCGCTAATTCTATTTTATCCAGGAATTATCGTGTGGGCTTGGGGCTAGCCCAAAACAAGCCTTTAGAGGTGGTTTTAGAAGAATTGGGCGAAGTGGCTGAGGGGGTGAAAACGACCAACGCCATTGTGGAAATCGCTAGAAAATACGGCATTTATACGCCCATTGCGAGCGAACTAGCCTTGCTTTTAAGGGGTAAGAGTGTGCTAGAGAGCATGAACGATTTGATCAGACGCGCTTAAAAGGAAAGAGAGCATGCAAGATTTTTCAAGTTTATTATTAAAATTACAAGAGTATTGGAAAGATCAAGGCTGTTTGGTGATCCAGCCTTATGATATTCCTGCAGGAGCCGGGACATTCCATCCGGCAACGCTTTTAAGGAGTTTGGATAAAAAGCCGTGGAATGTGGCGTATGTCGCGCCCTCTAGAAGGCCCACTGATGGGCGCTATGGGGAAAACCCTAACCGCTTGGGGAGTTATTACCAATTCCAAGTAGTCATCAAGCCAAGCCCTTCTAATATCCAAGAAATGTATTTAAAAAGCTTGGAAGTGTTAGGGATAAACCTTAATGAGCATGATATACGATTTGTAGAAGACAATTGGGAGAGTCCGACTTTAGGGGCATGGGGGCTTGGCTGGGAAGTGTGGCTTGATGGCATGGAGGTTACGCAATTCACTTATTTCCAGCAAGTGGGGGGCATTGCTTGTAACCCTATCCCTGTGGAAATCACTTACGGCTTAGAAAGATTAGCGATGTATGTCCAAAAAGTGGAAAATATCCTAGAGATTGAATGGGCTAAAAACAATCATGACAGCGTGCGTTACGCACAAGTGCATTTGGAGAGCGAATACGAATTCAGCAAGTATCATTTTGAAATAGCGAGCGTGGAAAGGCTATTAGAAATGTTTAAAAACGCTCAAGCCGAAGCCTTGCATTGCTTGGAAAATAAGCTCCCGCTGCCGGCTTATGATTTGGTGATGCTATGCTCGCATTTTTTCAATATTTTAGACGCTAGAAAGGCGATTTCGGTGGCTGAAAGGCAAAATTATATTTTACAAATCAGGGATTTAGCCAAAGGGTGCGCGCTTCTTTATAAAGAGCAAGAAGAAGAAAGAGAAGAGCGCCTAAAAAACGCTCTAATAAAGGCTTAAAATGGCGTTAGTCAAGGAAGTGTTGGGAGTTTTGAACCGCCTTTCGCCTTTTGAACTTCAAGAATTGTGGGATAATAGCGGGTTGAATGTGGGGAGTGGAAATAGCGAGTTTAGCGAGATTATCGCATGCTTAGAAATCACGCTTCAAATCGCTCTAAACGCCCCACAAAACGCCCTAATCATCACGCACCACCCTTTAATTTTCAAGCCCTTAAAAACGCTTAATGATGAGGCTTATCCGGGGAATATTTTAAAAATCTTAATCCAAAAAAACATTTCAGTCATCAGCATGCACACGAATTTTGACAAAACGCATTTAAACAAGCATTTCGCTAGTGCGCTTTTAGGGTTTGATGGCTTGATAGAAAAAGGCCTTATGTTAGTGAAAGAAAACGCTAATATAGAATTTGATGCGCTGTTAGAAAAAATCAAATCGTCTTTGGGGGTGGGACAATTAGCATGCGTTAAAAGTTCTCCAATGATTAAAGATTTAGCGTTTGTGTGCGGATCGGGAGCGTCCATGTTTTCTTCTTTAAAAGCGCAAAGCTGTTTAGTTACAGGCGATGTGAAATACCATGACGCCATGATCGCTCAATCTTTAGGGATAAGCTTGATTGACGCCACGCATTATTATAGCGAAAGGGGTTTTGCGCTGATTGTGGCTGAAATTTTGCATTCTTTCAATTATTTGGTTACAATAGAAAATTTTAAAAACCCCTTGCAAATCATTTAAAGGAAAGCGATGAACACCCATCTCAAACAATTGATTGAAATTTCGCATTTGGATAAAGAAATTGACTCCTTAGAGCCGTTGATCAGAGAAAAACGGAAAGACTTGGATAAGGCCTTGAATGATAAAGAAGCTAAAAATAAAGCGATTTTGAATTTAGAAGAAGAAAAATTAGCCCTAAAATTACAGGTTTCTAAAAACGAGCAAACCTTACAAGACACGAACGCTAAAATCGCTAGCATTCAAAAGAAAATGAGCGAGATCAAATCCGAAAGGGAATTGCGCTCTTTAAACATTGAAGAAGATATTGCTAAAGAGCGATCCAACCAAGCCAACAGAGAAATTGAAAACCTGCAAAATGAAATCAAGCGCAAAAGCGAAAAACAAGAGGATTTGAAAAAAGAAATGCTAGAGCTTGAAAAATTAGCGCTAGAATTGGAAAATTTAGTGGAAAACGAAGTCAAAAACATCAAAGAAACCCAACAAATCATCTTTAAAAAGAAAGAAGATCTCGTGGAAAAAACCGAGCCTAAAATCTATAGCTTTTATGAAAGGATCAGAAGATGGGCGAAAAACACGAGCATTGTAACGATCAAAAAACAGGCTTGTGGGGGTTGTTTTATTCGGTTGAACGATAAGATTTATACTGAAGTGCTAACGAGTGGGGATATGATCACTTGCCCGTATTGCGGGCGTATTTTATACGCTGAGGGCGCGTATGAAAGTAACGCTCAACCTCCAAAAGAAAGCCAAGAAGAAAGCCAAGAATCCGTTTGATTGTTTAAGTTTTTCTACCTTTTATTGTTAACTTTGGGGCATCTTTTTGGTGTGCCTTTCATCTTTTTTTGGAGTTTTAAGGAAAAATACCGCCATTCTTTAAAGGCTCGTTTTTTTCTCAAAGACAATCTTTTAAAAAGCGAGCCGATTTTTTGGTTTCATGCATGCTCTTATGGGGAGGTCAAATCCTTAGAGCCGATCATTCAAGCTTTAAAAGAGCCGATTTTAATCAGCGTTACCACTAATACCGGCTTTGAATTAGCCGCTCAAACTTATCAGCATTCTCAACATATAGAAGTGCGTTACCTGCCTTTTGAAACTTTATTATTCGCATGGAAAAAAAACTTAAAACGCTTAAAAACTTTGGTGGTTACAGAAGCGGAATTGTGGTTTAATGTGTTTGATACGGCTCAAAAATTAGGGGCAAAAACCATGCTCATTAACGCTCGCATCAGCGTTCGTTCTTACCCCAAGTACCAGCGTTTTTCTTTCTTTTATGCGCTTTTATTCAAACGCATTGATTTGATTTTAGCGCAAAGCAAGGACGATCAAAAGCGCTTGTTGAATCTAGGGGCAAAAAAAGTGGTGGATTTTTTGAATATCAAGCGTTTTTCAAAGCCTGTGATCACTTCGTTTTACCCTAAAAACCCAAGCGCTTTAAACATTGTTTTAGCCAGCACGCATGAGGGCGAGGAGGAATTAGGGTTAAAAGCGTTTTTGGAGTTCAAAAAGACTTTTAAAAATGCAAGACTGATTGTCGTGCCGCGCCACCCCGAGCGTTTTAAAAGCGTGCAAAATTTATTGCAAGATGCTTTAAAAACGACGCCTTTTAGTTGGGAGTGTTTTTCTTCAAAGGGTTTTGTGGAATGCGATATTTTGTTAGTGGATAGCTTGGGGGAATTGAATAACTTCTATGCGATCGCAGACATTGTCATTTTAGGGGGTTCGTTTGTCAAAATGGGGGGGCATAACCCTTTAGAGCCGGCGTTTTTTAATGCACGCCTAATCACAGGGGAGCATCTTTTCAACCAAGTAGCGTTGTTTGAACTAGTCAAGCCTTATAAAATCGTTCCAAAAGAGGATCTGTTAGACGCTCTTTTAGATTACAAAAATTTAGGCGTGGCGCGTTTTTTGGAAAATGGGCATGATTTAAACGAATTGCTCGCCTTCATTAAACATTAAAAAGGATAAACATGGAAAAAGCTTACAAATTATTGAGCGTTCAAGAAAACATTTCGCATAAAAAAGCCAAAGCTTTGATCGATTTGGGGTTAGTGAGTATAGGGGGGAAGAAATTGAGCATCGCCAGAAAGGAATTGCCCCAAAACACGCGCTTTAGCGTCCAAAAAATTGAAAAACCCAGCGTGATTTTTGAAGATGAAAACATTCTAGCCCTTTTTAAACCCCCCTTTATAGAGAGCTATGATTTAGTCTCTTTTTTCAAAGGTTGGGTTTTGTTGCACCGCTTGGATAGAGAAACAAGCGGGGTGATTTTATTGGTGAAAGAAAATTCAGAATTCCACTTGAAAGCTAAAAAGGCTTTTAAAGACAGGGCGGTTAAAAAGGAATATTTAGCGATCGTTCAAGGGATTGTAGAAGAAGAGCGAGAAATCAACGCCCCCATTCTTACGATTAAAACCACTAAAGCGTTTAGCAAAATCTCTAAAAAAGGGCAAGAAGCGGTTACGATCATCACGCCCTTAAAAATCATCAACAAAAAAACCCTTTTAAAAGTGGGAATTAAAACCGGAAGAACCCACCAGATCAGAGTCCATTTAAAGCACATCAACCACCCCATTATAGGCGATACAATCTATGGCGATAGCCAACACTCCGCCAAACGCTTGATGCTCCATGCGCATAAAATCGCGCTACTAGGGTATGAATTTGAAGCGATCCCCCCTAAAGAATTTGAAATTTAAGGATTGATTATGAACGCTTGGAATACGATTTATGATCAATTTAACCCTATCGCTTTTAGTCTTGGCAGCATTGAAGTGCATTGGTATGGTTTGGCGTATGCGTGCGCGATTGTTATCGCATTTTATATGGCGTTAAGAATGATCCAAAAAGACCCCAAGCGATTCCCCATTGAAAGGAAAGAATTTGAGAGCTATTTTTTATGGGCGGAGCTTGGCATTGTGCTAGGGGCAAGGATAGGATACATTCTTATTTATGAGCCTAATTCTGGCTATTATTTGACGCATTTTTGGCAAATCTTTAACCCTTTTGATAGCCATGGGAATTTTATAGGCATTCGTGGGATGAGCTATCATGGGGGGTTAGTGGGGTTTTTGATCGCTTCGTATCTTTATAGCCGTAAGGATTTGAAAAAGCTTTTGATTTATTTGGATTTGATTGCGATCAGCCTGCCTTTAGGGTATGTTTTTGGGAGGATTGGGAATTTTTTAAACCAGGAGCTTTTTGGGAGGGTTGTCCCCAAAGACAGCCATTTAGGGCAAATCATAGGCATTATGGTGGATAACGAGTTGCGTTATCCCAGTCAATTGATTGAAGCGTTTTTAGAGGGGGTTGTCGTGTTTTTAATGGTAATGTGGGCTAAAAAACACACCAAAACGCATGGGCTGCTCATCGTGGTTTATGGTTTGGGGTATTCCTTGATGCGCTTTATTGCGGAATTTTACAGGGAGCCAGACAGCCAATTGGGGGTTTATTTTTTGAATTTGAGCATGGGGCAGATTTTAAGCGTGTTTATGGTAATTGTTTCGTTAGGGATTTTATTGTATGCTACGAAAAATTCTAAAAAAATAAAGGAAGAATAATGAAATTTTTGGATCAAGAAAAAAGAAGACAATTATTGAATGAGCGCCATTCTTGCAAGATGTTTGACAGCCATTATGAGTTTTCTAGCACAGAATTAGAAGAAATCGCTGAAATCGCTAGACTATCGCCAAGCTCTTACAACACGCAACCATGGCATTTTGTGATGGTTACCAATAAGGATTTAAAAAAACAAATTGCAGCGCACAGCTATTTTAATGAAGAGATGATTAAAAGCGCTTCAGCGTTAATGGTGGTATGCTCTTTAAAACCTAGCGAGTTGTTACCCACTGGCCATTACATGCAAAACCTCTATCCGGAGTCTTATAAAGTCAGAGTGATTCCGTCTTTTACTCAAATGCTTGGCGTGAGATTCAACCACAGCATGCAAAAATTAGAAAGCTATATTTTAGAGCAATGCTATATCGCTGTGGGGCAAATTTGCATGGGCGTGAGCTTAATGGGATTGGATAGTTGCATTATTGGAGGCTTTGATCCTTTGAAAGTGGGCGAAGTTTTAGAAGAGCGTATCAATAAGCCTAAAATCGCATGCTTGATCGCTTTGGGTAAGAGAGTGGCGGAAGCGAGCCAAAAATCAAGAAAATCAAAAGTTGATGCAATTACTTGGTTGTGATTAAACGAAATCAAAAACTTTTTAACTATAATCAAACCTAAATTAAAGTTTAAGGAGTGGTATTTTGTTTAAAAGAATGGTTTTAATCGCTCTTTTAGGGGTGTTTTCAAGCGTTTCATTAAGCGCTAAGAGTCTTTTAAGAGATGATGGGATTTTAGTCTCTGATTTAAAGGGCATGAAATCAGAGCTATCTGATGCTCCTGCTTGGGTTTTTGAAGACCCTAAAGTCCCCTACGAAGAAATGGGCGTGGCGTATATCCCTGTTAATAACAAATATTTAGGGATTGAGCAAGCGACTTTAAACGCTAAATTGAGCCTGATCGTGGTTTTTCATGAAATCATGTTGAAGTATAAAAAACGCTTCATGGAGCAATTCCATGAGTCTGAGCAAACGGCTACGAATATCAGCTACGCTATCTATAATTACCTAGCGACTAAGATCCAGGTAGCCTACACCTATACGAATTTAAAATCGGAGGTGGCTGTGGTGAAAATCAAGCTAGTGGGTTGCCAGATTGAGCAAATCAAAAGGTATTTAAAAGCGAGCGTTGAAAACCTTAACGATAACGAAATCGCTTACATCGCTAAGGTCGCTCGAAAAGAATTTGGTAGCGTTTGTGCGTTAAGGTAGTTTTATAGCATTCTAGCGAGCATGTTTAGGGCATGCTCTACGCTTTTATTTTGAATACTCTCTCTGTCTCCTTTAAAAAAACAGCGATCAATGAAGGCTTGAGATCCTAATCTTTGTGCACCAATATAAATCGTGCCTACAGGATTAGCCTTACTCCCCCCATTAGGGCCAGCCACCCCGCTAATCGCTAGCGCTAAATCCACTTTAAAATTTAAAAACACGCCTAATAGCATTTCTTTCACGCATTCTTCGCTATAAACCCCAAAGACTTTTAAAGTCGTGGCATTGACTTTCAATAAGTCGCGCTTAACCTCTTCACTATAACACACAACACCCCCCATAAAAACCGCTGAAGCCCCGCTAATGGAAGTGAATGCATGCGATAATAACCCTCCAGAGCAGCTTTCAGCCACCGCCATTTTTAAACCTAAAGATTTCAAGCGCTCTATCACAGCATTTGCGCTTTTTTTGTTATCGTCTAATTCCACGATATTAGAGTTAAAAAGCGTTTGAAGATAAATTCTCACTTGTTCTGTGTTTTCGCCTTTTAATTCAATGCCATCTTCTTTGACTTGAGCGGTGATTTTCAATCGTTTCAATTCTTTTTCAATCAAAATAAAACCGCTCTCATTATCCATATTCAAAAATTTAAATTTCATCTTTAACCTTTCAAAACCCTAAATTCAGCGTGCGCCATAATTCTTCCACTTCTTCTAATTCTAAATCAATCGTGCTTTGAGTGCGGAAAAAAGCCTGGATTTTTTCTAAATCCAAGCTTTTAGCTTTCAAGCAAGAAGGGTGCGCTAAAATAAACCCTTGCGCTAAAGCGACAGAATTTTCTAATTTTGCATCGCATAAAAAACAAGAATTGTAACTTTGCAAGCGCCCTTCAAAATTCAAAAGGACTGCATACATTTCTAAAATCACTCTTAAGGGGTGCTGTTTGGAGAGTTTGCTAGCCCCATCATCTAAAGTGTCAAAATAGATGCTATCCAAAGAATGCACGCCCTCTAAATGCTTGAACAAGAGAGCGCAAAAGCGTTGCCAAAAAAACAAGCGCTCCATTTCTCTTTCCCAAATATAGCCTAAATGCAAAATATTCCTTAATTTGGGTAAAAATTTATCATCGTTTTCTTCTTCAAAATCAATTTTACGCCCCACATTCAGCACGCTGTGGCGTTTGCCATAGAAACGATAGAGGGTTTTGAGCTGGTTTTTGGTTAAAATGTGCACGATCAAATCTTCATCTCTTATGCTTTGTGTTTGTAAAAGAAACCCTTGCATCACTACTCTTAAGCTAATTTGGTTTATTATAAGCAAAACTTGGATACAATCCTAATAAAACTGCAAAATTAAGGAAAAACATGGGATTTGCAGATTTCTTTAAAAATTTTAAGATCAATAAATTGCGGACAGCGCCAAGTAAGGAAGAACAGCCAAGCCATTGGGTGAAATGCCCTAAATGTTATGCGTTAATGTATCATAAAGAAGTGTTTAGTAAATACAGCGTGTGTTTGAAATGCCATTACCATTTCCGCATGAACGCGACTGAAAGGATTGAATTTTTGTGCGATGTGGGGAGTTTTGAAGAGTTTGACAAGCACTTACGGTCTAATGATCCTTTAAATTTCGTGGATAAAGAGAGCTATAAACAACGCATTAAAAAATACGAAAAAAGGACTAACCGCCCAAGCTCCGTGATCAGCGGTGAGGCTAAAATCAACCGCATGCCTTTGCAGATCGTGGTGTTTGATTTTAGCTTTATGGGGGGGAGTTTAGGCTCTGTGGAAGGCGAAAAGATCGTAAGAGCGATCAATCGCGCGGTAGCCAAAAAAGAAGCGTTACTGATTGTTTCAGCGAGTGGGGGGGCTAGGATGCAAGAATCCACTTATTCGCTCATGCAAATGGCTAAAACGAGCGCGGCCTTGAACCGATTGAGTGAGGCCAAACTCCCTTTCATTTCGCTCTTAAGCGATCCCACTTATGGGGGCGTTAGCGCGTCTTTTGCTTTTTTAGGGGATCTCATCATCGCAGAGCCTGGGGCGATGATAGGTTTTGCAGGGCCTAGGGTGATTAAGCAAACCATAGGGGCGGATTTGCCTGAGGGCTTTCAAACAGCGGAATTTTTATTAGAGCATGGCTTGATTGATATGATTGTGCATAGGAAGGATTTGAAGAAAACTTTGAGCGATCTCATCGCTATGATGATGCATAAGACTTCAAAGATTTTTTAAAGTTTTAACATTGATGCGTTGCGTGGTGTATTCTATCGCTAAAAATTCGCCCCTAGAGTTAGTGAAAATCTATCAAAAGCAATGCAAGCGATTTGATTGCGAGCTGGAATTAGTGGATTTATTCCCTAAAAATACCGCCAACGCTCAAAAAGTTTCTAAAGAACTCGCTCAAAAAAGCTACTCTCTAGCCTTTGAGCCGTATTTAAACCCTAAGGCAAAAAATATTGCTTTACACCCTAAAGCTCAAAGGGGCGATAGCTTTGCGTTTAGTAAAATGTTAGAAAATCATCTTAATATTAATTTTTTTATCGCTGGAGCGTATGGGTTTGAAGAAAAGTTTTTAAAGGATTGTCAAGCTTGGAGTTTGAGCGAGATGACTTTTAGCCATGAAGTGGCTAAAATTGTCTTATGCGAGCAAATTTATAGGGCTTTGAGCATTATTTTTAAGCATCCATACCATAAATAGGAGGTACGCATGCGTTTTTATATTATTTTTACATTTTTGTTTATTGTGGGTTTTGGCGTGTTTGTTTATAGTATTGATCCGCAAGCTTACGCCTTTAATTTAGGGAGCTACAGCTTTAATCTTCCCATTGCGGTATGGCTTATGGGCGTTTTGGGCATGTTCGCTTTTTTTTCATGGGTTTTTTTATTCAAACACAATCTCAGCCATAAAATCCGCTTATACCATGAAAAAAGGGATTTTGACAAATTGCTCAAACAAATCCTGTCCCAAGACACCCAAAAGACTTTTTTAAAAACGAAATTTAAAAGCGATCTCGCTAAAAACCTCTCTCAAATCTTAGCCCGCTATGATTTAAAGGCTGATTTAAACACGCCAAATAGTGGGTGCGAAAAAGTGGATAACCTTTTTAAGCATTACCACAATATAGAAAACAACACCCTTGAGCCTAAAGATCACGCTAAGCATTCCCTAGCTTATGAGCATGCTTATTTTTCTAAACGCTTGAAGGCTTTCATTCATAACGATTTAAAAAACGCCTTTGAAGTTTTAACAAACGCGCAAATCCCTTTGGAATTACGCCGCTACGCTTTTATAGAAATCGCCCAAAAAGGCAACAAAAAAGAGGTTTTAAAGGCTTTGAATGCGATGCAAGAGAACTTGGATAAAGAGTGCGTGAAGTCTTTTTTAAAAGCCTTTTTTGAAAAATCTTTAAACACAGACACTTTAAAAATTTCAGAGCTTTGCAAAAAGGTGGGTTATGATAAAGACGATTATTTAAAGCTCGCGCAAAAAGCGCAGAAATTTCTTGTCCCCGATCAATGGTTCCAGTTTTTTGAGATTTTAAGCCAAGAAGACGATAAGGCGCAAAAAGCCTTTTTATTCGTGTTGTTAGAATTAGAAATGAACGATCTCGCTAAAGAGCATCTAGCGGTTTTGTCTTTTGAAGAATACATGCTTTTAAACGCCTACATGGATTTGAAACAAGAGCATAAAAAAGCCTATAAGTTAGAAGCGTTTTTGTAGGGGGTTTGTTTGGCTTCATATTTTTTTAGGGCAGATAAAAATAGATGGTTGCAAAAAATTCAAGGAATGGGCTAATTGGATCGCCTTTAGCGCCAAATGATAAGAGGAAAGACGCTAATGTTTTAAACCTTGATGAAACTACTCCTAAAAGAAACAACTAAAGCCAAAAATACGCTATAACCACCATAAAAGGTTTTAGTAACCCATTTTGATGAAAACAGAACCTTTTTATTTTTTAAATTTTCTATGAATTTTATCTATATTTTAAAAATACTTTGCTCAATCAATACAACAAAAGAGTTTTAAGAAGATTTAAAAAAGGGCTAAAAAATAAATTTGTGTTTTTAAAAAAAAGATGATAAAAAAGATGATAAGGGTATTAAAAGAATACCCCAAATAAAGCTTTAAAAACGCACCACCATAGTAGCCATGTATGAACCTGATTTGAAGTTGCTAGGAGCACCTTCAGGCAATTTGATATGGAAATACTTTTGACAACCATTAACCGCTTTTTCATAATTTTTAGTGAAAGAATGATGATGGCGGTTTTCCAAAGGCCCTTTCATGTGTTTGCTCATTAACGCAGAATGCTTCAATTTCACAAACAGAAGCAAGTTTTCACCGAACAACGATTTCATCGTGAAAACGAACGCTCGTTTATAAAATGTCCGTTTGTCAATATCAATCCCAATAATCCCACTTCCAGCCGAATAGACTAAAGGTTTTGAATACAATCTCAGATCATCGCCATTCAAAACGCTTAACAAAATCCCTAAACTTATTAGTGTCCTAACCCCATTTTCTTTCCTTAAGATATAACATTATCCGTATGTTTGACAGATAAGGAAATTTAACCTAAAACACCTTAATGGTTGATTAAAAAATTAAAAAAAATGTATTTTTTAAAAAAGCGTTACGATTTAGAGAATTGTGAAGATTTTTATAATTGATGGTTATTTTTGAATAATTTTTTTAAATTGATTGATAATGAGATAAGACTCTTTTTTAATCCAATAGGGATCGCTAAAACCTTATTTTAATTTTAAAAAATGGGATTTTTAAATTTTTAGGTCAATGCCCAATTTAAGTTTTTAGTTTTCACCATACAACCTTTTTAAAAGATAAAACACCCCTACAAGCAAAGCCATACCAATGACAAGCGCGAGCGAGCGAGAATGCATAAAGCTTGCCACCCCTAAACTCACCGCGCTGCAAAGCATCGCAATAGTGGCATAAGGGAGTTGCGTGATGAAATGGCTTTGCACCGAACACCCTGCCCCCGTAGCCGATAGTATAGTCGTGTCAGAAATGGGGCTTGTGTGATCCCCATAAACCGCCCCAGAAAGGATCGCTGAAACAATCAAAATAATATCGCTTTCATTAGCCATGCCCGCTCCAATGGGCAGCATGATAGCAAACGCCCCCCAGCTTGTGCCGGTAGAAAAAGCGATAAACCCAGAAATTAAAAAAAAGATTAAAGGCATATACGCGCCTCCCCCATTATTTAAAAACCCCTTGCTGATGTGGGCCAAGTAAAGCCCTGTTTGAGCGTCATCTCTAATCACAGGCCCGATAGCCCAAGCGAGCGTTAAGACTAGTATCGCCGGCCCCACACTCTTAAAGCCTTCAACAATAAGTTTAAAAAAACTCCCTTTTTCTAAAAACTTATAAGCTAAAAGACAAGTAACAATGAGCGAAAACAGCCCTCCATAAAAGAGCGAAAAACTCGCATCAGTGTTTTTTAAGATCACTCCTGTATAAAAAATCAATGATGAAATGGACGCAATCAATAATAAAATAGAAAGGGGCAACAGGCTTAAGGGGGCCAATTTTGGAGAGCTTTCTTCTTGTTCGCTATAAAAATCCTTCACGCCTATGTTTTGATACTTCCTCATGCCAGGGAGATTGATTTGCCATAAAATGGTGAGAAAGACTGCAATGAGCGCAAAAATCGCATAATAATTACTGCTCAAGCTTTGCACAAGCACCGAAAAACTATCTTTTAATAAGGGCGAGCTGTCGTTATTCATGATCCCCATAATATACGCCCCCCAGCTAGAAATGGGGACTAGCAAGCACACCGGTGCTGAAGTGGAGTCTATAATATAAGCCAAGCGCTCTCGTGTGGAGTTATGAGCGTCGTTTAAAGATTTTGAGATTTGCCCCACGGTTAGGGCGTTAAAATAATCATCTACAAAAATAATAATGCCTGAAAAAAAAGCGATAAATTCGGGGGTTTTAGCGTTTTTAGAGTATTTTTTAGCTTTTTTGACAAAGTTCTGCACGCTACCGGATTTTAAAATCACCTGGCTTAAGACGCCTAAAAAGATTAAAAACCCAAAAACATAGAGGTTGGAAAGATTGAAATGAAGCCCTTTTTCTGGCTCGTAAGTGTAAAAAACGGAAGTGATTTTATGATAAATATATTCTACGAGTTGGGAAAGGTGTAACGAATGCGTTAAAACAGCGCTCACTAAAATGCCCACAAATAACGAGAGCGCAACTCTTTTAGTAAAAACCACCATTAAAATAACGCTAAGAGGAACAATAAGACTTGATGCTGACAATCCCACCGAATAAAATCCTTTAAACTAATCTTTAAATTTCAATTAAAAGAGACAATCAATATTCACAAAATTCTTTATTAATTAAAAGAAGAGATGAATTTGCCAAAACAAATCGCTTAAAAGATTTTAATCAAGTGGCCGGGAGAGAGGGATTCGAACCCCCGGAGGTATGACCCTCAACGGTTTTCAAGACCGCCGCTTTCAACCACTCAGCCATCTCCCGCTATTTTTCATAAAAGTCCCTTGCAAAAGTCCCTAAATGACTACAATATGGAGGCGACACCCGGATTCGAACCGGGGAATCAAAGTTTTGCAGACTCATGCCTTACCACTTGGCTATGTCGCCTTAAATTTTAACACTAGCGTATTCAAAAAATAAAATCAAATCGCACTCAAAAATGGTGCCCAAAGCCGGACTTGAACCGGCACGGTATTGCTACCGAGGGATTTTAAGTCCCTTGTGTCTACCAATTCCACCACCTGGGCAAACTAAATAGAAACCATGCTCTAGAAGTTAAATCAAAATATGGAGCGGGAAACGGGGATCGAACCCGCGGCCCCGACCTTGGCAAGGTCGTGCTCTACCACTGAGCTATTCCCGCACTCTTTATTCAAAAAGACGATTGTTATTGTATCTAAACTCAATAATAAAAGTCAAGGGCTTATGAAAAATTTCAAAACTGATTTTAAAACCAATCAAAACAGCCAAAACCCCTTTTATTTAAAAAATGAACAATAATGTTTTGAGTTTCCATTCAAACAAAACCCGTTTAAGAATTTCTAAATATGGGTAAAAAATATACAATACCTTATAATAAGATGAAAATTCATGGCGTTTTGCGCTCATTTTTTATTTCTTTTTAATTTGATTGCATAATAATAGCTGACATAACACATAATCATAGGAGTTTCAATCATGAAAGAAGTCATCCATTCAACGCTAGCCCCAAAGGCTATAGGCCCTTACTCTCAAGCTATCGCTACTAACGATCTTGTTTTTGTCTCTGGGCAATTAGGCATTGATGCGAGCACCGGCGAATTTAAAGGTGCGGATATTCATTCTCAAACCACGCAATCCATGGAAAATATCAAAGCGATTTTAAAAGAAGCAGGGTTAGGGATGGATAGCGTGGTTAAAACGACTATTTTATTGAAAAGTTTAGACGATTTTGCGGTGGTGAATGAAATTTATGGGAGTTATTTTACAGAGCCTTATCCGGCTAGAGCGACCTTTCAAGTGGCCAAACTGCCTAAAGACGCTTTAGTAGAAATTGAAGCGATAGCCATTAAGTAATTTTATTAAAGGGACTATCAGCATGAAAAAAGAAGTCGTGGTAATCGGCGGTGGGATTGTAGGGCTTTCTTGTGCGTATTCTATGCATAAATTAGGGCATAAGGTTTGCGTGATTGAAAAAAGCGATGGCGCAAACGGCACTTCTTTTGGGAATGCCGGGCTTATTTCTGCGTTTAAAAAAGCCCCGCTCTCATGCCCTGGTGTGGTGTTAGATACCCTAAAACTCATGCTCAAAAACCAAGCCCCTTTAAAATTCCATTTTGGGCTTAATTTAAAGCTCTATCAATGGATTTTAAAGTTTATGACAAGTGCGAACGCTAAGTCCACGCACCGCACCATGGCGTTATTTGAACGCTACGGGTGGCTGAGTATTGATATGTATCATCAAATGCTAGAAGACGGCATGGATTTTTGGTATAAAGAAGATGGGTTGTTGATGATCTACACTTTAGAAGAAAGTTTTGAAAAAAAGATTAAAACTTGCGATAACAGCGGCGCTTATAAGATTTTAAATGTGAAAGAAACCAAAGAATACATGCCTATCGCTAATGACAATATCTGCGGGAGCGTGCTTTTGACCGAAAACGCGCATGTGGATCCGGGCGAAGTGATGCGCTCTTTGCAACAATATTTGCAAAATGTTGGCGTGGAGTTCCTTTATAATGAGGAAGTGGTTGATTTTGAGTTTAAAAACAACCTTATTGATGGCGTTATCACGCATAAGGAAAAAATCCAAGCAGAAACAATCATTCTAGCCACTGGGGCTAACCCCACTCTCATTAAAAAAACCAAAAACGATTTTTTAATGATGGGGGCTAAAGGATATAGCATCACCTTTAAAATGCCTGAAGAATTAAAGCCCAAAACCTCTTCCTTATTTGCGGATATTTTCATGGCGATGACCCCACGAAGAGACACTGTAAGGATCACTTCTAAATTAGAATTAAACACCAATAACGCTCTCATTGACAAAGAGCAAATCGCTAACATGAAAAAGAATTTAGCCGCTTTCACGCAGCCTTTTGAAATGAAAGACGCCACAGAATGGTGCGGTTTCAGGCCCTTAACCCCTAATGATATTCCTTATTTGGGCTATGACAAACGCTATAAAAACTTAATCCATGCGACAGGGCTGGGGTGGCTTGGCATCACTTTTGGCCCGGCCATTGGTAAAATCATCGCCAATTTAAGCCAAGACGGAGCGAATGAAAAAAATGCCGATATTATGCTTTTTTCTGCATTTTTTAGGGATTAAGGAATTTCTTTTTTAAACCCTAGTTTGTTAAGGAGCTTTTATGGAAACGATTGATTCGGTGGTGCGTTTATTATCCAATTTTGTGTGGGGGATTCCCATGCAAATCTTATTAGTAGGCACCGGTTTGTTTTTAACCTTTTATCTTAGGGGTTTGCAATTCAGTAAGATCTTTTATGCGATCAAAATCCTTTTTGACAAAGAGTCCCAATCTAAGGGCGACATTTCGCAATTTTCCGCTCTCATGCTTTCTTTAGGAGCGACTGTAGGCATTGGGAGTATCGTAGGCGTAGCGACCGCTATCAGCATTGCAGGGCCAGGAGCGGTGTTTTGGATGTGGGTTACCGGGCTTGTTGGCATGGCGACTAAGTATTCTGAGGGGATTTTAGCGGTGAAATACAGGGAAAAGGGGGCGTTTGGATACAATGGAGGGCCCATGTATTACATCAAAAACGGCCTTAACATGCCCAAACTCGCCATGGCGTTTGCGATTTTTACGATTATTGCGAGCATTGGCACCGGTAACATGACGCAGTCTAATGCGGTTTCTTCCATTTTGAACGAACAAGCGAACTTGCCCACTTGGGTTTCAGGTTTATTGCTCACTCTTTTAACCGCTTTCATTGTCATTGGGGGGATTAAATCCATTGGTAAATTCACTTCTTACTTAGCTCCTATTATGGTGCTTTTGTATTTGATTGCTATCATTTATATTATTGTTAGCCATTTTGATTTAGCCCTTCAAGCGATCAAACTCATTTTTGAAGAAGCCTTTAACCCTAAACCCGTTGTGGGCGGAGCGAGCGGCGCGTTGATAGCGACGATGATAAAAACGGGCGTGGCTAGGGGGTTGTATTCTAATGAAGCGGGGTTGGGGAGCTCAGCCATTATTGCTGCAAGCGCTCAAACACGCCACCCGGTGCGCCAAGCCTTAGTGTCCATGCTCCAAACTTTTATTGTAACCTTAGTGGTGTGTTCGGCAACAGCGAGCGTGATTTTAATGGCGCCAGAATACAACACCTTGCTCCCTAATGGGGAAAAATTAAGCGCTAATTTGCTCACTCTAAAAAGTACGGAGTATTTTCTAGGCTCATTAGGGGCGGTAGTGATTTTTTTGACCATGATCTTTTTTGCCTACTCTACGATTATTGGTTGGGCTTATTATGGGGAAAAATGCACTGAATACGCCTTTGGTGAAAAAAAAGTGAAATATTACCGCTTGATCTTTTTAGCGAGCGTGATGGTGGGGGCTATGGCTAAAATTGATTTTGTGTGGAATTTAGCGGATCTTTCTAACGGGCTTATGGCTATCCCTAATTTGATCGCTTTGATTTTATTGCATAAAGTGGTTTATTCTGAAACTCGTTGGTATTTTAGCAAGCATTCTAACAAGTAAGATGGCATGTTAAAAAGGGCGAGTTTTGTAGAAGTGGATACCGCTTCTTTAAGGCATAATTTTAGCGCAGTCAAAAGCATTGTCCCTAAAGACGCTTGTGTCATGGCGGTTGTCAAGGCGAACGCTTATGGGGCAGGGGCGATTAAGGCAAGCGAAATTTTTTTACAAGAAGGGGCTAATTATTTAGGGGTAGCGGCCTTAGATGAAGCTTTAGAGTTGCGCTCTCATTTCCCTAAAACCCCCATTTTGATTTTAGGCTATAGCCCTAATTCTAACGCTTCCATGCTGATTGATAACGATTTGAGCGCTATGGTTTTTAGCCTTGAACAAGCGGAAGTTTTTTCCCAAATGGCTTTAAAAGCCAAAAAACGCTTAAAAATTCATCTTAAAATTGATACTGGCATGCACCGCTTGGGTTTAGAGCCTAATTTTAAAAGCATAGAAATCATTAAAAAAATCCGCGCTTTAAGAGGCTTGGAAATAGAGGGGATATTCACGCATTTAAGCAACGCTGATGCTAAGATTAAAACCCATGCTAAAAACCAGATGAAAGCCTTTAACACTTTTTTAGAGCAGCTTTTGGATCAAAAAATAGAGTTCCAATACCGCCATGCCTACAATTCCGCCGGTATCCTTTCTTTGTGTAACGGGAATGAAAACCGCTTCTTAAACCTCTATCGCCCAGGCATCATGCTCTATGGTTTTTACCCCTCTAATGAAATGAAAGAATCATGCCCAACCATCTTGAAAAATGTTATCAGCCTGAAAGCCCAAATCGTTCAAATCAGAAGCGTTAAAAAAGGCGAATTTATTGGCTATGGCGAGCATTTTTATACCAATGAAGAGACTTTAGTGGGTGTTTTAGCTCTAGGGTATGCAGACGGGTTAATGCGCGCTTTAAGCAATCGCATTCAAGTAGTAATCAATAACCAATTAGCCCCCCTTATTGGCAAGGTGTGCATGGATCAATGCTTTGTCAAACTCAATAATATTCAAGCCAAAGAGGGCGATGAAGTCATCTTATTTGGGGATAAAAGCGCTAAGGCTAACGATGCAAGCGAGATTGCTGCGCTTTTAAACACCATTCCTTATGAAACTATCAGCACTTTGTCCAAACGCTTGGAGCGCGTCTATATCTAAAATCAAACCATGCAAAACTTTATTTTGTGTTAGAATGCTTGAAAAAATTAGGGTTGATTAAAGAATGAAAAAAGTTTTATTTTTGTTAGTAATAAGTTTTTTGGGGAGTTTTTTGAACGCTTCTAGCTTGTATGAAAAACTTATCAATAAAGAAACGATCAGCGTTGGCACAGAGGGCATTTACCCCCCTTTCACTTACCATGATAAAGAAGGCAAGCTCACCGGCTATGATGTGGAAGTGGCTAGGGAGTTGGCTAAAGAGCTTGGCGTGAAAATCAAATTCCACGAAACTTCATGGGATATCATGCTGACAGGTTTGAAATCGGGGCGTTTTGATATGGTCGCTAACCAGGTGAGTTTGACGACTAAAAAACGCCAAGCGGCTTTTGACAAAAGCTTGCCTTATAGCTATTCAGGCACGATCATGTTAGTTAGAAAAGATGAAAACCGCATTAAAGATATTAAAGACATCAAGGGTTTGAGAGCGGCTAACACTTTAAGCTCCACTTATGGGGAAATCGCTTTTAAATACGACGCTCAAATCGTTTCGGTGGATTCTATGGCGCAAGCCTTGTTGCTAGTGGCACAAAAACGAGCCGATTTGACCTTAAATAGTTCTTTAGCGATCTTAAACTACCTAAACACCCATAAAAACAGCCCCTTTAAAATCGCATGGGAATCCAAAGAAAAAGATGGGGGCACTTCCTTTGTCATTAACAAGCACCAAGAAAAAGCCTTAGAACTTATCAACCAGGCGATGCAAAGATTGATCAACAAAGGGGTTTTAAAACGCTTAGGCGAACAATTTTTTGGAAAAGATGTCAGCCAGCCATAATCTGTCTTTGTTTTTTGAATCTTTAGATTTGAGCAAGGAGCGTTTGGAATTACTATTAGAGACTTTTTACCCCATGCTAAAAGCCGCTTTTTCTATTTCTTTGCCTTTAGCGATTGTCTCTTTTATTTTGGGCTTATTGATTGCTATTGTGGTGGCTCTCATTAAAATCGCGCCCCCTAAACGTTTCATTCATAGGGCTTTATTAGCGGGCGTGAATTTCTATGTCTCGCTCATTAGAGGCACGCCTTTATTGGTCCAAATCGTAGTCGTGTTTTATGGTTTGCCAGCTCTTGGGGTTTATATGGATCCAATCCCGGCAGGCATTATTGCGTTTTCTTTTAATGTGGGGGCATACGCTTCAGAGACTTTAAGGGCGAGCTTTCTTTCTGTCCCTAAAGATCAATGGGATTCAAGCTTGAGTTTGGGCTTGAATTACTTGCAAACCTTTTGGCATGTCATCTTTTTTCAAGCGCTCAAAGTCGCCACGCCAAGCCTGAGTAACACTTTCATTAGCCTTTTTAAAGAAACTTCTTTGGCGTCTGTGGTCACTATCGCAGAGGTTTTTAGAATCGCACAGCAAAAAGCGAACGCCAGCTATGATTTTTTGCCTATTTACTTGGAAGCCGCTTTGATTTATTGGCTTTTTTGCTTGGTTTTAGAAGTGATCCAAAAGCGCGTGGAAAAAATCTTAAATTAGGTTGGCTCAATCCAATCCCTTTAATATTTGATTATAATACAGCCTAAATAAAATACAAAATAAGGAGATTCTCATGGGTGTGTTTTTGGATAAGACCATTAAAGAAGTGGTAGATGAATTGAATGTTTGTTATTTTTTGCCTGACATTCAGCGTGAATACGTGTGGCTCCAAAAAGCCGATGAAAAAAAGATGGAGCAACTTTTTGACTCCATTCTTAGGGGCTATCCTATCGGCTCTTTTTTATTTTGGAAATTACAAAAAGAGGATATAGCCAAGAGCGATGAACAAGATAGCGATAAACTCAATTTCCAACTCTATCAATTCATTACAAATTACGATGAGCGAAAGCCTCACAATGAAAAAATCCGTATTGAACAAATCAATCGTGATGATTTGTATATCGTCCTAGACGGCCAACAACGCTTGACCTCGCTTTATATCGGGCTTAAAGGTACTAGAACGCTTAAGAAAAAGTGGGCTAGAAACTATGAGGAGAAGCGTTTGTATTTGAACTTGAAGCACCAGCCAAACATGGACAACCCAGAAGACAATTACCAGTTTGAATTTCATGCCAAAAAGCCTGAAAACGATAAAAAGCATTTTTGGTTTAAGGTGGAGGATATTTTGGAATTAAAGAGTGTTATAAATTATGTGAGAGAACACAATTTAGGTAATGAAGAGTCAGAATTATTAGAAACACTAAACAAAGCTTTTCACGACAAACAACTCATTTCATTTTTTGAAGAAACAGAAAAAAATCTTAATAAAGTTTTAAATATCTTTATCCGTGTCAATAGCGGCGGGGTCAAGTTAAGCTATTCTGATTTATTGATGTCTATTTTGACAGCAAGTTTTTCAAGCGATATTAGAGAAAAAATGAATGAGCTAGTGGATGCTTTAAAAGACAAAGGCTTTTCAAACATGGGGCAAGACCAGGTGCTAAAAACTTGCTTGCTTCTCATTGGTAAAGACACTACTTTTGAATTAAAAAATTTTAATAAAAATAATATCAAAGAGATTGAAGAAAATTGGGAAAAAATTACAGAAAGCATTTATAATGCTACAAAACTATTAGAAACTTTTGGTTATGCCAACTATCTAGGTTCAGCTTATATTTTATCCAGTTTAGCTTATTTTTATTTTTTAAATTCAAAAATGAATGAGAACGATAAAGAACAAGCCCTAAAATTTGTCCGTAACGCTCAAATCACGAGTTATTTTACTCCTTCAACGGATACAAAATTAAACAACATAGCCAATAGCATGAAGGATGTGAAAACCTTTGAATCATTCAACCACAATTTAGCCAAACACCAAACAAGCCCTTTAAAAATCACTAACGATGCGATAGAAGACTTGATGTGTTCTAGTAGTCATGCTAGAGTCTTTCCTATTTTACAAATTTTATACCCACACCTGAACTGCAAAACCACCACTTTTCATAATAGACCATATTTATCCAAAGTCCAAGTTTAAAAAAAATAAAAAATTGGATAAAGATTTCTATGAGTGTGAGAATCATTTATACAACCTCCAGCTTTTAGAAGGCCAAGAAAACAGTGCCAAAAAGGATAAAGACCCTGAGGTGTGGCTCAAAGAAGAATATAAAAATGAGCAAGCCATAGAAGAGTATAAAAGAAAAAATTATATTGACCCTAATTTAAAATTAGAATGGGAAAATATCAAGGAATTTCGTGAAACAAGAGAAGAAGCTATCATTGAAAAATTAAAGGAAGTGTTATTACCCAAGTCTTCATAGGAGTGTTTTCGTGGCTGATATAATCGGGTAAAGCGTTTTGACAAAACAAGTAAACAAAATTTAAACTCGTTTAAGTGATGCTTAATGATAAAAAATATAGAATGATTCACTTTTTGAACGCTAATCAAATTTTATTTAATGTTTGTTACCTAAAAAATGCCATTAAGGTGTAAGGTAGCTATATTAATTTTATCAATCTTAGTTTCAAAATGAAAAATTTAAAAGGGCGATAGCCTAGTGAAAGGATAATCAATAAAACATTTAGGCAAAAAAGAGGTAAGAACCTTAGGGTTGTCTTCGCTTGGGGGGACTTTAGAATTTTATGATTTTATCATCTTTGTATTTTTTACAAGCATCATTGCTAAACACTTTTTCCCAAATACTCTCAGCCCTATTTGGTCTGAAATCAACACTTATGGTATCTTTGCTGCAGGTTATCTGGCGCGCCCGCTTGGTGGTATAGTGATGGCCCACTTTGGGGATAAATTCGGTCGTAAAAACATGTTCATGCTCTCTATTTTATTGATGGTAATCCCAACCTTTGCGCTCGCTTTGATGCCAACTTTTGATCATTTGGTGGGTTTTGGCGTTGATAGCATGGGACTTAGCCTAAAAAACGCTCATTATCTTGGTTACATAGCCCCTGTTTTTTTGGTGCTTGTTAGGATTTGTCAAGGCGTTGCTGTGGGTGGTGAATTGCCTGGCGCTTGGGTTTTTGTCCATGAACATGCCCCACAAGGACAAAAAAACACTTATATCGGTTTTTTAACCGCTTCTGTAGTTTCTGGGATTTTGCTTGGGAGTTTGGTTTATATTGGGATTTACATGGTTTTTGACAAGCCTGTTGTTGAAGATTGGGCTTGGAGGGTTGCTTTTGGGCTTGGAGGGGTTTTTGGTATCATTTCTGTGTATTTGAGGCGCTTTTTAGAAGAAACTCCTGTTTTTCAGCAAATGAAGCAAGACGATGCCTTAGTCAAATTCCCGCTTAAAGAGGTGTTTAAAAACTCTCTCTTTGGTATATCAATCTCCATGCTTATCACTTGGGTTTTAACCGCTTGTATTTTGATTTTTATCCTTTTTGTTCCTAATTTTACTCTTACGCACCCTAATTTTCATTTCACTCCTTTTGAAAAAACCTATTTTCAAATTTTAGGACTTGTTGGTATTGTAAGTTCTATTGTTTTAACCGGGTTTTTGGCCGATAAAATCAAACCGCACAAAGTTTGCATGGTTTTTAGTGTGGCCTTTGGGTTTTTTGGCTTTTTATTCTTCAAAGAATTTTATTCTAACGCGCCAAGTTTAGTCAATACTATAGTTTTATACTTTTTAGCCTGCTTTTGCGCGGGTATTATGAATTTTTGCCCCATTTTCATGAGCGATGTGTTTAGCGCTAGAATCCGTTTTAGTGGGATTTCCTTTGCCTATAACATAGCCTATGCTATAACCGCCGGCTTTACCCCTCAACTTTCAAGCTGGTTGAATGCAAAAGCCATAGCAGCACTTGAAAGCTTGCAAAGTTATGGTCTAAGTTTTTATATTTTTGTGGTTGCTTTAATCGCTTTTCTCGCATCGCTTTTAATGGCGCCAATTTATAATAAATCTAATACCCAACACGAAGTGTCGCCCACAGCATGAAAGAAGCGCAAACTTTTGAATCATTCAACCAAGATTGAGCCGATTTTCATTAAACCATATTTTAAAAAAATCGTATTGACCCTAGAATTAAAAATATAGAGGAATTTCGTGGAAAAAGAGAGAAAAAGCTAAAAAATGAAGCGTTATTATTTAAGTTTTAATAGGGTGTTTTAGCGCTATTTGTTGTAAGGGTTTAACGCTTGGCGTTGGTGGATTTTGGTGGTGGTGAAATTCTTAATATTCAAAGATTTTTGCAAAGATTTTTAAACTTATCGTTTCAGGTTTCATTTTGTTGTAAAACTCTTAAGGGGGTGGGGGGATATTATAATTCCTTTCTGCAACCTCATTAAAATCCCCCCTAGATCCCTATGGAGCGCATCACAATGAAATTATCGCTTGATTAAGCTTTTCAATATTTTCACGCCTTAAAACACCCACCCATAATTAAAAAACACCTTAAAGTGGCTAGCCCCTTCATTGAAAACAAAAGAGTTCGTGTAATCGCTACCACTAGAAACGACGCTAGCTTTTCTTTGGATTAAAGGGATGCTAATCCCTACAGAATATTTAGAATGCTTATAGCGGTAAT
>NZ_MVYP01000011.1:0-52597 GCF_003638305.1 Helicobacter pylori | reverse complement strand
ATTTTTTATTATTCTCTCTTTTATTTCTCTTTTCATTAACCCGCACCACCTTTTCAAACCATTTGATTCCATAAGCCCCATTTTTAAATCAGTGGGGCTTACAGAGTTAAATTCAATACAAGGAGAAATGATGGCAAAAGTAGATGTGGAGTTAAAAAAACTCTATCAAATTTTAGTGGATAGTGAATATTTTTATCAGGTTCCCGATTACCAACGCCCTTACGTGTGGGATAAAGATCATTTAGGAGCTTTGATTGATGATTTAGTGGGCAGCTACACAAACAATAGAGAAGATGAATATTTTTGCGGCTCTATTGTGATCGCTGAAAATCCAAAAGATAAAAGATGGGATGTTGTGGATGGCCAACAGCGGTTAACGAGTTTTATCATTCTGGCTTGCACGATTTTAAGGCTTTATAAAGATAGTCTTGGACAAAAATCTAAAGATTTTATTGAAGGGAGTATTTATGATAAATACGATAAAGGAAAAGAGCGTCTGAAGTTTTTAACCGCTCAAAATTACAATAGCATTTTTGAAAACACGGTGTTAAACCATTTGGAGTTTGAAGACAACATTAAAAAGAGCGAATTGAATAAGAAATTTGAAGAAAACACTTATTTGCGTAACGCTTATTATTTTAGAGAGCTATTGAATGAGAGCATGGAAAATGGTTCCATAAGCGATATGGATGATTTTGTCAAGTGGTTTTATGAACACATTGCTTTGACTAGGATCATTTGTTTTGAGCAAGACAGCGCGATGCAAATCTTTCAAGTGTTAAACGACAGAGGCCAACCCTTAAGCCCTATTGATATTTTAAAATCCAGTTTGATGCAAGAAATCAAGCAAGATAGTGAAAAGCGTAAGGATTTTATAACCACTTGGGACAAATTGGTTGAAGCTTGCAAGAGCATTGAAGGCATAGATATTGATTTGGAAGACTTTTTTAACATGTATTTAGAATACGCTGATCCTAGTTCTTCTAAAAAGAGAGCCGATAAGGGATTAAAAAAGGTGTTCAAAGACAGCAAAAAAGACGCTTGCGAGTTCATTTATGATGTGAGCGCTTTTATGAAATCTTATACCGATTTGTTAAAAAAACCAGACCGATACATTTATTTATTAAGATACCTTCCCTCCAGATTTTGGGCCAGTATTTTAACGACCGCCCTTTATGTCAAATACCCTGGTTTTGACGCTTTGAAAAGGCTTTTGGTGTCTTATTATTATCAAACTTGGATTGCAGGAGGCACGATCACGCGCATCAAGCAAACGAGCATCAACATTATCAAAAATGTTAAAAGCAATAAAGACATTGAAACCATCCAAGAGCTCATATTGGACAACATAGAATCTTATAACACCTTTAACCAATACCACTATAACTTATGGGATAGTTATTCTGTTTATCCTAGCAAATGGTTACGCCCTGTCTTAGCCCTAGCTAATTATTTCATGACAGATGAAGAGAAACCCCATTTTATCGCTATGGATGCCGAAACCCAAGTGGAGCATATTTTACCCCAAAATCCCAAAAAGGGCAGTCAATGGAATGCGGATTTTGACAAAGAAAAAAGAGAAGAATGGGTGAATCATATCGCGAATTTAACCCTTTTAAAGCGTAAAAAGAACGCGCAAGCTTTAAACATGGATTTTGATGAAAAAAGAAAAATTTATGGCGGCAAAGACCCAAGCAAAGTGATTAGCTGTTATGACATCACTAAAGAATTGTATAGCGACTATAGGAAGTGGGACGAGAAGTCTCTCCAAAAGCGATACGATTTTTTGTATGAAATTATCACGCCTATTTTACACATAGAAGGGCAAGAAGAGGAATATGAAGATGATTTTGATCTAGAATGATTGAAAATCATCAAGCATAAAACAACAAAGGGGATAATCAATGCCTAAAAAAGAGCTATTAAAGATGTCAAAGAAAAGGATTTTTAAAGACTTCTTAGAAGAAGTCAAGCGCCATCGCCCCATTGTTTTCTATACAGATAATGATTGTGATGGCATGTTGGCTGGCAGCGTTTTAATGTCTATGTGTTACAGACTGGGTATTAAAGATTTCTTTTTCTTTAGCCCCTTAAGGAATGCGCATGGTTATGGTTTCACTGATTTAGCCCTAAACGATTTATTGTCTCAACCTTGTATCTTTAACCCTAAAACCAATCAATTAGTCCGCCTAGATCACATTAAAAACCAATTTCAAAAAAACCCCTTATTGTTTAGCGCTGATTTGGGGGCGGATTTAGTTTCTAACATAGAATTACAAAAAATCTTATTAGAACATTTTGAACAATGCATCATCACAGACCACCATAAGAGTTTTGAAGTTGATTTGATTGATAAAAATAAAATCGCCTACATTAACCTGAATGATGAAAAAGACGCTAACTATTATAGCGGGGCTTTCACAAGCGCTTTAGTGTTTAGTCAAATCTTTCAAACGCAAACCACTCCTTTAGAAGAAGAATTGATCGCTATCACGCTTTTAAGCGATCGCATTGATTTGGATAATGGGGATAATTTGGATATGGTTTTGAATTTAGCGCAACCTAAACATGACCGCATTGAATGCTTTTTCAAAGATAAAGACCTTTCTTTGGCCCAAGACGATTTAGATGAAATTTCTAACTTATACGGCTTTAATTGTATCAATTATATCAACGCTTTAAGCCGTTTGAGTGGGGCTAGAGAGTTTAAGGGTTGTTATAATAGCTATTTGCACTATCTGGTTTTAAAGCATTTCAATCCCACAAGCGATCCACGCTTAAGCGCCTTTAATGTTAAGGAATTCAAAAGATACAACGACATTAAAAAGAAAATGGTGAAAGAAAGCGAAGAAAACGCTCAAATTTTTCCTTGTAACAAAATATTAGTGGCTCTTTTAGATGAAAGCTGTTCTATTAAAGTGGGTGTTAGCGGTTTAGTGGCTAATAACTTTTTAAAAAAATACCCTTCCAATCGCTCCCTTTGTATCTATAGAGACAATAAAGACGGGTATAGCGGTAGCGCTAGAGGTGGTGGGAATTTTTTAAGCCAGATTAAAACCATTCCTTTAATACAAGCTGGCGGGCATGAGGAAGCTTTTGGGTTGAGCTTTGCAAAAGAGGATTTTAAAAAAGTGATCAAAAGCTTACAAGCCTTATAAGGTCAAATAACGCTAAGGATGAATTTTAAAAAAAAGGACTTGACATGTTATTGGATTATGATTTTTTATTGTTATTGAATGATGAAAGCGGGAATCCAACCAGATACTACTATTTGTTACAAGATTTTGAAAAGGATTTTGTGGCTAGTAAAGTGGCTCAAAATAGAGCGAAGCGATTCGTTAAGGAGATCATTGGGAGAGAGAAAGCCTCTAAAACTAAAAACAGCGCCATTGAAGTTTCTAGCACGAAAGCTTCTGCTATTAAGAACGAAACGATTGGAAGCGGCGATCTTAAAAAGGCGTGTGAGAAAATCAAAAGCGGGCTACCCTTTGGGATCATCTCAGCCTTTAAACCCTTTAAAGACGCTTTTTACAGAGATTTCAATCATAATGAGCAAAATTACTGATAGGGGCAGCTAAAAGCGGTTGCATTCAATCTAGCACTGACAAACTGGCTCAGTTAAAAACGCGCTTTAATCTACTGGCAAGACAAATCTGTTAAAGTGGATTGGGATAAACCCATTTTGATTAAGGACTTTTTTAAAGGCAATAATTACCTTTATAGGAGGCTTTGTTTTTTATTGGGGAAGCATTTTATAGACAGATTTTTAAAGAATAACGCTAAGGCGAGCGTGAAAGACTTTATATCTAGTAAGGAGTTTGTCGCTAAATACCGATACACCCCCAAGCAAAATACAGAAAGAGCGAAAAAGCTGCAATCGTATTTAGAGAGTAAGCGCGATTTTATAGGGTTTGTTCAAACGCTTAATTCTTTAAAAGACAACCCGCAAGATCCTTTTTTACCCAATGAAGAAACGAGCTTTTTGGTGTTCGCAAATGAACCTACTATCGTATTTAATTTAAGAGACTATTTATTGGTGTTAGTGCAAATATTCAACCAACAAGCGATCTGTTATTGTGAAAGCAAATGCCCTATAGAATTAATCAACGCTTCACCGGGTAAGGACTTTAACAAAACACAAGACAGTTTCTCAGACATCAAATTTTCAACGCCCAATCAATTAGAACAATCTCTCAACGCTCTTAAAAACAAGCTAGCCGCATTCTTTTCAAAACACCCTGATAAGCATAACGGCATGGAGTTTAATGAAATAGCTAAAACTCAAATAGAAGCGCTTTATCTGCCGCATTCTAGCGATGATTTTGATGATTTTCGCAAGCATCTTGAAGATAGCGTTAAAAGTTTTATCAGAGCGAAAAAAAATCGTTATGGTTTTCCTAAAATCTTTGATGTTGCAGACATAGAACAAGAAGAGAGGGAAGTCATTGAATGGCGAGAAAAAGAGAGAGCGTCAAAACAAAGCTATAAACAAAACCTTCAAATCAACAAAATCGCTAACGATTTAAAGCGTGATAAGGTAGTGGATAAAAGAACGATTTTAAGCGTGATAGACGCTGATATAGAGCGTGGTTTTATCCCGCCTAAAGATTTGTTAAAACAATTAGAAAAAATTAGCGCTTCTCTTTCTAAAGACATCGTAATAGCGATAAAGCAAGTAGAAAAATTAGAGCTTAACTATGCGTTAATAGACAATATCCAGCATAACACGCTTGATGACACGCTTGATTTTACCTTTATTGTTGGGGATTCTTTGAGCGTTCAGTCGCTTTATGTTACCTTTGATCTTGTGATTGACATGGATAGACCCATGAGCGAGCAGTTTCTCAACCACATTGGGGAATTGGGGAGTTTTAAATCTAGAGAGGAAGCGTTAGAGTGGGTGCGATTATCGCAAACTAAACTGATCGTTGAAACGCCTAGAGAAGCGCTAAAAAATGCGGAATTATCGCAAATTGAAGAAATATTGACTGGCTGTATTTTTAATGGCGCTTACCGCCTTCAAAACGATCTTAAGAAAGGGCGATAGACATGGAAATTTTAAATAAAATTAAAACCCCAACAAGGAGGAACAAGCCATGCCAAAAAGATAAAAACATTAAAAAACATTGAACGGACAATTATAGCGGATTTTAAAACAAATTTTTACCAAGGGGTATTTTATGGGTTTTCAAAATGAAAATAAATTAAAACTAGGCGCGTTAGTCAAAGCCACCATCAATGACAAAGTGGTGGAGGCTAAAGTCATTAATATCGGCTTCAATCGTGTAACCTTAAGGAGCCAAAAAGGCAACGAAGCCACATACGCTTTCAATAGCGACAAGTTCTTAAAGTGGTTCAATAAAGTTCCCTTAACCGAGCATATGAGACTTCACGCTGAAAACAAAAAAGATGACGCTGATGATTTGTTGAAAGGTCTTAAAATTGTAACTAGCGGACCAAGTGTTAAGGAAAGGACTTCTATTCCTAAAGAAAAAGAGGATAAATATAAACTCTCTTTCGGTTTTGAGGAAAAAAGCGAGTCTAGTTTCTCGGTGGTAGCTAAAGACTATTTCCTTACTGATAGAAAAAGTAGGATTGGTGCGTTATTGACCCCTATGTTTTATCAAGGAAAAGGACATCAAGCTTCTGCTATCATTCTTACCGCTTTATCGTGTGCGGAGGGCTTAAATAAGCATAGCGACCTTGAGTAGGCTAAAATGCTTGAAAATCGTAATGTTGAAAATTGTTATTACGACACTTTTGATAATATGAATTTAGGCAATTTGACACTCTTTTGTAAGCTTATTAAGTTGTATGCGAGAGGTGATGAGGAGGCGCAAGATTTAGGAGGTATTTGGGCTGAAATGTTACCTACTAATAAAGAGGAGGCGTTGTTTATAGCGCAACTCTTATGCGATGGTGGTATCAATAAGTATAATCTCTCTTGTGGCGGTTTAACTAAAAATCTGTTAAACGACTTTACGCCTTATATGGGACTTATGGACCAAGAGTCGCTTAATGATTTTATCATGGAGGAAAGTAAAGAGGAGGAGGGTGAAAATTAAACCCCCCCCTTACTTTCTTGTGAGGGGTCTCCTTTTTTTTTAATCTCTCTTTTATTCTTCTTGTATCTTTATTTTTCAAATGTTGCTTGGCGTTTCTTGTATCTTTATTTTAGCTATAATCCATTTATAGCGTTCTCTTAAGAAATCGTGCGCAAATACCCGTTTTCGCTCAGCATGACATACAAGCGCCCCATGATTTCTTTCTTTTCTTCCATGTCCAGTTGGTTGTTGTCTTCAATTTTTTGTTTTAAAAGGCGCTCGATCTCTTTGGTGTCATAGTCCAAATCGTCTAACACATCTAAAATCGTTTGGGCTTCGCAAATATCTTCCACTTCATAATCGCCTTTTTCATCAAAAACCACGCTAAATTCCGTAGGGTGCGTGAATAAATTGTGTTTCATGCCTAAAACTTCTTGATACGCCCCCACTAAAAAGAACGCTAAAAAGTATTCTTCTTCATCTATATCTATATCATGCAAAAACAAGGGCTTCGTGGAATCAAAAGCGATTTCCCCATCGCTATCGCAAGTAATATCCCACAAACTCGCGCTCCTGGTGGGCTTTTCATCTAATTTATTCAAGGGCATGACCGGGAAATTCTGCCTCAAGCCCCAATAATCCGGCAAGCTTTGGAAAAACGAGCAATTCAATAAATAGCGCTCTTGGACCTGCTCTTGAATGCGTAAAATATCGTTATGATCCTTAACATAAAGCAATTGCACCGCTTTTTTGACGATCAAATGGGCTAAAACTTCAGTGTTGCTCCTGTCAATCAAATCAATATAGCCCAAATCAAAAAGCGTGAATAACGACTCGGTGTGATCAAAACTATCATGCAAGTATTCAATGGCGTTTTTTTCATTGATATTAGCGAGCAAGTCTAGCATTTCATCAATCAATGGGGGGTTATTATTTTCTTTGATTTTTAGGGACTTTTCATTGTATTCATGCGAAAACAATTCTAACACAGGGGCCACTAAAACGGCATGGTTAGCGGAAATATAACGGCCTGATTCAATGAAAATATCCGGCTCGATTTCTTGCTTATTTTTCACAATTTCCCTCAATAAAAACACCACATCAGCACTGAATTCTTCTAAAGTGTAGTTCTTGTCTTGGTGGTGCTTGTGTTGGGTGTATTCTACGGCTAACCCCCCTCCAATATTCACGCTATTGAGATTTTTAGCGCCCATTTTACGCAATTCTGCATACAAGTTACCCGCTTCTCTTAAAGCCTTTTTTAAGGGCGAAATATCGCTGATTTGAGAGCCTATGTGGAAATGTATCATGTGGAAATGCTCTAGTAAGTCGTTTTCTTCTAAAAGGCGCATCGCTTCTAAAACTTCAGTGCTGCTAAGGCCAAATTTAGAATTGATCCCCCCACTCTTTGCCCAAACGCCAGTGCCAGCGCTGTGCAAACGGATACGAATGCCAATTTTAGGGCATGCTACAAAATCGTTTTGTTTAGCCACGGCGATAATGGTTTTTAATTCATTCAAACCCTCAATCGTTAAAGTGATCTCATGCTGCATGCTTTTAGCGATAAAGCCAAGCTCAATCATTTCTTTGTCTTTAAAGCCATTCACGGTGATAGGGGCTTTAGGGTTAGTGTAACTCATTGCGATGATGAGCTCAGACTTGCTCCCGGCCTCTAAGCCGTAATTCAAACCCTTAGCCCCTTGCACTAAAGGGAAAACAAACGAGGGCATTTGATTGACCTTTAAAGGGAAAACCGCCTTAAAAGCCCCGCTGTATTGATACTCTTTAATCGCTGAAGAAAACGCATCAAACAGGCTTTTGATTTGTTTTTGCACCAAATGGGGGAATCGCACCAACAAAGGCCCTCTATAACCCTTATCGCGCACGCTTTGAACGATTTCTAAAAGCGAGGGGTTTTTGCCATGACAAACTTTAACCAAGCCTTTTTCTATCTTAAATTCGTTATTGCTCCAAAAATTAATCCCATAATCATGGACTTCTTGCATTTTTTATCCTTTTATTACGATAAGGTTTTAAAGAGATGAGGGTTATTTTTAAAATCTTTGATCGCTTCTTCATAAACTTTTTCAATTTGAATGACTGAATTTTCTAAAGTGTAGTTTAAAGCGCTTTTAGCGTATTCGTTTTGCATTCTTTCTCTTTCAAGCTTGTTTTCTAACCACCAGTCTATTTTAGCGCTCAAATCTTTAGCGTTATTGGGCTCAAATAGCGATCGTTCATCCAGCGCGAATTGCCTGGTCGCGCTTAAAGGGCTATTAGCGATAATAGGCACAATCCCCACGCTAATGGCTTCTAAACACGCAATCGCTTCGCTTTCCACATTGGCCGTGTGCGCATAAAGGGTGCAAGTTTTTAAAATCTCTAACAATTCATTAGAATTGACAAACCCAAACTCCGTTTTTACGCCTAGTTTTTGGGCTAGAAGTTTGATTTTTTTCTCATCAGGCCCTTTGCCTTTGAGTAATAATACAATGTCTTGTTTGTATCGGCTTAAAGCAACTGCCTTGATTAAAACGCTTTGATTTTTTTCATTAGAATAGCGCCCTACCATAGCGATTTTAAAGGGCGTGGTGTCAAAAAGGCTTTTTTGCGGGTGTTCAAATTTAAACATGGGATCAAAGCCGTTAGAGATAGCGTATTTTTTCCCTCCATAGTTGTATTTTTCCAATTCTTCTACAATGAATTTTGACGGGCAATGGATATGGTGGATATAGCGGTAATGCGAAGATTTAAACCACGAAAAAAGCATCATGTTAAACCAAGAAAATTGCCCCAATTTCATGTTATAAGAAATATGCTCTGGCTGTAAATGGAAAGAGCCAATATAAGGCACTTGCATTTCTCGCGCGATTTTTACGGCTGTTTTTTCTAGCAAAAAAGGCAAATAAGTATGGATCATATCCGCTCCCTTAAAAGCCTTTCGTAGAATTTTTTCATCCGGTTTAGCAAAAAGAATGTGTTGTTTGTGTGAAATTTCTGTAACTAGGGGGATATAACGCTCTTTAAGGTTGTAATACCCCTCTTCTTCACTCCCTAAATTATCCACATAAGGGGCAACCACTCTCATCACATGCCCTCTTTTTTTCAGTGCTTCAAAGAAACGAAACGCTGTCATAGAAGTGCCATTACTGGTGTCTTTAAAGCTATCCACAACTAAAACAATAACCATTTAACTACTCTTCTTTAAAATTGAATTTAAAAGGCTTTTTATCAAACACCACGATTTCTATCATTCCCTCTAAAACCTGAATGTCTAACACAAACGCCTCTATTTTTATTTCAGCTTTTTTCACGCCATCTTGAATGACTTGCGCTTTAATGAGCACTTCTTGATTCAATTCTAGGGGGGCGTAAAAATTGATGTTATTAGAAACCACCACGCTGTGTCTTTTATTCAACGCACACAAGGCCGCATAATTGCACGCAATAAGCACAAACCCGGCATGCACAAAATTTTCTTCATACACCATGCTTTCATTGCCCTTGAAACGCGCATGGGCTATATCTTTTTCCAAAACGATTAATTCAGTGCCAACGCTTGGTTTGAAATTCTTACAAGTCTCTAAAGAGTCATAATCCACATGAACGACTGATTCTTGCACTATTTAATCCTTTATTTATTAAAGCTTGCTTGGTTTGAGCATTTTAAAATACCCCCTTAAAGGAGCGTCATACCCCTCTAAAGTTTTAGAATGATCCGTTTTATCCAAAAAATCTTCTAAACTCTGCCCCAAAATAAAATCCGTTTTACGCTGTTCTTTGGGCGTGGTCTTTGAAACGCTAAGAATCTCAAAATTTTCAAACCCCACCCTTTCACACCACCCCTTTAAAGCGCTAACACTAGGGATAAAATAAACATTTTTCATTTTAGCATAAGTTTTTTTAGGGCAAAGGGCGATGTCTAGGGGCGAATCAACAATAAGCGTATCTAGCACCAGCTCCCCTTTTATCTTTAAAGCATGATACAAGGCTTTTAAAGCTTCTAGCGGGCTTTTCCTGTGGTATAGCACCCCTAAGCAAAAAATGACATCAAAAGCGTTAGGGTATTTTTCATGCAAACCCTCTACCCCCAAAGACTCATAAATGATTTTTTTTTCTTTATCAAAAAAGGGGGCTAAAAATTCAAATTGTTTTTTGACTAAAACACCCGGATCAAACCCCACCAAACTTTTAGGCTTATGTTCTAGCATCTTAAACAAGTAATAGCCGTTATTGCAACCCACATCAGCCACTATTTTGTCTTTTAAAGGAGTGGCGTTTTTGACTAGATCCCATTTAATGGAGCTATCCCATTCGCTATCAATCTTGATTTGAGAAATTTCAAAAGGGCCTTTACGCCATGGCCTTAACGCCATGATTTCTTCTAAAAGGGTTTTTGGATTGAGATTGTCGTTACAAATGAGCATGACTTACCATAGCGTGGGGGTTTTTTTAAAAAGAGGGGGGTTTAAAAGGGATTCTAAGTGATGGGAGCTAATCCCATAAATAAAAGCGAAATTAAACGCTAAATTTTTTAATTGCTCTTTTAAGTTGTTTTGGGTGGTATAAAAATAAGGGTTATTTTTTTCAAAGAAAGCCGCGCTGTTTTTACGACAAAACACGACAATTTTCCCCCACGATAAAGTCTCGAGGGCTTTTTGAAGCATCATTTCAAACAATTCTTTTGAAGTCTCAGCAACAACCACCCTTGCCGTTGCACCATAGGGGGCTATTTCTAAATTTTTATTCACAAAAAAGGGTTTGCAATGATCTAGTGGGTATTCTTTTTTGCCTAAAAGATTCAAATCAAACGCAATTTGTAATTTATCGCACAATTGAATCACCCTTTTTAAAGGCTCTAAAAAGATGCATGGCATTTTTAATTCGTATTCTTGTTTTTCATAGACTAAAGTGCTGCAAAAAAACGATTGGTTGAGAATCATTAAACGGCTTTCTTTTAAATCTTCTTTCAAGCGCTCCTGCTTATAAAACAAATGAAGCCACTCCAATTTATCAAAAAAGGCTATTTTACACCCCTCTATAATGAATAAATCTTCAAGGCTCTCTTTCAAACACCACACAAATTCGCTCACGATGATTTTAGAAGCGATCTCTAATTCTATGGGGCTTAGTAACGCCCCGACCACGCGCTCGTTCAACAAACAAAATTTAAACAAATGATTCAAAGAATGCTCTATATCTTTAAGCTTGATCCATGCTACATCCTTATCGCTTAAAGGATATTCTCCTGTGTATAAAATCCCATAAGCCCCTAACTCTAAAGCTTTAGGAATGAGAGCATGATCTTTAGCCACAAATAAAGAGCCTTTTTGGACTTTGTTTAAAGACAAGACAATGGAATTGAAATAGCTGATTGAGGGCGTGTTTTGCAATTCGCCCAAACTCAATTCCACGGCTTCATTCACCCCTAATCGCATTTAGCTGATCAAACTTCCTGCGATTTTTTCTTTGGTAGGGCTGATTAAGGCTAGATTATCGCTATCTCGCACCGCTAAAATCATGCCCTCACTCATTTCGCCCATGAGTTTTGCGGGTTTTAAATTAGCCACCACGCACACCATTTGCCCCACCAAACTTTCAGGCTCATAATCCAAAGCGATCCCTGAGATGATCTGCCTCAAACGATTTTCGCCTAAATCCACTTTTAAGCGCAGTAATTTATTGGATTTTTCAATCCTTTGAGCTTCTTTGATAAGTCCTACTTTAATCTCTACTTTCTTAAAATCTTCAATGCTGATATAGTTTTCTTGTTTTGGTTGGGCTTTTTCTTTTTCTTGATTTTCTTTTAGTGGGGCTTCTTTTTCCCCTTTTTCAGTCTTTTCAATTTTCTCAATTTTGGAAAATAAAGGCTCGGTGTCTTGTAAAATCATATCTTGTAATTTTTTAGCTTTAAAAAAGCGTTCGTAATTATTAGGCGTGATTTCTACACGAAAAGCGCTCGCTAATTTCATAGCGCCCTTTGGCATGAACGCATAAAGTAAAAAGCTTGATTGTAACAGCGCGTTTGCGATCAAACTCAATAAGGCTTCTAATTTTTCTGATTCGTTGTTTTTGTGTAAGACCCACGGCTCTTCTTTAGCGATGAGTTTGTTTAAAAAATCATAAACATTAAACAATTCCTCTAAAGCTTTATGCAATTGCATTTTAGGCACAAAAGAATTAGCATTATCTAAAATTTGATGCGTTTTTTCTAGCTCTTTAGGATAATAAGCGGTGATTTTGGCGCTTTTTAGAGAATAATTGAAATATTTTTTAGCCATGCCTAGCAAGCGATTCAGCAAATTCCCCAAATCGTTATTCAAATTCGCGTTGATCCTTTCTGTTAACGCTTTTTTAGAAAAATCCCCATCTTGCCCAAAAGGCACCTCACGCAATAAAAAATAGCGTAATTCTTCAATCCCATACTCCATAGCGAGCTTTTGAGCGTCTAAAACATTACCCAAGCTCTTACTCATTTTCACGCCCTCTATCGTCCACCACCCATGCACGCAAAGCTGTTTGAATAAGGGTAAATTCAAACTCATCAAAAAAGCTGGCCAATAAATGGCATGGAAGCGCAAAATATCCTTACCCACAATATGCCTAGCGCGTTCAAAATGCGCCATTTTATTGTCTAAACCATTCAAATACCCTAACGCGCTCGCATAATTCAACAAAGCGTCCAGCCAAACATACACCACATGTTTAGGATCGTTCATCTTTTTAGGCAAAGGAATGCCCCATTCAAAGCTCGTGCGCGTGATAGACAGATCCAATAAACCCTGTTCAATAAAAGAAGTTACCTCATTTTTACGATAAATAGGCAAAATCGCTTCAGGGTTTTTAGCGTAAAAATCCAATAAAGGCTTCTCATACGCGCTTAATCTGAAAAAGTAGCTCTCTTCTTCTAAAAGCGTGGTCTCCCTCAAGCAATCAGGGCATAGGACTTTATCGTTCGTGTTGTCCGCTTTAGAAATCGCGCAATAACTCTCACAGCTCACGCAATAATACCCGCTATAAGTGCCTTTATAAATATCCCCTTTTTCAAACATGATTTCAAAAGCGTTTTGCACGCATTTTTGATGCTCGCTGTCTGTGGTGCGGATAAAACCATCATAATCCAAATTGAAAAAATCCCACTGGTTTTTAAAAATCGCGCTAATGCTATCGGCGTAAGCTTTGGGGCTTTGATTTCTCAATCTCGCGCTTTGTTCGATCTTTTGCCCATGCTCATCGGTGCCGGTTAAAAAAAAGACTTCTTCGCCTTGAAGCGTGTAATACTTCTTTAAAGTGTCCGCAATCAAAGTTGTATAAGCATGGCCAATATGAGGGATGTCATTCACATAATAAATGGGGGTTGTGATCAGTGATTTTTGCATCTTTATAATCGTGTTACCTTAAATTTGTTTAAATCTCTTAATTTTAACATGCTTTTAAAAATTTAGAGAATAGAGGTTGAATTTATGCTTATTCATGGGGTGTTTTTAGCTTAAAATTCATTATAATTAACGCTCAAAAAATTGAAAAATAAGTTCAAGGAATAGACAGATGATTTCAAAATTTTTGCTCAAAAGCATGTTCAAGCAGTGGAAAAACGGCGATTATCAGGTCGTTTTTTGGGACAACAGCGTTTATAGGAATGGCGAACATTCGCCTAAATTCACCCTTAAAATCCATCGCCCCCTGAAATTTAGCGACATTAAAAAAGACATGTCTTTGACGATCGCTGAAGCTTATATGGACGGCGTGATTGATATTGAAGGCTCTATGGATGAGGTGATGCACTCTTTGTATTTGCAAACCAATTATGAGCATTTGCACAAGCATGATAGCGCTAAAGCCGTTCAAAAACCCCTCAAAGAAAGCTCCAACATTTCTAAACATTACGATTTAGGGAATGACTTTTATTCTATCTGGCTGGATGAAACCTTAAGCTATTCATGCGCTTATTTCAAAAAAGACGATGACACCCTCCACGCCGCCCAACTCCAAAAATTGGATCACACTTTAAAAAAGCTCCATTTAAAACAAGGCGAAAAACTGCTGGATATAGGCTGTGGCTGGGGCTATCTCTCTATAAAAGCCGCACAAGAATATGGGGCGGAAGTGATGGGGATCACCATTTCTAGCGAGCAATACAAACAGGCTAACAAACGAGTCCAAGAGCTAGGGTTAGAGAATAAAGTAACGATCAAATTATTGAATTACCAGGATTTAGACGGGCGTTTGTACCGCTTTGATAAAGTGGTGAGCGTGGGCATGTTTGAGCATGTGGGTAAGGATAATTTACCCTTTTATTTCAAAAAAGTTAAAGAAGTGTTAAAAACGGGCGGGATGTTTTTGCTCCACTCCATTTTATGCTGTTTTGAAGGCAAGACTAACGCATGGGTGGATAAATACATCTTCCCGGGCGGCTACTTGCCCTCTTTAAGGGAAGTGATGAGCGTGATGAGCGAATGCGACTTCCACTTGCTCATGGCTGAAAGCTTACGAATCCATTACGCTAAGACTTTAGACATTTGGCGAGACAATTTCAACCACAATCTAGACCAAGTGAAAAGACTCGGCTATGACGAAAGATTTATCCGCATGTGGGATCTGTATTTAAGGACTTGCGCATCCGCTTTCAGGGTGGGGAGTGCGGATTTATTCCAATTGCTTTTAACCAACAGCGTGGATAACACTTTCCCCTTAACCAAAGAATACATCTACCAATAATTGCAAGTTTTAGATTTTAGCCCCTTCTTTTAGGCTAACTTCTGGCAAACTCTCCACATACAAACTCTGTGATGGGAAAGCAAAACTCAAGTGGTGCTTTTCTACGATTCCCATGATTTTTAGCATCACATCTTCTTTGACTTCTAGCCACTCTTCCCAAACCACTGTTTTAGAAAAGCAATACACTAAAATATTAATAGAGCTGTCCGCAAACTGGTCTAAAAAGACAAACAGATTGTTTTTATACCCTAAAAAATCGTCAATAGAAACAATATCTTTTTTAAACATGTAGCGGTAATCGCTTGCGTTTTGCAAAGCACTATCGGCTCCATTAGCGATTTTGGGGTGGTTTTCTAGCATTTCTTTAATGTCTTTCACGCAAAGCTGTAAAGCGCTTTGACTGGAGCTATAGGTTAAGCCTATTTCCATTTTAATGCGCCTTCCCACTTTACGCCGGCTCCAATTCCTGATAGGTTTTCCGGCTAATTCTGAATTAGGCACGGACAAAAGAGCGTTATCAAAGGCTCTGATCGTGGTGCGTCTTAACCCCATTTCCACCACCGTGCCTTCCACTTCACCGCACACGATCCAATCCCCTTGAGAAAACGAATTGTCTAACAATAAAATAACAGAAGCAAAAAAATTCGCCAACACATCTTTAACCGCTAAAGCCACCGCTAACCCCCCAATCCCTAAAGAAGCGATGATGGCTGAAACATTAAACCCTAGTTGTTTCAAAACCCCTAAAAGCGCGACAATAAAAATCAAAAAATACACGACTTTTAAAATCAAGTTGATCACTTCTTTTCTAAAATTGTGCGTGCTTTTGGTAGCCATATTGGTAACCAACGCTTCCCCATAGCCTTTAAAAAGCGCTATCACTAACCATGCTAAAAGCATGATATACACCGTGCCTACCCACATAGAAACTTTAGGAGGCGATGCGTTAGGGTAGTAGAAAATGTCTAAAGCCACATCGCAACTGAATAGGGCTAAAAAGACAGAAACCGGCGAAACAATGCTGCTTTGCACATTGACATGCATTTTTTTATTGCGTTGCATGATTTCAAAAATACGATCTAATAATAAGGCTAAAAGCCAAGTGATCAATTTCCTTAAACCTAACAATAAGGCTAAAATCATCAAAGCCAACGCGATCTTACTCACTTGCAAGCTATGGGCTGTGAAAGGCAAGACCTTGCTGATTTTGTTTAACACAAAATCCATATTCACTTCCATGATCAAGTTCTTAGGAAGCACTTCTTTAGGGTGGTTTTTAATGTAACGCAAGACTTCAGTGTAAGTGTTCAAACGCAATTCATAATCGCTAAACATCTGCTCTAATTCATGCATTTTGACATTGCCTAAATTTTTAGGGAAAGTGTAGAGTTTGAATTGCCCTAAACGCAAAAGAAAAGCATCGCTGATACTTTCCACATCTTTTTGTTCGCTAAAAATATCAATACTGCTCCTGATTTTATCTATAAAACGATACAAAATTTCATCTATCAACAAAATATCTAAAGACAATCTATCTTTCATGAAAGTGTAGAAATCATCGCCCTTAATGCTTTTAGACAAACGCTTTTTGATTTTTTCCTGCTCTTTTAAATTTTGGTTTATATCAATGCCAATTTTATCCCTTTCATTCAATACTTTAGAAGTCAAACTTTTAATCAAGTCGTTCTTTTGGGTGTTATACAGAGAGATTTCAGCACTTCTTTCAGGGTTTTTTTTGTAAGTTTCAATGACTTGATTGAGCTGGTTGATTTGATTGAAAATCAAAAACAAATCCACCGCATCTGTTTCATGCTCTTCAACCGCTCTCAAAGGATTTAAAAACAATAATAATACTAATACCCACCACAATAATAAACGCATGCAAAACCCCACTCAAACAAGATAAAATCTTTCTCATAATTTCTAGCGATTATACCAAAAATTAGAAACGCTTCGCTCCATAAAGTTATCCATGCAATTTGAAAACGCTTTTTATTTATCCCTAAAAAGCGGGCTTTAGATCAATTGTGAGCCTCTTTTTAGATCGCTACATCGCTTGATGCGATGCTTTGAGTGTTTTTACATTTTACAATTAAAACAGAGCCTTAATTTTTAACAAATCTTGCTTTATTTAATATTTTTATAGTAGGATTTCGCATAGGCCGTAGTCAAAAAGCTTTCCCTGTTCGGTGCAATAAATTCACGCATAATGTACATGTCTTTTATTCTTACATGTTTCACTTTTTAGGTTTTTATAACCGCTTTTATTGAATGTTTTCATGTAAGATTTGTGTTTTAGGAGTTTCCAACCCTACTTCTTGTGATTGAGCTATTTTTAATGATCAATCTTTAGAAGAAAAAACCATAAAAATGTAGTATCCTATGCCTATAAGAAAAACAAGAATTAAGAAAATGAGTAATCCCCACTCTAAAGAATCCATAATTCCTCTTTAAAGAATGTCAAAAGTGGTGCGCTTGGCAGGACTCGAACCTGCGACCTACGGCTTAGAAGGCTGTTGCTCTATCCAGCTGAGCTACAAGCGCATTGAATGGTATTAATGTTAGGTGGTACGCCCGAAGGGAGTCGAACCCCTAACCCCCAGATCCGAAGTCTGGTGCTCTATCCAATTGAGCTACGAACGCTTACAATTCAAATAAAGGAATGACTAACATAAAACTCGGTAAAACGCTTATTTAATGAGGTGGGGTGGAAGATGGGAATCGAACCCACGACCCTCAGGACCACAATCTGATGCTCTAACCGACTGAGCTACTCCCACCATTCAACGAAAGGAAGCGATATTCTACCAAAGAATTTTAAACAGAACAATAAACTACGCAAAAAAGTGGTCGGGGCGAAAGGATTCGAACCTTCGACCCCTTGGTCCCAAACCAAGTGCGCTAACCAGACTGCGCTACGCCCCGAAATTTTCACATGAAGCGTTATTATAGCTGAATTTTTTGATTTTTGAGCGTAATTTTTCAAAAATGCCGCTAAAATCAAAAGTGGCACTCAAAAATTGTATTAATTCCAACTCCCCCACCCTTTTAAAAAGCTACTTTTTAAAAACAGCTCTAAAGGATTTTTAAGCTTTTTGTTTCTTAAAAACTACTTTCGTTTTTTCATTTCGCTAGAAACTTTTTCATAATGTTCCATGTGTTTTTTGCTTAACTCTTTGGTAATATGCACCATCACTTTATGATAGGCTTGATTCATGATTTTTCTAATGGCTTGATCATGGTCGGTTTCCTTGATCCTATGCACAAAAGTTTTGGGGACAAAACCTCCAGAATTGGTGCGCCGCAATTCCACCCTTTCAATCACAGCTTTAATCTTTGAAACATCAATACCAAAACTATGGATAATGTCTTCACTTTTTGGCTCAACAAAATTCAAATTCAAATACCCTGAAGACATGTCTATCACTTTTTCTTCATTGAGCGCATCGCTCTCTTCTACAATATCTTCTAAGATAGCCACATTCCCATCCATGCGTAAAACGAGCAACGCTTTTTCTTTGATGTCTTGAGGGATTTCGCTAACATCTTTAAATTGCGAAACGCTATAGCCTTTTCTCTCTAAAAAATTACTCAATTGGAGGAACAAAGACTTCTCAAATTCTTTTTGATAATTTTCAGGGATAACCTTATTAGCCTCTATCTTAGGATCGATTAAGACAACCAAATGGTTATTTTTAGGCTCTTGTTTGCCTTTAATAGGATAGTGGAAATGCAACTCCACTGACTCGCCCATATTATTGTGTTGCTGCTTCATAGGCATTCCATCAGCTAGAGCCGTATAAAACGCCCCACTCGCTAGTAACGATCCTAAAACGATTGCTAAACTACCTTTTTTCATTAAATTCCTTTCTTTCTTTTTATTTAAAATCAATTCCTAATCTTACCCAAAAAATCCCACTTTTAGTGCTATTTTTAAGATAATCATTCCCATTCAATCGTTCCTGGCGGCTTAGAGGTAATATCATACACCACCCTATTGATACCATTCACTTCATTAGTGATGCGGTTAGAAACCTTTTCTAAAAAAGAATGCTCTAAAAAAGAAAAGCTCGCCGTCATGCCATCGCTCGCGTTTACCGCTCTCAAGCAAATAGCGTTTTCATAAGTGCGATTATCCCCCATCACCCCCACAGAATTGACATTCAACAGCACGCAAAAAGCTTGCCAAACCTTGTCATACAAATTGGCTTTTTTAAGTTCCTCTATAAAAATAAAATCCGCTTCTTGCAAGCGTTTGATCTTACTCTCACTGACTTCGCCTAAAATCCTTACAGCAAGCCCAGGCCCTGGAAAGGGGTGGCGCATTAAAAAATCCTGGCTAACGCCCAATTCTTTACCCAACAAACGCACCTCATCTTTAAACAATTCCCTTAAAGGCTCTATGAGTTTAAAATCCATCCATTCAGGCAGTCCGCCCACATTATGGTGGGTTTTGATCACTTTTGAAGGCCCTTTAACGCTCACGGATTCAATCACATCAGGGTATAAAGTGCCTTGGGCTAAAAATTCAATTTTGCCTTTTAAATGGTGCTTTTTGGCTTCTTTTTCAAACACTTCAATAAAGGTCTCGCCGATGATTTTTCGCTTCCATTCAGGCTCGCTCACGCCCTTTAATTTAGACAAAAAGATTCCTTTAGCGTCTATCGTGTTTAAAGGGATTTGCAAGTCTTTAAACATCGCTTGCACCCTTTCTTTTTCATTTTTACGCAACAAGCCATGATCCACAAAAACAGCGATCAAATTATCCTTAATGGCTCTGTATAATAGCGTAGCGACCACCGTAGAATCCACGCCCCCACTCACCGCGCACAACACCTTAGCGTTAGCGATTTTTTCTTTCAACCTTGCTATTTCTCTTTGAGCGAAATGCTGCATCCCCCAAGTTTTTTCACAGCCGCAAACTAAAAGGGCAAAATTTTCTAAAATCTTACCCCCTTCTTCGCTTTGAATGACTTCTGGGTGGAATTGCAAGCCAAAAATCTTACCGCTTTCAATCGCACAATAGGGCGAATTAGGGCTTTTTGCAAGGGTAGTAAAGCCTTTTGGCAATTCTATGACTTTATCCATGTGGCTCATCCACACAAGGCTTTTAATCTTCACGCCTTCAAAAATCACAGAATTTTGAGTGATTTCTAAAATAGCCTTACCAAATTCTTGCTCATTCGCATAGGCCACTACCCCCCCAAAAAAATCCACCAGATACTGCATGCCGTAGCAAATCCCTAAAATCGGTAAATTCAAATCAAAGATTTTTTCATTGGGCTTGTAAGCGTCTTTAGCGTACACGCTCGCTGGCCCCCCACTCAAAATCAAACCTTTAGGGGCTTTTTTTTGAATGTTTTCTACGCTTTCAAAAAAAGGGACTATTTCTGCATAAATCCCACTCTCTCTCAATCTTCTAGCGATCAGCTGCGTGTATTGACTCCCAAAATCTAATACTAAAATCATCTCTCATTCTTTATTTTTGTTTGTGTTTTATCATACTGGCTCTTATAATCCACTCTGTGGCTCTCAGCCAACTCAGGCGCTTTTTGCACAAACCAGCGTTCTAACCTTTCTAATTTGTGTCTATAATTTCCACCTTTTGAGCAATATTGAGAATTGATAAGCGAAAAGACATAGAGCGTTTTATTTTCTTTAGACTGGAATAAAAACTCTTTATGAAAAAGCGCTTTTGCGGGCATACCACTCATTAAAGACTCCGATAACAAAAAAGCGTCAAAATCGCAAAGGACTTTTTTGCTCAATTTGTTGCTTTTAGTAACCACAAAAATGAGATCTGCTTTCATGTCTTGTTTAAAAGCTAATGAAAGCACATTTAAAAAGGGCGGGGTTAAACTTTTATCCACCCTAACCTTAAAAGCTTTAAAATCCCCTAATAAGACCCCCATAAACAAAACCAACCCCACGCAACATTTCAAACTCATTTGAAAAACGCTCATCTTTTATAATCCTTGACTTATTATCGGTCGCATAACCACAAGTTACATGACGCAAAGTATTATAATATAAAAATTGAGAATCACCCCACGCTTTGGCTTGACTAGTAGTCAAGTCTTTAGTTATTAAGTCTTTATTGGGTAAAAACACTCTCATGCTAGTATTTTCACTCCTTTTAAGCCCCAATGATGCTTGGTGTTGAAACAGAATGGTAGGGCTTGACTAATTCATACCTTCTAAGTCTTCTAATATTGACTAAGGCGGTATTGGCTGAAATGGCTTGTGTCATGCTGCTTGTGGGACGCAAAGAAGTGAGCGTATTCACATGCCCTGCATTGCATCGTGGGTTTCTAACCATCACATCTTCTGGGTCATACCACGCCCCTTTTTGGATACTCAAAACCCCTTGACGGATATTCTTAGTTACAAACGCCCCTGCTAACAACCTCCCCCTAGCGTTAAACACTTCTACAATTTCACCATGCCTAATGCCTAATTTATTAGCGTCTAGTTCGTTGATCATTACAGGCTCTCTGCCTTGAATTTTATACACATTCCTAACCCAAGTGTTATCAAGCTGTGAATTGACACGGTATTTTGGGTGCGGAGAGATTAAATGGAACGGATAAATCTCAGCCATTTTAGAGCCTAGCCACTCAGCTGGCTCAAACCAAGTGGGATGCCCTTTAAAATCAGCCAGTTTAAAATCCGCGCATTTTTGAGAAAAAATTTGAATTTTCCCACTCTCTGTATCCAACTTATTATTAATAGGGTCTTGCCTGAATTTCGCATGGCGCACAAACTTTCTCGCATTTTCAGGGATTTCAAACTCCACAAAGCCATCCCTCCAAAACTGATCAAACGATTTCAAAGTAGGGCCATCGCTTTTTTCATAAAGGCCCTTAATCCATTCCATGTAACTCTTAGATTCAGTGAATCGTTGCTCTGTTTCATTGCCCCCAATGCGCAAGGCAAGCTGTCTGAAAATCTCATAATCGTCTTTGGATTCATAAACAGGCTCTATTACCTTACGCATGGCATAAACCACATTCTTAGAATAACTCCCTCCAAAAGTAATATCATCTCTTTCCATAGTGCTAGTGGAAGCAAAGACAATATCAGCAAATTTCGCTGTAGGCGTCCACCAAGGCTCATGCACGATCACGCAATCTAAGGTTCTTAAAGCGCGAATCAGCTCGTTTGTATCAGCTTCATGCCCTAACAAATCCGTTCCGCAATTGTAGATCATTTTGATTTTAGGTAATTTGAGTTTTTTACCCATAAAATCAATTTCTTTATCCGGATTCAAAATCGCTTCAGAAACTCTAGATGCTGGAATAGCGCTTTTTACAGAATTATGCCCTTGCGAAATCATAGGAACAATTCTTGCCCCAGAGCTTGCTTGAGCGTTTCCTCCATAATGCATAGAAAAGCCAAAGCCCCCACCCGATAAGCCCACTTGACCAATCATGCTGGCTAAAACAATTAACGCCCAATCCGGTTGCTCGCCATGCTGAGCTCTTTGCATGGCCCAATTACCTGCTAAAAAAGTGCGCTTAGAGACAAATAAATCCGCTAATTCTTTGATTTTTTCTGCGCTCACTCCAGTGATTTGAGACGCCCATTCTAAAGTCTTAGGCGCCTTATCGCTCTCTCCTAGCAAATAGGGTAAAAATTTATCAAAACCATCAGTGTATTTAGCGATAAACTCTTTATCGTATTGATTGCTTGTATAAAGATAATGCATCATGCCTAGCATTAACGCTACATCAGTGTTAGGGCGAATGGGTATCCATTCAGCACTAAAGGCTTGAGCGGTTTCGGTATAAATGGGATCAATACTAATGAATTTAATACCGGCTCTTTTATACTTAGGGTAGTAGCTGTCATTGACATGGTTTGGCACAAAATAATCAATGCGGTTGCACTTGAATAAATCCGCCCCCCACATGACATACACCTTACAATTTTTAATCATTTCTTCATGTGTGGTTTGTTGCGAATAAACTTCCATATCCCCTACAATCATAGGGTTTATCCTTGCGGCCGCGCCATTACTATATTCCCCATCAGTGCCAATAGCCCCCCCTAAAGTCGTGTTAAAAAAACGCCATGCTAGATTATTACAACGATGCAAGCTGCCCGCATGCCCCCAACCGCAATAACTGGCATTATAGATGTTTTCTTTAGGGATTTCTTTAAGCTTTTTAGCCGCTAAATCCAATGCCACGTCCCAGCTCACGCGCACAAATTCTTCCCTCCCGCGCAATTCTTTGTGGTTTTTTTTGTTTTCTAAAAAGCTCTTACGCACGCAAGGATACTTCACCCTACTATCTGAATACACCCTATCTGCCATCGCTTTTAACATCATGGTAGGGTTATAATCGCTCTTTTGGGGGACAATATCTTTAATCACTCCATTTTGAACCTTTGCGATAAAGGGACCAAAATGCGTCGCATGCGGAATGGATTCTACTTTTTCAAAAACACCAACAGCTTTCAAAACATTAGCGCTAGCGAGCGTGAGTGGGATTTTTGTTAGGATACTTCTGCGTGAAATGGACATGGTTCTCCTTCAAGCTTGCATTCTCTGTTAAAACGCCTAAAATTCTAACACATATTCACATAAAATTATCGCTAATAAAATCCCACTATTGAGATTAATTTGAAACTACTTTTTATTCACGCTGCTCATGTCAGCGACTTTCCCCCACATCAAGCGGTATTTCCTTTTCATGAATTCAATTTCTTCTCTGGCTTGATTGAGTTCATCGCGCAAAAGATCAATGGTTTTTTTATCTTCTTCATAGACTTCTTGCATAGAGATTAAAGCGTCTTTTAAAAACATGTTTTCATTTTTAAAGGCTGAAATCGTTTCGTCTTTAGCACTAATGACTTTATCATGCAAATTTAAAATCGTGTTAATAGTCTTTTCCACAAACACAGGCTCTAAAGAACGCCCGTTCATATCCATAGAAATCAAATTGTTTTCTACCTTTTTGATTAGAGCGTTTGTCCCACTGCTCGCGTCAATTAAAAGCTTGTTGTGGCTTATTTTGCTTTTGATTTTACCGATATTCACTAATTCCAAAATCCTTTCTTTAGGAAGTCCTGAAAGGCGGCTGAACTCTTCTAATTCAAGCCATGCTAAAGCGCTCAAATCTTCCAAAACGACCGGCTCTTTAGACTCTTTTTCTTTATCCTCTACCTCTTGCTCATTTTGTTGCACCGCTTGAGCTTTGTTCAAATCTAAAATATCCAAATTTTTCCTTAAAAATAGTTTTAGCTTAACGCAATTTTTTAACCGCTTTTTTCAAGCTGTCTAGCAAATAATCAATATCGTTTATGGAATGCGTGAAGTGCAAGCTCACTCTAAGCCATCCGGGTTTAGCGTTAAAATCGCTTGACTTTTGAGCGTTAAGATTCAATAAATCATGCCCATAAGGCCCCGCGCAAGAGCAACCTGCCCGGGTCTCAATAGCGTATTCATAGCTTAAAACTCTCGCTAAATCATAGGGCGAAATCCCTCCAATATTAAAAGCCACTACCCCCACACGACTCGCTGTTAAATTCCCATAAATATTAATAGCGGGCAAGTCTTTTAAGCCATGCATAAGCACCCTTAAAAGGTTGTTTTCTTTCTTATGGATAAAATCCAAACCGCATTCATCTCTTAATTGATACGCTAGAGCGCTCCTGTAAAATTGCAACAATCCTGGCGTGCCAAACTCTTCTCTTAAAGGCAACTCATCAATAAATTCATGCCGTGTGCGATTAGCGTATTTAATCACGCCCCCTGCGCTAAAACTCGGGGCGATTTGCGTGTCAATCAAATCTTTAGCAATGCCTAAAAGACCGCACCCTCCAATACCCCCTAAAAGCTTATGAGGGGCATAGAAACCGGTTTGGTATTCGCAATCTTTAGGGTTAGCATGCGCGCTAAAATTCGCTAAATCCAAAGCCAAATCGGCCTTATATTTCTTACACAACAATGAAACTTCTTTTAAGGGCGTAAGAATTCCCGTTACATTAGAAGCCGCGCTCACAGAAACCAGGCTGTTAGGGGATTTTTTTAAAATTTGCTCTAAAATTTCTAAATCCAATAAACCATGTTCATTTAAAGGGATACGCACCACTTCACACAAGCCTTCACGCCAGCTAATTTCATTAGAATGATGCTCATAAGGCCCTACAATCACACGCTTTAAAGCCATATCTTTCAAATACGGCTCTAAATTTTTCTTCGTTTTTGAAGGGATACACACCCCTAAAATTTCTTGAAATTTCTTAATCGCTGAACTCGCCCCATACCCCGCGCTCAACACGCAATGATTAGCGCTCAAATTTAAAGAACGCTTTAACTTTTCTTGGCACTCTTTTAAAAGCATGCCCATTAAAATCGCATGCTTAGAAGCGACAGAATGAGCGTTCGCGTAATAAGGCAGTAAGGATTTCACGCGCTTTTCCACTAAAGCGCTCGCCAAGCCTGAAGCCCCCCAGTCAAAATAAGACACCCCTTTTTTTAAAATAATACTGGATTTAACCTGTTCTAAAGGGCTCTCATTAGGATTGAGTAAGGGAGCAAAACTCCTGTTTAAAAACGCTCGCACGAAATACCACCAACGCTTTTAATGTTTATCTCCGCTTAAAATATGAAAATGCAAATGCATCACCTCTTGCCCCGCGTTTTTACCCACATTCGTTAAAAGCTTGTAACCCTTTTCTTTGATGCCTAATTTTTCCACCACTTCAAAAATAAAACTTGTCATTTGTGCCATAAGCTCTGGGGTGATGCCATTAAAATCCTGAATGCTTTGTTTAGGGATCACTAACGCATGCACTTTAGCTTTAGGGTTAATGTCATAAAAGGATAAAAAACGCTCGTTTTCTAAAATCTTAGAACAAGGGATTTCGCCTTGGATTATTTTTTCAAACACATTCATGCTTTTTTGCTCCCTTTTAAGGTTTTTCTTTTATTAAAGTTGTATTATAGCTTTTTAAAAATAAAATATAAGGATCGTTATTGCACACCTTAATAGAGCGATTAGAAAAGGTTACTAATAGCAAAGAGTTAGAAGAAGCGCGTTTGAATGCTTTGGGTAAAAAGGGGGTTTTTGCGGATAAATTCAACCAGCTCAAAAATCTGAATGGCGAAGAAAAAAACGCTTTTGCTAAAGAAATCCACCACTATAAGCAAGCGTTTGAAAAGGCCTTTGAATTGAAAAAAAAGGCTATTTTAGAGCTTGAATTAGAAGAACGCTTGAAAAAAGAAAAAATTGATGTGAGCTTGTTTAACGCTATCAAAGCAAGCTCTTCTCATCCTTTAAATTATACTAAAAATAAAATCATTGAATTTTTTACCCCATTAGGATACAAGCTTGAAATCGGCTCTTTAGTGGAAGATGATTTCCATAATTTCAGCGCTTTAAACTTGCCCCCTTACCACCCTGCAAGAGACATGCAAGACACTTTCTATTTTAAAGATTACAAGCTTTTAAGGACCCACACTTCGCCTGTGCAAATCCACACCATGCAAGAACAAACCCCACCCATTAAGATGATTTGTTTAGGCGAAACCTTTAGGCGCGATTATGACTTGACCCACACGCCCATGTTCCATCAAATTGAAGGGCTTGTCGTGGATCAAAAAGGGAATATCCGTTTCACGCACTTAAAGGGCGTGATTAAAGACTTTTTGCATTATTTCTTTGGCGGCGTGAAATTAAGGTGGCGCTCTAGCTTTTTCCCTTTCACAGAGCCAAGCGCTGAAGTGGATATTAGTTGCGTGTTTTGCAAGCAAGAAGGCTGTAGGGTTTGCTCGCACACAGGCTGGCTGGAAGTGTTGGGCTGTGGCATGGTCAATAATGCGGTGTTTGAAGCCATAGGGTATGAGAATGTGAGCGGGTTTGCTTTTGGCATGGGGATTGAAAGATTAGCCATGCTGACTTGTCAAATCAATGATTTGCGCAGTTTCTTTGAAACTGATTTGAGGGTGTTGGAGAGCTTTTAATGAAACTGAGTGTCAATGATTTGAATGTTTTTGTCAATACGCCTAAAGATATAGTTAAACTTTGTGAGGATTTGAGCTGCTTAGGTTTAGAAGTGGAAAGCTGTGTTTCTTGTGTTGCCCCTAAAAATGTGGTTGTGGGTAAGGTTTTAGAAAAAGCCCCCCACAAAAACGCTGAAAAACTCAGCGTGTGTCAAGTGGATGTGGGTAAGGGAGTGTTGCAAATCGTTTGTGGGGCTAAAAATGTCGTGCCAAACCAATTCGTGCCAGTCGCTTTAAATGGGGCGCTAATCGGCTCAACCACAATCGCTAAAACGGAGCTTAGGGGGGTTGAAAGCCATGGCATGATTTGCTCTAGCATTGAGTTAGGCTTCCCTAAAATCAATGATGGCATCTTGGAATTAGATGAGAGCATTGGGGAGTTGGTTTTGGGGAAGGAATTACATGAATACGCCCCTTTCAACACGCATGTTTTAGAAATTTCATTGACCCCCAATCGTGGGGATTGCTTGAGCGTTTTAGGTATTGCTAGAGAAATTAGTGCCTTTTATCACACGCCCCTAAAACCTATCAAGGCTTTAAATTTGACGCCAAAAAGCGATTTGATCACGCTTCATACAGATGAAAATATTGAATCGCATCTGGCTTATTATTTAATTTATAATCATTCTTTAAAAACCCCTTTAAATATCAAGCTTTCGCTCGCTCACAACAATGCCTTAAGTGAGAACGACCTGAACAATTTCATAGAATTCAGCGCGCATTTTAGTGGGGTAATATTGAACGCTTATGGCCTGAATACAACCCCTATTGATTTGATCATCAAAAACGATGAAAACAACCTTGAAAGCGTTTATATCAACCATCAAAAACGCTCCACTATCGCTATCAAGCATCAAGATCAAAAAGATTTGAGCGAGTGTTTGCTTTTAGAGGCGAGTTATACTGATCCTGTAAGCCTGTCTTTAAAATTACACGCCCTAAAAGATAAAACGCTTCAAAAAGACAACGCCCTTATTTATAGGAGCGCTAGGGGGAGCAACCCTAATTTATCAGACGGCTTGAATTTTTTAAGCACCCAGTTAAAAGCCACGATCTTAGAAAGCAAGCAAACCAAGCATTCTTTAAAGGATCACGCCCTTAAATTCCAACTTGAAGACATCACCGAAATTTTGGGGCTTGTTATAGAGGCAGAAAAAATTCAAGGCATTTTAAAAAGTTTAGGCTTTAAAGTTAGCGCAAAAGAGCCAAACTCAAAACCCCAAATTTTAGAGGTTATCGTTCCCAATTTCAGGCATGACATCAAAACGATCCAAGATATTGCTGAAGAAATCTTGCGCTTTGTAGGGATTGATAATTTGATCTCAAAGCCCCTTGATAGCGTCAGTAGCAAAAATTCAAACCCCCATTATGACACGCACCGCTTTTTTGAAAACCTTAAACACAAGGCTCTCGCTTGCGGTTTTAAAGAAGTCATTCATTACGTGTTTTATTCTAAAGAAAAACAGCAAAAACTAGGCTTTGAAGTTTTAGAAGATCCCCTAGAATTGCAAAACCCTATCACAACAGAATTAAACACCCTAAGAACGAGCCTTGTTTGCGGGCTTTTAGACGCCAGCTTAAGGAATAAAAATTTAGGGTTTAAAAGTATCGCCCTTTATGAAAAGGGGAGCGTGTATAACTCTAAGAGAGAAGAGATCCAAAAACTAGGCTTTTTAGTAAGCGGCTTACAAAAGAAAGAGAGCTATCCTGACGCTAAGGGCAAGGCTTGGGATTTTTATTCTTTCGCTGAATGCGTTTCAAGAATTATAGGGGGTTTTAGCTTGGAAAAACTAACCATTCAAACCCCCATTAACCACCCCTACCAGAGCGCTAAAATCATTCAAAATAATGAAGTAATAGGCGTGATCGCTAAAATCCACCCCAAAGTGATCCAGGAATTAGATTTGTTTGAAAGCTATTACGCTGAGATAGACGCTTCCAAACTCAAACGCCCCGCCATGCTGTTAAAACCCTTTAGCATTTACCCTAGCAGTGTGAGGGATTTGACTCTCATCATTGATGAAAATACCGCTTTTAGCAAGATTAAAAAAGCCCTAAAAGACGCTCAAATCCCTAATTTAAGCGAGATTCTACCCCTTGATATTTTTAAAGAAAGCGATAACACCATAGCCTTAAGCGTGCGTTGCGTGATCCATTCTTTAGAAAAAACCTTAAATGATGAAGATGTCAATTCAGTTGTTCAAAAAGTGCTTGAAATTTTAGAAAAAGAATTTAACGCCCGCCTTAAGGGATAAAGACAATAAAAGGATAGTATGTGATAGAGCTTGACATTAACGCTAGCGATAAATCGCTCTCGCACAGAGCCGTTATTTTTAGCCTGCTCGCTCAAAAACCTTGTTTCGTGCGGAATTTTTTAATGGGAGAAGATTGTTTAAGCTCTTTGGAAATCGCTCAAAATTTAGGGGCTAAAGTGGAAAATATCGCCAAAAATTCTTTTAAAATCACGCCACCAACGGCTATAAAAGAGCCTAACAAGATTTTAAATTGCAACAATTCTGGCACCAGTATGCGTTTATACAGCGGGCTTTTAAGCGCTCAAAAAGGCCTTTTTGTTTTAAGCGGGGACAATTCCCTAAACTCACGCCCCATGAAAAGAATCATTGAGCCTTTGAAAGCTTTTGGGGCAAAGATTTTAGGGAGGGAGGATAACCATTTCGCCCCCTTAGCGATTGTAGGGAGTCCCTTAAAAGCTTGCCATTATGAAAGCCCTATCGCTTCAGCTCAAGTCAAAAGCGCTTTTATTTTAAGCGCTTTGCAAGCTCAAGGCATAAGCGCCTATAAAGAAAGCGAGCTTAGCCGTAACCACACAGAAATCATGCTTAAAAGTTTGGGAGCTAACATTCAAAATCAAGACGGCGTTTTAAAAATTTCACCCCTAGAAAAACCCCTAGAAGCCTTTGACTTTACCATAGCCAATGATCCGTCTAGCGCGTTTTTTTTCGCTCTCGCTTGTGCGATTACGCCAAAAAGCCGCCTTCTTTTAAAAAACGTCTTGCTCAACCCCACTCGCATAGAAGCTTTTGAAGTTTTGAAAAAAATGGGCGCTTCCATAGAGTATGCGATTCAATCCAAAGATTTAGAAATCATTGGCGATATTTACATAGAGCATGCCCCTTTAAAAGCGATCAGCATTGAGCAAAATACCGCCAGCCTTATTGATGAAATCCCCGCTTTAAGCATCGCTATGCTTTTTGCAAAAGGCAAAAACATGGTTAAAAACGCTAAAGATTTACGGGCCAAAGAAAGCGATAGGATTAAAGCGGTTGTTTCTAATTTCAAAGCTTTAGGGATTGAGTGCGAAGAATTTGAAGACGGGTTTTATATAGAGGGATTAGGAGATATAAGCCCATTAAAACAGCACTTTTCTAGGATTAAACCCCCCCTTATCAAAAGCTTCAATGATCACAGGATTGCGATGAGTTTTGCTGTTTTAACTTTAGCGTTGCCTTTAGAAATTGATAATTTAGAGTGCGCGAACATTTCTTTCCCAACCTTTCAGCTTTGGCTCAATCTATTCAAAAAAAGGAGTCTCAATGGAAATTAAAATGGCTAAGGACTATGGTTTTTGTTTTGGCGTCAAAAGAGCGATACAAATCGCTGAAAAAAATCAAAACAGCTTGATTTTTGGCTCGCTCATTCATAACGCTAAAGAAATCAATCGTTTGGAAAAAAACTTCAATGTGAAAATTGAAGAAGATCCTAAAAAAATCCCTAAAAATAAGAGCGTGATCATAAGAACCCATGGCATTCCTAAACAGGATTTAGAATACTTGAAAAATAAGGGGGTCAAAATCACTGATGCGACTTGCCCGTATGTGATCAAACCTCAACAAATTGTGGAATCCATGAGTAAAGAAGGGTATCAAATCGTGCTTTTTGGGGATATTAACCACCCTGAAGTCAAGGGCGTGATCAGCTATGCCACTAACCAGGCTTTAGTCATCAATTCGTTAGAAGAATTGCAAGAAAAAAAATTGCAACGAAAAGTGGCTTTAGTTTCTCAAACCACCAAACAAACCCCAAAACTCTTGCAAATCGCTTCTTATTTGGTGGAAAGATGCACTGAAGTGCGTATTTTTAACACGATTTGTAACGCTACTTCCTACAACCAAAAAGCCACTTTGGATTTGAGTAAGGAAGTGGATATTATGATAGTCGTGGGCGGTAAAACTTCTTCAAACACCAAACAGCTCTTAAGCATCGCCAAACAGCATTGCAAAGACAGCTACTTGGTAGAAGATGAAAACGAATTAGAGTTAGCATGGTTTAAGGATAAAAGATTGTGCGGGATTACCGCTGGGGCTTCCACGCCGGATTGGATTATAGAAAATGTCAAGCAAAAAATCAGCACGATTTAACACGTTTTGAAAATTTTCTTTAAAAAAACCGCTAATTGTTAATTTTTAAACGATTTTGTAAGCCAAAAAAGGATACAATCCCCTTGAGGATTTTATATTTATTTTATAGTAAGGCAGTCAATGAGCAAGATAGCAGATGATCAGAACTTTAATGACGAGGAGGAAAACTTCGCAAAACTCTTTAAAAAAGAATTAGAAAAAGAAGAAACTCTAGAAAAAGGTACTATCAAAGAAGGGTTAATCGTTTCCATCAATGAGAATGATGGTTATGCCATGGTGAGCGTGGGCGGTAAGACAGAAGGTCGTTTGGCTTTGAGTGAGATCACCGATGAAAAGGGGCAATTGTTGTATCAAAAAAATGACCCCATTATCGTGCATGTGTCTGAAAGAGGTGAACACCCTAGCGTTTCCTACAAAAAGGCCATTTCCCAACAAAAGATTCAGGCTAAAATTGAAGAATTGGGCGAAAACTATGAAAACGCCATTATTGAGGGCAAGATCGTAGGCAAGAATAAAGGAGGTTATATCGTGGAGTCTCAAGGCGTGGAGTATTTCCTCTCCCGCTCGCACTCTTCTTTAAAGAATGACGCAAACCATATCGGCAAACGCATTAAAGCATGCATCATTCGTGTGGATAAGGAAAACCACTCTATCAATATTTCTCGCAAACGATTCTTTGAAGTCAATGACAAACAACAGCTTGAAGTTTCTAAAGAATTGTTAGAAGCCACAGAGCCGGTATTAGGGGTTGTGCGCCAGATCACCCCTTTTGGTATTTTTGTAGAAGTTAAAGGGATTGAGGGCTTGGTCCATTATTCTGAAATCAGCCATAAAGGGCCAGTCAACCCTGAGAAATACTACAAAGAAGGCGATGAAGTCTATGTCAAAGCCATCGCTTATGATGAGGAAAAAAGACGCCTTTCACTCTCTATAAAAGCGACCATAGAAGACCCATGGGAAGAGATCCAAGACAAGCTAAAACCCGGATACGCCATTAAGGTGGTGGTGAGCAATATTGAACATTACGGGGTGTTTGTGGATATTGGTAATGATATTGAAGGCTTTTTGCATGTTTCTGAAATCTCTTGGGATAAAAATGTCAGCCACCCTAACAACTATTTGAGCGTGGGGCAAGAGATTGATGTGAAGATCATTGACATTGATCCTAAAAACCGCCGCTTAAGGGTTTCTTTAAAACAACTCACTAATAGGCCTTTTGATGTTTTTGAATCCAAACACCAAGTGGGGGATATTGTAGAAGGCAAAGTGGCGACTTTAACGGATTTTGGGGCGTTTTTGAATCTGGGTGGGGTGGATGGTTTGCTCCACAATCACGACGCTTTTTGGGATAAAGATAAAAAATGCAAAGACCACTATAAAATTGGCGATGTGATCAAAGTGAAAATCCTTAAAATCAACAAAAAAGATAAAAAGATTTCTTTGAGTGCGAAGCACTTGGTTACTTCCCCTACAGAAGAATTCGCTCAAAAGCATAAAACAGACAGCGTGATTCAAGGCAAAGTGGTGAGTATCAAGGATTTTGGTGTCTTCATTCATGCTGATGGCATTGATGTGCTGATCAAAAATGAAGATTTGAACCCCTTGAAAAAAGATGAAATCAAAATAGGGCAAGAAATCACATGCGTGGTTGTTGCGATTGAAAAATCTAACAACAAGGTGCGCGCTTCTGTGCATAGGTTAGAGCGTAAAAAAGAAAAAGAAGAATTGCAAGCTTTTAACACGAGCGATGATAAAATGACTTTAGGGGATATTCTTAAAGAAAAACTCTAAAGAGTGATTTTAAAAGCATGAGAGTGGCATGAGATTTAAGGGTGTTGTTGCTTTTATTTCCCTAGCTGTCGCTCTTGGCGTTTTAGCCTATTTGTTTTTAAGCGTTAAAAAAGAAATGTCCGCTACTTCTCATACGATCTCTCAAACACATGCGATCTCTCAAATCAATGAAGGCCTCTCTCAAACGGATGAAAAAAGCCACGACATCAACCTAGAAGGAAATAGCCTTAGTGAAATCTCTCACAATGAAAAAGCTCTCCATAACGAAGAAGATCGCAATAACGCCCTTTCTCAAAACCTTGATGCACAAGAATCTATCAATTACCCTGTTATAGAGCATCATTTTGAAATCCCTTTTGAAGAAAAAAAAAGGGAGTATTCAAAGCTTATCATTAAGGATTTAAAGGACTATCAATGGTGGTGTTTAAAAGAAATTCTCAAAAAAGAACAAATTGATTACGCTTACGATAGCACCAAAAACCAATCCAATCTCATCATCTATTTAGATGAAAACAAAAAAGAACGCTTGCTGGCTGATTTAGACTATTATAAAATACGCTATCATGCTGTTTTTTAAATTCAAAGGATAAAAATGTATCAAGTAGCCATTTGCGACCCCATCCATGCTAAAGGCATTCAAATTTTAGAAGCTCAAAAAGACATTGTCTTGCATGATTATTCCAAATGCCCCAAAAAGGAGCTTTTAGAAAAACTCATCCCCATGGATGTGCTCATCACTCGCAGCATGACCCCTATCACAAGCGATTTTTTAAAGCCCTTAACTAATTTAAAATCCATCGTGAGAGCGGGCGTGGGAGTGGATAATATTGATTTAGAAAGCTGCTCTCAAAAAGGCATTGTCGTGATGAATATCCCTACCGCTAACACGATTGCCGCTGTGGAATTGACCATGGCGCATTTGATCAATGCGGTGCGCTCGTTCCCTTGCGCGAACGATCAAATCAAACACCAACGGCTATGGAAAAGAGAAGATTGGTATGGCACGGAATTGAAAAATAAAAAGCTGGGCATTATCGGTTTTGGGAATATTGGCTCTAGGGTGGGCATTAGGGCAAAAGCTTTTGAAATGGAAGTTTTAGCCTATGATCCTTATATCCCTTCTTCAAAAGCCACTGATTTAGGGGTCATTTACACGAAAAATTTTGAAGACATTTTGCAATGCGACATGATCACTATCCACACCCCTAAAAATAAAGAAACCATTAACATGATAGGCGCTAAAGAGATTGAACGCATGAAAAAAGGGGTTATTTTGATCAATTGCGCTAGAGGTGGGCTTTATAATGAAGACGCTCTTTATGAGGCTTTAGAAACCAAAAAAGTGCGTTGGCTTGGCATTGATGTCTTTTCTAAAGAGCCTGGTATTCACAACAAGCTTTTAGACTTGCCTAATGTGTATGCGACCCCCCATATTGGCGCGAACACTTTAGAGTCCCAAGAAGAAATTTCCAAACAAGCCGCTCAAGGGGTTATGGAGTCTTTAAGGGGTTCAAGCCACCCGCATGCTCTGAATTTACCCATGCAAGCTTTTGATGCAAGCGCTAAAGCTTACTTGAATTTAGCGCAAAAATTGGGTTATTTTTCCAGTCAAATCCATAAGGGCGTGTGCCAAAAGATTGAACTCAGTCTTTGTGGGGAGATCAACCAATTCAAAGACGCCCTTGTAGCTTTCATGTTAGTGGGGGTGTTAAAACCTGTTGTAGGGGATAAAATCAATTACATTAACGCTCCCTTTGTGGCTAAAGAAAGAGGCATTGAGATTAAGGTTAGCCTTAAAGAAAGCGCTTCGCCCTATAAAAACATGCTCTCTTTAACTTTAAATGCGGCTAATGGCGCGATCAGCGTGAGCGGCACGGTGTTTGAAGAAGATATTTTAAAACTCACTGAAATTGATGGATTCCATATTGATATAGAGCCAAAGGGTAAAATGCTTCTATTTAGGAATACGGATATTCCAGGCGTTATTGGGAGTGTGGGGAATGCGTTCGCTAGGCATGGCATTAATATCGCTGATTTTCGTTTGGGGCGCAACACGCAAAAAGAAGCCTTAGCGCTCATTATTGTAGATGAAGAAGTTTCTTTGGAAGTTTTAGAAGAGCTTAAAAACATTCCTGCATGCTTAAGCGTTCATTATGTGGTTATTTAAGGTAGTTGGATGCGAGATTTTTTAAAGCTTTTAAAAAAACATGATGAATTAGAGATCATTGACACCCCCCTTGAAGTGGATTTAGAAATCGCTCATCTGGCGTATATAGAAGCGAAAAAGCCTAATGGAGGCAAAGCCCTTTTATTCACGCAACCCATAAGAAAAGAGCATAACCAAATCAAAACCTTTGACATGCCTGTTTTGATGAACGCTTTTGGCTCTTTCAAGCGCTTAAATCTTTTATTAAAAACCCCTATAGAAAGCCTGCAACAACGCATGCAAACTTTCTTACACTTTAGTACTCCTAAAAATTTCACTGAGGGTTTGAAAGTTTTAAAAGATTTATGGGATTTAAGACACATTTTCCCTAAAAAAACCACTCGCCCTAAAGATCTCATCATCAAGCAAGACAAAGAAGTCAATTTGTGGGATCTGCCCGTTTTAAAAACTTGGGAAAAAGATGGCGGGGCTTTTATCACTATGGGGCAAGTCTATACCCAAAGCCTGGATCATAAAAAAAAGAATTTGGGCATGTATCGTTTGCAAGTTTATGATAAAAACCATTTAGGCTTGCACTGGCAAATCCATAAAGACTCCCAACTCTTTTTCCACGAATACGCTAAGGCTAAAGTCAAAATGCCCGTCAGTATCGCTATTGGTGGGGATTTGCTCTATACATGGTGCGCGACAGCCCCCTTACCTTATGGGGTTTATGAACTCATGCTCTATGGGTTTATGAGAGGAAAAAAAGCGCGCGTGATGCCATGCTTGAGCAATCCTTTGAGCGTGCCAAGCGATTGCGATATTGTGATAGAAGGGTTTGTGGATTGCGAGAAATTAGAGCTTGAAGGGCCTTTTGGGGATCACACTGGCTATTACACCCCTATTGAGCCTTACCCTGTTTTAGAAGTCAAAACCATTAGCTATAAAAAAGATTCCATTTACTTAGCCACTGTGGTAGGTAAGCCTCCTTTAGAAGACAAATACATGGGGTATTTGACTGAACGCTTGTTCTTGCCTTTACTTCAAATGAACGCCCCCAATCTCATAGATTATTACATGCCAGAAAATGGGGTGTTTCATAATTTGATTTTAGCCAAAATACACACATGCTATAACGCTCATGCCAAGCAAGTCATGCATGCTTTTTGGGGTGTGGGGCAGATGAGTTTTGTCAAACATGCGATTTTTGTCAATGAAGACGCTCCTAATCTAAGAGACACCAACGCTATCATTGAGTATATATTAGAGAATTTTTCTAAAGAAAACGCGCTCATCTCTCAAGGCGTGTGCGACGCACTAGATCATGCAAGCCCTGAATACGCTATGGGAGGGAAACTCGGTATTGATGCGACTTCTAAAAGCAATACCCCCCACCCCACGCTTTTAAACGATAACGCCTTATTAGCGCTTTTACAAGATAAAATGCAAAATATCGTTCTTTTGAAGCAATATTACCCGCACACTCGTAACCCCATTTGCGTCATTAGCGTGGAAAAGAAAGACAAAAGCGTCATTGAATTGGCTAAAAACTTGCTCGGTTTTGAAGAGCATTTACGCATTGTCATCTTTGTAGAGCATACCAGCAACGATTTAAACAACCCTTACATGCTGTTATGGCGCATCGTTAATAATATTGACGCTAAGCGTGATATCCTCATCTCTAAACATTGTTTTTTTATAGACGCTACCAATAAGGGCGTTATGGATAAACATTTTAGAGAATGGCCCACCGAAACCAATTGCTCCATGGAAGTCATAGAAAATTTGAAAAAGAAAGGGCTTTTAAAAGATTTTGAAACTTTAAATCAAAAATTCCATCTCACGCATTCTTTCAGCACGCACAAAGAAGATCTATAAAGAATAGCCATAAAGAAGAATTATGTTAGATTATCGCCAAAGGATTGATACTCTCATCACCAAAATAGAAAAGGCTCGCACCGCCTATTCAAGGCATCATATTGTCAAAATCGTGGCTGTTTCAAAAAACGCTTCCTTAGAAGCTATCCAACATTACTACAACTGCTCTCAAAGGGCTTTTGGAGAAAATAAAGTTCAAGATTTAAAAACTAAAATGCATTCTTTAGAGCATTTGCCCCTTGAATGGCACATGATAGGCTCTTTACAAGAAAATAAAATCAATGCGCTTTTGAGTTTAAAACCCGCCCTTTTGCATTCTTTAGACTCTTTAAAACTCGCTTTGAAAATAGAAAAGCGTTGCGAAATATTGGGCGTCAATTTAAACGCTCTTTTACAGGTTAATAGCGCGTATGAGGAAAGTAAAAGCGGGGTGGTGCCTGAAGAAGCGCTAGAAATTTATTCTCAAATCAGTGAAACTTGCAAGCGCCTCAAACTTAAGGGGTTGATGTGTATAGGGGCTCATGCTGATGATGAAAAAAAAATTGAAAAATCCTTTATCACCACCAAAAAGCTTTTTGACCAAATAAAAAATGCGAGCGTTCTTTCAATGGGCATGAGTTGTGATTTTGAATTAGCGATTGCTTGCGGGGCGAATCTTTTAAGGATTGGCTCTTTTTTGTTTAAAGAGTAAGATGTTAGAAACTTATGTGCTTAAAAATGGGGCTGTTTTCATCTCTGATGCGCATTTTTTGCCTAAAAGCCCTCATTTAATCCATACGCTTAAAGAACTTTTAAGCGCCAAACCCCCACAAGTCTTTTTCATGGGCGATATTTTCCATGCGCTTGTGGGCTATTTACCCCTAGATAAAGAGCAACAAAAAATCATTGATCTCATCAACGCTTTAAGCGAAATTTCACAAGTCTTTTATTTTGAAGGCAATCATGATTTTTCCATGCGTTTTGTATTCAATTCCAAAGTGGTAGTTTTTGAGCGCCAAAACCAGCCCGTATTATTCCAATACGATAACAAACGCTTTTTGCTAGCCCATGGGGATTTATTCATTACTAAAGCGTATGAATTTTACATCACGCAACTCACTTCCACTTGGGCTAGATTTTTTCTAACTTTTTTAAATCTTGCGAGCTTTAAAACCTTATACCCTTTTTTGAAAAAACTCATCTATCAAAAGCCCATCCGCCTTTGGGAATTAGATCCAAAAGAATTGCAATCTTTTATTGAAAAGCGCCTAAAAGCCTATCAAAACTACATTAAAGATCTTAACATTGGTAGGATTGATGGCATTATAGAGGGGCATTTTCATCTCAAAAGCGGTGCAAAAATCCATTCAAGCGCGCCTATTTACTGCCCACTGCCTTCCTTTTATTACGAACAAAGCCTTTTTAAGGTATCATCAAGCCTTTTAGAACCATCTCAAGATAAGGACGCCTAACATGGCAGAAAAAACAGCTAACGATTTAAAATTGAGTGAGATAGAACTCGTGGATTTTCGTATTTATGGCATGCAAGAGGGCGTCCCTTATGAGGGGATTTATGGCATTAATGTGGCTAAAGTCCAAGAAATCATCCCCATGCCCACCCTTTTTGAATACCCCACTAATCTAGATTACATTATCGGCGTGTTTGATTTGCGCTCCACGATCATTCCGCTTATTGATTTGGCCAAATGGATAGGGATTGTCCCGGATAAAAGCAAGGAAAACGAAAGAATCGTCATTATCACTGAATTTAACAATGTTAAAATGGGCTTTTTAGTCCATTCGGCTAGGCGTATCAGGCGCATTAGCTGGAAAGATGTGGAGCCTGCATCCTTTAGCGCTTCTAATAGCATCAATAAAGAAAATATCACCGGCACCACGCGCATTGAAAACGACAAAACCCTGCTTATTTTGGATTTAGAGAGCATTTTAGACGATTTAAAACTTAATGAAGACGCCAAAAACACCAAAGACACCCCTAAAGAGCGTTTTGAAGGCGAAGTGTTGTTTTTAGACGATAGCAAGACCGCAAGAAAAACCTTAAAAAACCATTTGAGTAAATTGGGTTTTAGCATCACGGAAGCTGTGGATGGGGAAGACGGGCTGAACAAATTAGAAATGTTATTCAAAAAATACGGGGACGATTTGAGGAAACATTTGAAATTCATTATTTCAGATGTTGAAATGCCTAAAATGGATGGCTATCATTTCTTATTCAAGCTCCAAAAAGATCCTAGGTTTGCTTATATTCCTGTGATTTTTAATTCTTCTATTTGCGATAATTACAGCGCTGAAAGGGCTAAAGAAATGGGGGCAGTAGCGTATTTAGTCAAGTTTGACGCAGAGAAATTCACCGAAGAAATTTCTAAGATTTTAGACAAGAATGCGTAATTCTTTTCATAAAATTGTAAAATACTCTTATCTCAAACGCTAAAAAGGGTTTTAAATGGATGATTTGCAAGAAATAATGGAAGACTTCTTGATTGAAGCCTTTGAAATGAACGAGCAGTTGGATCAGGATTTAGTGGAATTGGAGCATAACCCTGAAGATTTGGACTTGCTCAATCGCATTTTTAGAGTCGCTCACACCATTAAAGGCTCTAGCTCGTTTTTGAATCTTAATATCCTCACGCACCTCACGCACAACATGGAAGATGTCTTAAATCGCGCCAGAAAGGGCGAAATCAAAATCACGCCGGATATTATGGATGTCGTGTTGCGCTCCATTGATTTGATGAAAACCTTACTCGTAACGATTAGAGATACCGGATCAGATACCAATAACGGCAAGGAAAATGAGATTGAAGAAGCGGTCAAACAGCTTCAAGCCATTACAAGCCAAAATTTAGAGGGTGCTAAAGAAACTTCAGGGGCTAAAGAAGCCCCAAAAGAAGAAGTTAAAGAAAAAGCGAAAGAAGAAATTAAAGCAAATAAAACCCCTACTGCAGAAAATCCCGCAAGCGATAACCCGCTAGCCGATGAGCCGGATTTGGATTATGCTAACATGAGCGCTGAAGAAGTGGAAGCGGAAATTGAACGCCTGCTTAACAAGCGCCAAGAGGCCGATAAAGAACGAAGAGCCCAAAAAAAACAAGAAGATCAAGCCAAGCCTAAACAAGAAGTTACCTCAACAAAAGAACCCCCCAAAACAGAAATCCCCAAAGCCCCTAAAACAGAAACTAAAGCTAAAACTAAAGCAGATACTGAAGAAAATAAAGCCCCCTCTATTGGCGTGGAGCAAACCGTTAGGGTGGATGTGCGCCGCTTGGATCACTTGATGAATCTAATCGGTGAGCTTGTGTTGGGCAAGAATCGCTTGATCAGGATTTATGGCGATGTGGAAGAACGCTATGATGGGGAAAAATTTTTAGAGGAATTAAACCAGGTAGTCTCTTCTATTTCAGCGGTAACGACAGACTTGCAGCTTGCGGTGATGAAAACCCGGATGCAACCAGTGGGCAAGGTGTTCAATAAATTCCCTCGCATGGTAAGGGATTTGAGCCGGGAATTAGGAAAGAGCATTGAATTAATCATTGAGGGCGAAGAAACCGAGCTTGATAAATCCATTGTAGAAGAGATTGGCGATCCGCTCATCCACATTATCCGCAACTCATGCGATCATGGGATTGAGCCTTTAGAAGAAAGAAGAAGGCTTAACAAGCCTGAAACCGGTAAAGTGCAATTGAGCGCGTATAATGAGGGCAATCACATTGTGATTAAAATCTCTGATGATGGCAAGGGGTTAGATCCTGTGATGCTTAAAGAAAAAGCGATTGAAAAAGGGGTGATTAGCGAAAGAGACGCTGAAAGCATGAGCAATAGGGAAGCGTTTAACCTCATCTTCAAGCCAGGCTTTTCTACCGCAAAAGTCGTTTCCAATGTTTCAGGCAGAGGCGTGGGCATGGATGTGGTGAAAACCAATATTGAAAAGCTCAATGGGATCATTGAAATTGATTCAGAAGTGGGGATAGGCACGACCCAAAAGCTTAAAATCCCTCTCACTTTAGCTATCATTCAAGCTTTACTCGTGGGCGTTCAAGAAGAATATTACGCTATCCCGCTTTCTTCAGTGTTAGAAACCGTGCGCATCAGCCAGGATGAAATTTACACCGTTGATGGCAAAAGCGTGTTGCGTTTGAGAGATGAGGTGCTTTCTTTGGTGCGCCTTTCTGATATTTTTAAAGTGGATGCTATTTTGGAATCCAACTCAGATGTGTATGTGGTTATCATTGGCTTGGCTGATCAAAAAATTGGCGTGATCGTGGATTATTTGATCGGTCAAGAAGAAGTGGTCATCAAATCTTTAGGCTACTACCTTAAAAACACTAGAGGCATTGCTGGCGCTACGGTGAGAGGCGATGGGAAAATCACTCTCATTGTAGATGTGGGGGCGATGATGGATATGGCAAAAAGCATCAAAGTCAATATCACTAATTTGATGAATGAATCAGAAAACACGAAGAGCAAAAATTCCCCTAGCGATTATGTCGTCTTAGCGATTGATGACAGCAGCACGGACAGAGCGATTATCCGCAAATGTTTAAAACCATTAGGCATCACGCTTTTAGAGGCCACTAACGGGTTAGAGGGCTTAGAAATGCTTAAAAATGGCGATAAGATTCCGGACGCTATTTTAGTGGATATTGAAATGCCTAAAATGGATGGCTACACTTTCGCTTCTGAAGTGCGTAAATACAATAAATTCAAAAACCTGCCTTTGATTGCAGTAACCAGTCGGGTAACTAAAACCGACAGGATGCGTGGCGTTGAATCCGGCATGACTGAATACATCACCAAACCTTATAGCGGTGAGTATTTAACCACCGTAGTGAAGCGCAGTATTAAATTAGAAGGAGACCAATCGTGAGCAATCAATTGAAAGATTTATTTGAAAGACAAAAAGAAGCTAGTGTAGGCTCTAAACAAGAAGACAATGAAGAAATTTTGCAATTCATTGGCTTTATTATTGGCGATGAAGAATACGCCATTCCTATTTTGAACATTCTAGAGATCGTCAAACCCATTGGTTACACACGAGTCCCTGAAACCCCAAACTATGTGCTTGGCGTGTTCAATTTAAGGGGTAATGTCTTCCCGTTGATTAGCCTGCGTTTAAAGTTTGGCTTGAAAGCGGAAAAGCAAAACAAAGACACTCGTTATTTGGTGGTGCGTCATAACGATCAGATCGCTGGGTTTTTCATTGATCGCTTGACTGAAGCCATTCGCATCAAGCAAACGGATATTGACCCGGTGCCAGAGACTTTGAGCGATAACAACAATCTAACTTATGGCATTGGGAAACAAAACGACAGACTCGTAACCATTTTAAGAGTGGAAGAAATCTTAAAAAAAGACTTCTAAAAACCTTATTCTATCAAAATTCTATCAAACCCTTATGGGTTTTGAGAAAGACTTGTTCCATTAAAAGCTTGATTTTAATCAAGCGTTAATGTTTGATTGATAACAGAGTCTTTTTCAATCTTTTCTTTTAAAAATAGCGTGAAAATTTTTTAAGTGGATTAAAAAGAACTTCTCATTTTTTAGTTTTTATCACCAACGCTTTTTAACAAGTGGGGCTTTTTGCGTTGAGATTCACTAAATTGTAGCCCCCTCCTTTTAATTTTCCTATTTCAACACTTTTAAAAGCGCTTCATAATTGGGCTCTTCTAAAATGTTTTGAACGATTTCTTTATAGATAACCACTCCCTTATCATCAAGAACAAACACCGATCGAGCGAGTAAGCCTTGAAAAGAGCCTTTGCCCAACAGCACGCCGTAATTTTCCCCAAAAGCCTTATACCTAAAATCGCTTAAAATTCTTAAGTCCTTAATGCCTTCAGCGCCGCAAATTTGCCCTTGAGAAAAAGGCAAGTCCATAGAAATAACGCTAAAACTCACAGAAGGCAGTTTGCCGGCTTGCTCATTGAAGTGTTTGGCTTGGAGCAAGCAAACCGATCCGGTTAAACTAGGAAGCGTGCTAACGACTTGAAAACGCACGCCTTGCTTCAACAAATTGACTTCTTGCAAATCGCCATTGACCAATTTCACATCAGGGGCTTTATCGCCCACTTTCAAGGCTTTCCCTTCTAATTGGTATGTTTCTTCTTTAAAAGTAACTTTTTGCATGGTTAAATCCTTTCTAATGAATTGCTATATTGCGTTAGAATAATAGTCAATTAAAATTAACTTTTAAAAAATTTAAAAAGAATTTGTTTAAAAAGTCGTTTTCATTTTAAAAAACCCCTTAAAATCTACAAAATTTGCATAACGATCCATTTTTAAGAAAAGATTTACCAAAAAGTATTAAAAAATGATTACAATACGGCTATCTAATCACAAGGAGAAAACATGTTTACATTACGAGAGTTGCCTTTTGCTAAAGACAGCATGGGAGATTTTTTAAGCCCTATGGCGTTTGATTTCCACCATGGGAAACACCATCAAACTTATGTGAATAATTTGAATAATCTCATCAAAGGCACGGAGTTTGAGAAAAGTTCTTTGTTCGCTATTTTGACAAAGTCTAGCGGAGGCGTGTTTAATAACGCCGCTCAAATTTATAACCACGATTTTTATTGGGATTGCCTAAGCCCCAAAGCGACTGCTTTAAGCGATGAGTTAAAAGGGGCTTTAGAAAAAGATTTCGGATCGTTGGAAAAATTTAAAGAAGACTTCATTAAGAGTGCGACCACTTTGTTTGGCTCTGGTTGGAATTGGGCAGCGTATAATTTAGACACTCAAAAAATTGAAATCATTCAAACGAGCAACGCTCAAACCCCAGTCACGGATAAAAAAGTGCCGCTTTTAGTGGTGGATGTGTGGGAGCATGCTTATTACATTGATCATAAAAACGCACGCCCTGTGTATTTGGAAAAATTCTATGGGCATATCAATTGGCATTTTGTTTCTCAATGCTATGAATGGGCGAAAAAAGAAGGCTTAGGCTCAGTGGATTACTACATCAATGAGTTGGTGCATAAAAAAGCTTAAGCGTTATTTTGCATAGAGTGGTTTAAAGGTTTTTAAACCACGCTTCTTTTTTGAATGAAAGACACTCTGTTTAATCAATCCCTAAACAAACGCTTTTGCTTTGATGAGAAAGTCGCCCATGTTTTTGATGACATGCTGGAGCGCTCCATCCCCTATTATCATGAAATGTTGAATCTGGGGGCGTATTTTATCGCTCAAAATTTAAAAGAAAATACCAATGTTAAGCCCTTGATTTATGATTTGGGCTGTTCTACCGGGAACTTTTTCATCGTGCTTAACCAACAAATCCAACAAGATATTGAACTTATAGGGATTGACAATTCCATGCCCATACTCAAAAAAGCGCAAGAAAAATTAAAAGATTTTAACAATGTCCGTTTTGAATGCATGGATTTTTTAGAGGTTGAGTTTAAAGAAGCGAGTGCGTTTTCATTGCTTTTTGTGTTGCAATTTGTCCGCCCCATGCAAAGAGAGGTGTTGCTCAAAAAGATTTATAACAGCCTTGCGTTGAATGGGGTTTTATTGGTGGGCGAAAAGATCATGAGCGAAGATCGGATATTAGACAAGCAAATGATAGAGCTATACTACCTTTATAAACAAAATCAAGGCTACAGCCACAATGAAATCGCTTTCAAAAGGGAAGCGTTAGAAAATGTGCTTGTGCCTTATAGCTTGAAAGAAAATATCGCGCTTTTAGAAAGCGTGGGGTTTAAGCATGTGGAAGCGGTGTTTAAATGGGTGAATTTCACGCTGTTAGTTGCCAGAAAAACTTAAGTTTTTTAAAATAATATAGAAGACTTAAGTTTTTTAAAAAATATCCACAGGATCCATGTTCACGCTGCAAGGGATATTGGGGGCGGTTTTTAAAAACGCATGCACGCTTTTGACTAGGCTTAAAGGGTTTTTGGAACGCAATAAAATAAGGTAGCGGTAAGAAGAAGCGATTTTTTCAATAGGGGCTTTGAAATTAGAGAGCGTTACGCCCTTTTCTAAACACGAAGAAAGGGTTTGAGAGGCTTTTAGGCTCAATTGTTGGGCTTTTTCTTCGTTTTCATGCTTAAATTCCAACAAACACAGCCTTGAAAAAGGCGGGTAGAGTTCGCACCTTTCTTGCAATTCGTATTGTAAAAAATCTTCATAATCTTCTAAGAAATTTTCTAATAGATCCGTTTCGGTGCTTTGAATGAACACTTGACCAGAAATTTGCCTAGCGCTCCTCCCAGCGATTTGATAGAGTAACGACACGCCTTCTTCTAAAGCCCTATAACTATTAGATTTAATGATATTGTCTATGCCTAAAACAACCGCTAAACTCACTTTAGCGTAATCATGCCCTTTGCTTATCATCTGCGTGCCGATTAAGATATTCGTTTTTTGAGCGTTGAAATCGTTTAAAATATTGTGGAGTTTTTTTGGCGTGCTAGTGTGATCTTTATCCAAAATGGCTATTTTAGCCCCCTCTAAAAGGCTTTCTAACTCGTTCAACACTTGCATGGTGCCTATCCTTTTACCCACTAAAACTTCGCTTTGGCATGCGTTGCAAATTTTAGGGATAGGGCTTGAAAAATGGCAATAATGGCACATGAGCTTGTTGGTTTTTAAATGCAAGCTCATATTCACGCTGCAAAAGGGGCATTGAACGCTTTTGTAACAATTTTGGCACAGCAAGGTTTTGAAATTAGCCCTTGTAGGCACAAAAATAATGGCTTGCTCGTTTTTGTCTATCACTTGTTGCAGCGCTTCTAGGAGTTTGGGCGTGATAAAACGCTCCGTTTTTTCAAAAATAATGTTTTTTTGCGTGGGGGTGTAGCGCCCCTTTAAGCGCACTAAAGCCTTATCTTTAAAGCGTTGGTAACTACTCAAACTTGGCGTAGCAGAGCCTAAGATCACTTGAATAGGGAATTTATGGGATAAATACAAGCATAAATCCCTAGCGTTATACATAGGGCTTTGATGGGATTTATAAGAAAAGTCATGCTCTTCATCTACAATGATTAAACCCAAATCCTTAAGGGGTAAAAACAACGCGCTTCGTGTGCCTACCACTAATTTGATTTCTTGCGAATAAAGCTTTTCTAAAAATTGCTTTTTTTGATTTTGAGAGAGTTTGCTATGCCACAAGCCTAAATTTTCTTTAAAAACTTTTTTAAGGCGTTGCTGCATTTGAGGGGTGAGGGCGATTTCTGGCACTAACAACAAAGCGCTTTTTTTTTGCTCTAAAGTTTGAGCGATTGCATGCATATAAATCTCGGTTTTCCCGCTGCCCGTATCGCCAAAAAGCAAGCTTTCTGGATGTTTTTGCAATTCTTTTAAAGCGTTGGTTTGCGTTTGACTCAACGCATTAAGAGTAGGCTCAATTTTTTCTAACCCCACTAAATCGCATTCTTTAAAAGGGGTAAAAAGGCTTAAGACTGAAGAAAGATTAGCCGAGTAATATTGAGCGATAAAAATAGCAAGCTCCATTTGAAAAGGGAGTAAAAAATAAGGGGTTTTTTCTAGTTCTAGGCATTCAAAAGAGGGTTTTGAAACTTCTTCAAGGACGATGCCCAAAAGCGTTTTATTCCTTAAAGGGATATTGACTAACGCTCCTTTAAGGTGTCGTTCTTTAGAAAAGTAAGTTAAAGGGGGGGTTTTATTTTTTAAAGGAGCGATTAAGTGATAGAACATGATGAGATTTTTTCTAAAAGCTTTTGGAGTTCATTATGCAAATACTCGTTTTGACAACTTTCATGCAAATAGTCCTTTAAAAGCTCTAAAGCGTTTAATTCTTGGTTATGGAAACGCTCCTTTAGGGTGCATTTCATCTCATCGCTAAAGGTGTTATTGAGAGAGATTTTATAGCGTTTGCCTAAATAAGTGATTTCTAAGCTATCGTTTTCTAAAGACATGTTTTTAATGGTTTATGACAATAAATCAGAGATTTTGTCATAAAGACCTTGAATGCCCTTATCTTTAGCGCTCAATTCATCGTATAAAATAGCGATTTGAATGTCTTTTTCTTCATTTTGCGCATTCAGGGTGGTGTTTGCTTGGTGTAAAGCGTTCAACTCTTCTTCTTGTTTTTGGATTTTTTCAATCAATTCATCAATTTTAGCGCCCAACTGGTTTAACAAACTTAAAGATTGCATCATAAGCCTTTCATGGTTTTTGAAAGTTATTATATCAAAGCTATTAAATTATCGCAAAATACCCCTATCCCCTTAAGGTAATGGCTTTTACTATAAAATTAAAGTAACTAAAACCCCATGTTTTTAAACAATTCTTATGGCGGTATTTAGTATTATTTTTGATTACCATAAAGCAACAAGATAGAGAGCTTGACATGGGAGTGGTGAATGCAAAAAAGTATATTAAAAGTGACTCTGTTGTTGGTTTTCCTCTTTTTAAGAAACGCTGTTGGTTTAGAGGACAAAAAAGCGGATCTTAAAAGCGTTCAAAATACGCCCAAAAATTTACCCCCTATCCAATTAAGGCTCGATCAAGCCTATGAAGATCTGATTAAAATGTTAGACAATATGGGAAAAAGCACGCAGTATGAGTTCCCTAAAATCAAAGAAATCCTGGAGCAAAGCGAAGAAGAATGGCTCAAAGTCGCCCATGAAGAATGCGTGGCGTTGGTCATGCTAATAAGTCCCAAAGCTTCTATTGAAAATAGCCCGATTTATAGGAATTGCTATGAAGCTTATGTGAAGCAAAGAATCCATGATTTATATGATTTTTATATAGAAGGCAAAAAGGTGAAAAGAAAAATCAAAAAAGCCCATAAGCAAGAAGCTGTTATTAAGCAATCCCAGCCCTTAACAAAAGAGCCGCCTAAAAGCGAGAATAAAAAGAGTTTAGTAAAACCCAGCTTAAAAGATGCGAGTATCCCTAAAGGGTATTATTTGCAAATTGGGGCTTTTTTGAACATGCCTAGTAAGGATTTTTTGCAAACGCTCAAAAATTTCCCTTACCAAATAAAGAAAAAAGACTCTCTCACGCATTATTTTATTGGCCCTTATAAAACGAAAGAAGAAGCCCTAAAACAGCTTGAAAATGCAACTAAAAGCTTTAAAAATAAGTCCGTGTTGGTGGAAAAGTAATCGTTTTGACTATCCTTATTTGAAAATAAATTTATAGTTTTATTGGATTTTATAAAGCCACATGGCTATTAGCGCGACAAACAAACTCGTGCCCAAAAACACATAGCCTATCATTTTATAAAGGGGGATAAAATTTTTTTGAATTTCTTCTTCTGCAATAATGATTTTAGAAACCCCTAAGCGGTTAGTTGGGGCGCTGTCTGTGAGGTAAAAGCCCTGTTTTTTAAGCGCAAAATAAGGGGTTTTGATCAAGGCGTCATTTTTAAAAGAGGCTACAAACGCCCCAATATTAGAAAACTTGACATTGTTGTCTGCGTCCAACAAAACAAAGGGGGTGTCTTTGAATCGTTCTTCTAAGATTTTTAAAGGCTCTAAAGAAGAGGCATTATTGAGTTCTAAAAGGCTTTTAGCGATCGCATCAGCGGTGTATTGCATGCGTATTTGGGTGTTTTCCAAAAGGTTATTTTTCGCATAAAAGAAAAATAACGCTAACAAAACCCCCACTAAAAGCAAGGTAGAAAGGGTATAAACGATTAAAAAACGCTTTTTAAAAGAATAGGGCATGACAAACCTTTTTGTTGATAGCGGGTTGGATAACACAGCTTTTTATGATTGGATTAAAAACGCTCAAAAACAGCCTCTTTTTTCTACCATACTTATTTAATTTTATGGTAAATTTTTGAAAAATTGTTATAATTCCTACACTTTTATTGGTAAATTTAATGAAGAAAGGAGTTTGGAATAGTGCTTGACATATGGATAGATATGATAATTTGTATTTTTTATTTGCTCTTTTTTACGACTCCTTACATTGTAGGCGATATTTTGCAATTGAAATTTATCCGCCAAAAGCTCTGCGAGAAGCCCATTTTACTCCCACAAAAGGATTATGAGGAAGCGGGAAATTATGCCATTAGGAAAATGCAATTATCCATTATTTCTCAAATTTTAGACGGAATCATCTTTGCTGGTTGGGTCTTTTTTGGTTTGACGCATTTAGAAGATCTCACGCATTATTTAAACCTTTCTGAAACGCTAGGTTACTTGGTGTTTGCTTTGTTGTTTTTAGCGATTCAAAGCGTTTTAGCTTTACCCATTAGCTACTACACCACCATGCATTTGGATAAGGAATTTGGCTTTTCTAAGGTGAGCTTGTCGTTGTTTTTTAAGGATTTTTTCAAGGGGTTATTGCTCACTTTAAGCGTGGGGTTGTTGTTGATTTACACCCTCATTATGATCATTGAACATGTGGAGCATTGGGAGATTAGCTCGTTTTTTATCGTGTTTGTTTTTATGATATTAGCTAATCTTTTTTACCCTAAAATCGCCCAGCTTTTCAACCAATTCACCCCCTTGAATAACCGGGATTTGGAGAGTCAAATTGAGAGCATGATGGATAAGGTGGGTTTTAAATCTGAAGGTATCTTTGTGATGGACGCTAGCAAGAGGGATGGGCGTTTGAATGCGTATTTTGGGGGCTTGGGTAAAAACAAGCGGGTGGTGTTGTTTGACACTTTGATCTCTAAAGTTGGGACAGAAGGGCTTTTAGCTATTTTAGGGCATGAATTAGGGCATTTTAAAAATAAGGATTTGTTGAAAAGTTTAGGGATTATGGGAGGCTTGCTCGCTCTTGTTTTTGCTCTGATCGCTCATTTGCCACCGTTGGTTTTTGAAGGCTTCAATGTCTCGCAAACGCCAGCGAGTTTGATTGCGATTTTACTCTTGTTTTTGCCGGTGTTTTCCTTTTACGCTATGCCTTTGATCGGGTTTTTTAGCCGAAAGAACGAACACAATGCGGACAAGTTTGGAGCGAGTTTAAGCTCTAAAGAGACTTTAGCCAAAGCGTTAGTTTCCATTGTGAGCGAGAATAAAGCGTTCCCCTATTCGCACCCTTTTTATGTTTTCTTGCATTTCACGCACCCGCCGCTATTAGAGCGCTTGAAAGCTTTGGATTATAAAATTGAATGACCCTTTCACAAGCCCTAAATAAAGCCAAAAAAGGATTATCGCCAAAAGGCTTTAGGGGGGGGTTAGAGTCTGAAATTTTATTAGGCTTTGTCTTGCAAAAAGAGAGGGTCTTTTTGCACACGCATGAGCATTTGGAATTAACCCACGAAGAAGAGGTGCACTTTTTTGAATTGGTAGAAAAGCGTTTGAATGACTGCCCCATAGAGTATTTATTAAAGAGCTGTGATTTTTATGGGCGCTCTTTTTTTGTGAATGAGCATGTTTTAATCCCACGGCCTGAAACCGAGATTTTGGTCCAAAAAGCCCTTGATATTATTTCTCAATACCACTTAAAAGAAATAGGCGAAATCGGCATAGGGAGCGGATGCGTGTCCGTTAGTTTGGCTTTAGAAAACCTTAAACTCTCTATTTATGCGAGCGATATTTCACCCAACGCTTTAGAAGTGGCGTTAAAAAACATTGAACGCTTTAATTTAAAAGAGCGTGTTTTTTTAAAACAAACGCATCTTTGGGATCGCATGCCAACGATACAAATGCTTGTCTCTAATCCGCCTTATGTCGCTAGAAATTATCCTTTGGAAAAATCCGTCCTCAAAGAACCGCATGAAGCCCTTTTTGGGGGGGTTAAAGGCGATGAAATCTTAAAAGAAATCATTTTTTTAGCCGCTAAATTAAAGATCCCTTTTTTGGTTTGTGAAATGGGGTATGACCAGTTAAAAAGCTTGAAAGAATGCTTGGAGTTTTGCGGTTATGATGCAGAGTTTTACAAGGATTTGAGCGGCTTTGATAGAGGGTTTGTGGGCGTTTTAAAAAATTTTTTAAGATAAGGTTAAAATTTAATTACCCTTTTAGTGTTACAATAAAAACACTTAAAACAATAAAGGATGCCGCTCATGTATGTTGAAAAAATTCTCCAATCTTTACAGAAAAAATACCCTTATCAAAAAGAGTTCCATCAAGCCGTCTATGAAGCTATCACTTCGTTAAAACCCCTTTTAGACAGCGATAAAAGCTATGAAAAGCATGCAATTTTAGAGCGTTTGGTTGAGCCTGAAAGGGAGATTTTTTTTAGGGTGTGTTGGCTAGATGATAACCATCAAATCCAAGTCAATCGGGGGTGTAGGGTTGAATTCAATTCGGCTATTGGCCCTTATAAGGGGGGTTTGAGATTCCACCCTAGCGTGAATGAAAGCGTGATCAAGTTTTTAGGCTTTGAGCAAGTGTTGAAAAATTCGCTCACCACTTTGGCTATGGGGGGCGCTAAGGGGGGGAGCGATTTTGACCCTAAAGAAAAGAGCGAGCATGAGATCATGCGTTTTTGCCAGGCGTTTATGAATGAATTATACCGCCATATTGGAGCCACGACTGATGTGCCAGCTGGGGATATTGGAGTGGGTGAAAGAGAGATTGGCTATTTATTTGGGCAATACAAAAAATTAGTCAATCGTTTTGAGGGCGTATTGACCGGTAAAGGACTCACTTATGGGGGGAGCTTGTGCAGAAAAGAAGCTACCGGCTATGGGTGCGTGTATTTTGCGGAAGAAATGCTGCAAGAGAGAAACAGCTCTTTAGAGGGCAAGGTTTGCAGCGTTTCTGGGAGCGGCAATGTCGCTATTTATACCATTGAAAAATTGCTTCAAATAGGAGCCAAACCGGTAACGGCGAGCGATTCTAATGGCATGATTTATGATAAAGACGGCATTGATTTAGAGCTTTTGAAAGAGATTAAAGAAATCCGTCGTGGGAGGATCAGAGAATACGCTTTAGAAAAAAAGAGCGCGAAATACACCCCAACAGAAAATTACCCCAAAGGAGGGAATGCCATATGGCATGTGCCTTGTTTTGCGGCTTTTCCTAGTGCGACTGAAAATGAATTGAGCGTTTTAGACGCTAAAACCCTCCTTTCTAACGGGTGTAAATGCGTGGCTGAAGGGGCGAACATGCCCTCAAGCAATGAAGCGATTGAATTGTTTTTGCAGGCTAAGATTTCTTATGGTATAGGCAAGGCGGCTAATGCTGGGGGGGTGAGCGTGAGCGGCTTGGAAATGGCGCAAAATGCGAGCATGCACCCTTGGAGTTTTGAAGTGGTGGATGCGAAATTACACCACATTATGAAAGAGATTTATAAGAATGTTTCTCAAACCGCTAAAGAGTTTAAAGATCCTACTAATTTTGTTTTAGGGGCTAATATCGCTGGTTTTAGAAAAGTGGCGTCTGCGATGATAGCGCAAGGGGTTTGATTTACCCCCAATTTTACAAACCCAATTTTTTAACCCATCTCCTTACAGCGCGCAACAAAGGTAAGGATTTTTGATAAGCTTTGCGATAGATTTTAAAAGTGGTGTTTTGAGAGAGTTCTAATAAAGGTGAAGCGTTTTGTAAAAGGCGCTCATAATTAACCCTCAAATCATCATAATTAACTCTCAAATCATCATAATTAACCCTCAAATCATCATAATTAACTCTCAAATCATCAATAGTCGCTAAAGGCTCATGCAAATCACGATAGAAAACAAAAGGGTTATTGTGATAGATCGTGTCGTTTTCTAAAATCGTTTTAAAAAAATCTAGGATTTTTTTAAAACTCAAAT
>NZ_MVYP01000010.1:0-67415 GCF_003638305.1 Helicobacter pylori | reverse complement strand
GTTTATTTTTTAAAATTTAAAGTTTTTACAAGGGATTAGTGTTTCATATTGAAACAAAATTTTAACAACAAGCGTTTGTTTTGGGGTTTATTTAGCATTAATTAGGCTGTGTTAATCAAAGTTTGATGGTTAAAAATCTCTAACTCCCCTTAATTTTCTAAAAAGCACTTTACTTAGCACACTTCTTTATATCAATATTCCAATCAGCACCGGATTTGATTTGATGTTTTTGCGCGAAATTATCCCTATTCAGCGCCACGGAAACATTCAACAAGCTGTTTAAATAAACCAACGGCTGGCCTTCTGGCACATCGCCAAAGCTTGCGACATACGGCATTTTCCCTTCGTATTTTTTCTTGGAACCTTTAGAAATCGTTACACACAGCGTGTCATTGAGTTTGATTTTTGCTTGATCGAGCAGTTTATCGCTGATATTGCTCCAAACATTGCCATATTGAATATCCAAAATTGGGATATTGCCTTTCACTTCCCCTTTTGTGGCTTTCGCTTTTTGGTAAGGAATTTCAACGACTTTTGCGGGAAGCTCTGGCCCAACCTGCTCGAATGTGATCGCCCCAGAAGCTAGGCGTGCACCAGTATAGGCATACACATCACGGCCATGGAAAGTGTAGGATTTTTCAGAACCTTTCAAGCGGTTAGCTTTTTCATCAATTTCACGCACGCTATCAATCCCCAAAGTTTGCGCTACCAAAGTCAGCGTGCCGTTATCCGGCGAGACGAAATACTGGCCGTTTTTAGTTTTCAATACTACCGATTTACGCTTAGTGCCTACGCCCGGATCCACTACGCTCACAAATACCGATCCTTTTGGCCAATAACTAGCGGTCTGATACAAGCGGTAAGCACCCTCCCAGATGTTATACGGAGGGATTTCGTGCGTTAAATCAAAGATTTTGAGATTAGAATCAACGCTGAAAGCGACACCTTTCATCGCCGAGACGGCCCCATCTTTTAGGCTAAAGTCGGTTTGTAAAATCAAAGCGTTATCTGCATAAACAGACGATAACCCTATGCACGCTGATAAAAACAACGCTGAAATCGTTTTTTTCATCTGTATTATTTCCTGAATAACGAAAGTGGGATGAATGGTTTTCTCATGGTTATCCTTTGTTGGCTTAAAGTGTTTTTATTATACAATTTAAGGGGGTTGTTTGTTTGTTTTTCACAATTTAAAGTTTTTATAAGGGATTAAAATTTCGTATTGAAACAAAATTTTAACGCTAATTAGGCTCTCTTAAGATAGGGGGTTTTTCACTTAAAACGCAATATCGCCAATGTTTTCACTATTTTCTATATAGTATTTAAAACGCTCTTTTTCTAATTCGTTTTTTAGGATTTGTTGTTCTTCTAAAAGCAGGCGTTTTTGATCTTCTAGGGTGTTGATTTTACGGCTAATATAATAGATATTATTGCTCAAATAAATTTTAGGCACTAACAGAGCTAAAAACGCGCCCCCAAAAACCAATACCCCTATTAAAGCCATTAAAGAAAGGCCGTGCGGATTTTCATTTGTAGCTTCGGCGAATAATTCTTTCTTTTCATCCTCTTCTATGCGCACAAAGCGTTCTTTTTCATTTGAAGAATGGGTTTTGATATTCATGGCTTACTCATATAACTTACTCATGGCTTGAATTGAAACACTCTCATTTTAGCGCTTCGTGAACGCCTGTTGTTTTTAATTTCTTCTGGGCTTGGAGTGATGGGCTTTTTGGTTAAAATTGCGCCTAAAGCGTGATTGTTGGAGCAAGTGCATTGGAAACTTAAAGGATCGCAAATGCAATTTTTAGCGTAATCTTTGAAAGCGTTTTTCACTAACCCATCTTCTAAAGAATGAAAAGAAATCACGCATAAAATCGCCCCCTTAAGGTTTCTAGCGCATTGTAAAAATTCTTTTAATTCTTCTAATTCGTTATTGACTTCTATGCGAACGGCTTGAAACACTAATGTCGCTGGGTGGATTTTTTTATTTTTAGAAAGGGAGCTTAAAAACTCGCTCAAATCCTTAGCGTCTTTGAAGGGTTTTTTAGTGCGCCTTTCTGCAATTTTATGGGCGATTTTTTTGTATTCTTTGATTTCACCATAGTCTCTAAAGATTTTTTCTAACGCTATTACAGGATAAGAGTTGATGACTTTTTGAGCGTTCAAATCGCTCTCTAAATCCATGCGCATATCCAAAGCGTGCGAGTGGAAATTAAACCCTCTGTTGTTATCATCAAGCTGTAAGGAGCTCACCCCTAAATCCACTAAAACCCCCTTGATTCGCTCGCCATGAATTTCTAGGGCTTCTTTAAAGCGTTTGGCAAAACCTCCGCTTAAGAGGTTGTAACGCCCTTCAAAGGCTTTCAATCGTTCTTTAGCGATTTCTTGAGCGAACTTATCTTTATCAATGCCAATGAGTTTTAAGTGCGGTTTTTGGGATAAAAGGGCTTTAGAATGCCCCCCTAACCCTAAAGTGCAATCAATCAAAACCCCTTCTTCTAAAGGCGTGAACGCTTGCAAGACTTCTTGCAACAAAACGCTTTGGTGCAGATTTTCTATTTCTTGCAAACAATCCCCCTAAAATCCCTAGATAAATTTTTCAAATGCCCACTCAATGGTATTGGTTTTGTTGGTTACGCTCAAAAGTTTCTTTTAATTGATCTTAGCTTTTTAAGGTGTGAAAATTCAAACTAAAATCCCTTTTATAAAGACTAAAAGGGCTTAAAGACACCCTTTAAAGGGTTTAAAAAGTGTAGTTATACCCTAAATAAAGCGAATAATCCCGTTTCAAATGGTAATAAAGATTAGTAGCGTTAGGACCCGCACTCAAAAATTTATTGATGAGTAGCGGCACTCTCACGCCAAATTCCACGCCATTATGCTTGTAGATATTGGCTCTCACGCCAAAATTCAACCACACTTGAAAAGCGACGGTTGAAGTATTGGTGCTATAAGGGGCGTTAGGGTTACAATAAGTAGGGGTACAAACATCAGGACCTTTGGCTTCAATGATTTGCTCTTTCCAATAGTTTGCTGCAGAGCTTTTCCAAGTGTTACCGCCGATAGCGACCCCACCAAAAATACCAAAAGAAGCGTTGTCTTTATCAATAATATCAGCTAACAAATCGCTCCCCACACCCCAAGAGACCATATCCAACTGGATTTTATTAGGTGCATAAACTTGCTTACCTAAATCGGCATGCCCATAATCAAAAAGCCCATACACTCTAAAACCAAACCACTTGCTTGTCATATCTAGTGACTTGAATTGGAAAAATTTCTTATAACCCACATTCAACCCAAAACCATTCAAAGCCCCATTAGCGTATTTGGAGTGCCAATTGATATTGGTACCTCCTGGGTTATGCTTATTAGCAGTAAGACCTGGGGGGCAACCTACAACACTCCCTGTGCAATCCCCTGTATTATAAATATTGCTATTCAAACGGGCTTGTCCAAGCTGATAATTAGTCCCTATATAAACACCATCACCTTCGGCTAACAACGAAGGGCTCAAAACTGCGGATAGAAGCCCTAAAGCTACAAACTTTTTCATAAATTCCATTCCTTTACATTCCTATCTTTAAAATTTTCTCATAGAATAATAGCATGTTTATCCTTAATCAAGCAAATATTTTTAACTCTTATGAATAAGAAATGATAATAAAACCATTCTTTTTTGAAGTATAATAGCTCCTTTTAATCCACTTTCTTATTTTAAGGAAACTCTTGCAACATAAAACCATTATGGATAAGATCATTATTCAAGGGGCTAGGGAAAACAATCTCAAAAATATCTTTTTAGAAATCCCTAAAAACCAATTTGTTGTTTTTACCGGATTAAGCGGTTCGGGTAAATCCACTCTGGCGTTTGACACTTTATACGCTGAAGGCCAAAGGCGCTATTTGGAGAGTTTGTCCAGCTATGCGAGGCAATTTTTGGACAAAGTGGGTAAGCCTAATGTGGATAAAATTGAAGGCCTAACCCCAGCGATTGCTATTGATCAAAAAACCACTTCTAAAAACCCTAGATCCACTGTGGGGACGATCACTGAAATTTATGATTATTTAAGGTTGTTGTTTGCAAGGGTTGGGGAGCAATTTTGCCCCACATGTTTAGAACCCATTAGTTCTATGAGCGCGAGCGATATTATTTCTCAAATCTGTCATTTAGAAGAAAATTCTAAAATCATTATTCTAGCCCCCATTATTAAAGATAAAAAAGGTTCGTTTAACGATAAATTAGAGAGCTTGCGTTTGAAGGGGTATGTGAGGGCTTTTGTTGATGGGGTGATGGTGCGTTTAGATGAAGAAATCCATTTGCACAAAACCAAAAAACACACCATTGAAGCGGTGGTGGATAGGGTGGTTATCAATAGCGAAAATTATTCACGGATCGCTAGTGCAGTAGAAAAAGCCCTTAAAGAAAGCTATGGGGAATTAGAAGTGGAAATCTTGCAAGACAACGTGCCAAGCATCAGAAAGCATTACAGCGAGCATAAGGCATGCTTTAAATGCAAGATGAGTTTTGAAGAATTAGAGCCTTTGAGTTTTTCTTTTAATTCGCCTAAAGGGGCGTGCGAAAGTTGCTTGGGTTTGGGGACAAAATTCAGTTTAGACATTAGTAAGATTTTAGATCCTAACACGCCTTTAAATCAAGGGGCGATCAAAGTGATTTTTGGGTATAACCGCAGTTATTACGCTCAAATGTTTGAAGGCTTTTGCGCTCATAATGGCATTGACACCGCACTTTGTTTTAATGAATTGAATAAAGAGCAGCAGGACGCTCTTTTGTATGGGAATGGCACTGAAATCAGCTTTCATTTTAAAAACAGCCCTTTAAAACGCCCTTGGAAAGGCATTATCCAAATCGCTTATGACATGTTTAAAGAGCAAAAAGATTTGAGCGATTACATGAGCGAAAAAACCTGTTCTTCATGCGAGGGGCATCGTTTGAAAGCCTCCAGTTTGAGCGTTCAAGTCGCTGGCTTGAAAATAGCGGATTTTTTAACTAAGCCCATTGAAGAAGTCTATCATTTTTTTAATGATCCCACGCATTTTAGCTATCTTAACGAGCAAGAAAAAAAGATCGCTGAACCCATTTTAAAAGAGATTTTAGAAAGGGTGTTTTTTTTATACGATGTGGGGCTAGGGTATTTGACTTTAGGGAGGGATGCGCGAACGATTAGCGGAGGGGAGAGCCAAAGGATACGAATCGCTAGTCAAATCGGGAGTGGCTTGACAGGGGTTTTGTATGTTTTAGATGAGCCTAGCATTGGCTTGCATGAAAAGGACACGCTCAAACTCATTAACACCCTTAGGAATTTACAAAAAAAGGGGAACACGCTCATTGTCGTAGAGCATGATAAAGAGACGATTAAGCATGCGGATTTTGTTGTGGATATTGGGCCAAAGGCTGGAAGGCATGGGGGTGAAGTGGTTTTTAGCGGGAGCGTGAAAGAGTTATTGCAAAATAACCATTCTACCGCTTTGTATCTCAACGGCACTAAAAAGATTGAGCGCCCTAAATTTGAACCCCCTAAAGAAAAGCATTTTTTAGAAATTAAAAATGTCAATATCAATAACATTAAGAATTTGAGCGTTCAAATCCCTTTAAAACAATTGGTGTGTATTACGGGGGTGAGCGGGAGCGGTAAAAGCTCGTTGATCTTACAAACCCTTTTACCCACCGCTCAAACCCTTTTAAACCATGCTAAAAAAGCTCAGAGCTTGAATGGGGTGGAGATTGTAGGGTTGGAGCATTTGGATAAAGTGATTTATTTAGATCAAGCCCCCATAGGCAAAACCCCACGGAGCAACCCTGCCACTTACACGGGAGTGATGGATGAAATCAGGATTTTATTTGCTGAGCAAAAAGAAGCTAAAATTTTAGGCTATAGCGCGAGCCGTTTTAGCTTTAATGTTAAAGGAGGGCGGTGCGAGAAATGCCAAGGCGATGGGGACATTAAAATAGAAATGCATTTCTTGCCTGATGTGTTAGTCCAATGCGATAGCTGTAAGGGCGCTAAATACAACCCCCAAACTTTAGAAATCAAGGTGAAAGGCAAATCCATTGCCGATGTGTTGAACATGAGCGTGGAAGAGGCTTATGAATTTTTTGCTAAATTCCCTAAAATCGCTGTGAAGTTAAAAACGCTTATAGATGTGGGCTTGGGCTATATCACTTTAGGGCAAAACGCTACGACTTTAAGCGGGGGGGAGGCTCAAAGGATCAAATTGGCTAAAGAATTGAGTAAAAAAGACACAGGCAAAACCCTTTACATTTTAGATGAGCCTACTACCGGTTTGCATTTTGAAGACGTGAATCACCTTTTACAGGTTTTGCACTCTTTAGTGGTGTTAGGCAATTCCATGCTGGTGATTGAGCATAATTTAGACATTATCAAAAACGCTGACTACATTATAGACATGGGGCCTGATGGGGGGGATAAGGGCGGGAGGGTCATTGCGAGCGGCACGCCTTTAGAGGTGGCACAAAATTGCGAAAAAACCCAAAGCTATACGGGAAAATTTTTAGCTTTGGAATTGAAATAGCTTGCATTGGTTTGTAGAAACGATGTAGGGCTGAAAATAACAGACAACCAAATATTAGAGAGCAGAAAAATTACAAAGCTAGCGGCAATAATAACCGCTTAATCATGCAAGAGTTAGCAAGGAAGCCATGCTTTTGAAATCCATCGCATGAGAGTTTGAGAAAATATTAAGGAAAATAGAGACCAAGCTGACACTCTCTAACCATTACAGAAACGGCAATAGCGTCTCAAACCTTAATGGGAATAATCCTACCACAAACGAGTTTAAAACACAAGAGCCACAACGAATGAAGCAAGAAAAATGCGCCATAGTTAAATCCATGTTAGAGATTATAAAAAGCTTGAAATAAGTAGGTTATCAGCCATTAAAAATCGTGAGAGCGGGCGCTATTATTTTCGCCCTATAGCCCAAATTACAAGGGGTAGGGTTGAAAACCCCTAAACTCACTATTTTTAGTCCCACACAAAAACTACTAATAAGGCTTTATTGCCATTAAATGTTAATCATAAATTATAAAAAATGCTAAAAAACATTTTTTATAGTCAATAGTAAAGAGTTTGATTTTAATTTTAATTGCACGATAATTTTTGTAGCACGGTCTTAGGGGTTAAAAAATGACTTTTAATTTAAAAAATAAGAAGATTAAACAAGATTTTATTTATTATTGTTTTCTTTCCGCATGATAATCGCTTGAATGGGATCTTTGCCAAGGAGATTGCCAAACAAAGGCCCCCTCAACAACTCGTAAAACACCTTGCTTGTTATTTTAACGGCTGTTCTCTTTGAGTCTTTAAGGTATTTGGGGAATTGCCTTTTAACTTCTCTATCAATCATAGACCCCCACTTTTTATAGTAGAATTTGATCGCAAATTCCGTTCCTTATATCCGCTCTACCTTACAACTCCTAAACCCAACTTCCAAATACTTTCTCATCAACCACTCAATGTTGTAAGGCCCTCTATCCAAAAAACGCCTGATATTTGCAGAATTGGTTTCATAATATATTGTAGGCTCGCCATTTTCAAGCAAATCAGCAAGAGTGGTGTTGTTATTATCAATCACAGCTGGCACATAAAACCCTGAACACTCATCAGCCCCTAATTCCTTAACGATAAACAATCTGCAACTGATAAAATCACCATCCTTCTCGTTAAGAACATCAATGATTTTATAAGAGCTGCCATACCCATAATAGATCGAGTTAGGTTTTTGTGGTTCTTTATTAGCCTTTAATCCATTAAATTCATCAAAAATACCCGCCATGAAATCATCATCATTTGCTAAAGCGGTTTTACTACTCAATCTGACAATCTTTTCCTCACTCAATTGAACAATAACTTCGTTAGTCTCTCTTTATCCGCTCCAACACCAATCACTCTATAGCCAAATCTATCCACTCTTTTACTCAATTTGTTACACAACAAACCATGTAATCCCTTGTTTTTTAATTTCTTAACAATAAAATCATTCGCTAACATAAAAACTCCCCATTGATTGAACCCCAATCTTTAAACCCCTTTAAGCAAAAAGCCTTAAGCGTTTCTGATAAATGACTTTTAATAATTCCATGAAATTATAGCGTGATCACTAAAACTTATTAAACTTATCTGGTTGCAGATGGTTTATAAAGAAGCCCTACAAACTACTTTTCCAAAAACAAATCTTTCTCTTGGATTTCTGCTCCTTCGCTTAAAATCGCCGCTCTTTCCACGACGCCTAAAAGCTCTCGCACATTCCCATGCCAAGAATATTCTAAAAGGCGTTTTGCGGCGTTTTTTGAAAAAGATTTTTCCCCCAAATGATAAGCCTCGCACACTTCTTTAAGCTTGATTTCAGCAATGGGCAAAATCTCTTCTACCCTCTCTCTTAAAGGCGCGATAGTTATAGGCACGATTTGCAAGCGAAAAAACAAATCTTCTCTAAATTCTTTTGAAGCGATTTTTTCTTTCATGTTAGCGTTGGTAGCGGAAATGAAACGAACATCAATTTTAACGCTCTTATTATCCCCAAGGCGCGTGATTTCTTTTTCTTGAACCACTCTTAAAAGTTTGCTTTGCAATTGAAAGGGCATTTCAGCGATTTCATCTAAAAAGATCGTGCCTTTATTCGCGCTTTCAAAAAGCCCCATTTTAGGTGCTGTGGCGTCCGTGAACGCCCCTTTTTGATACCCAAAAAGCTCGCTTTCTAATAGATGCTCTGGGATAGCGGACATGTTGATTGCGATAAAAGGGTGCTTGGAGCGCTGAGAATGCTGGTGGATGAAATGAGCAAAAACTTCCTTACCCACCCCGCTTTCGCCTAATAGCATGACATTAGCGTCCGTGCTTGCGACTTTTAAGGCTTGTCGTTTGCTCTCTTCTAAAGCTTTTGAAGTGGCTAAAAAGCTGTGTTTGTGTGGTTTTTTTAAAGGTTTTTCTAAAGGGTGTTTTTTTTGAAATTCTAAAACTTTTTTAGTGCGATAGATGGATTCTAAAAGCAATTCTGGTTTAAAAGGCTTTTGAAAAAAGTCTTTCACGCCTAAACGAATGGAATCAATGGCTTTATTCAAGGTCGCATTACCGGTAATCACAATGGATTCATACTTGCCTTCTAAAAGGCGTAAAAATTCTAAGCCGTCCATATGGGGCATGTTAATATCCGTGATGACTAAATCAAAGCTTTCATCAAGTTTCGCTAATGCGTCTTTAGGGTTTTTAAAACTCACAATCTCCAAATCGTCTTGAAGCTCAAAAAAAAGCTCCAGGCTTTTACGCATGTTAATATCATCTTCTACAATGGCGATTTTCATTCTTCTTCCTTTCTAAAAATATCTAAAGACAGCGCATCTCCCACTAAACTCGCTCTAACGCTTAAGGCTTTGAGGTTAAGAATGCTCGTGGTAGTGGTGCCGTTTTTATAGCTATGATCATAATGCGTGATAGCGACTTGGCTTTTTAAAAGGCAATCAATGACTCGCTCTTTTTCCTTTTTTAACGCTATTTCTAAAAGGAAGCGTTCTAGTTTGGTTTGGAGCAAGGGGTTTTTCAAATCGGGTAAGTTGCGAGTGATGATAGAGCAATGATAGTCTAAAACATAGGGGGCTGTTTTAATGCGGCTGACAATAGGCTTAGAGACAGAATACTCTTCGCCCATCACTCTAGAATCAACGATTTTCAAGCGGTACGAAATTAAAAATTCTTGTTCTTCTAGGGGGCTTAGGGCATGCAAAGAAACCCCTAAAAAATAAAATAAAAAATAACAGAATGAAAAGAAACGCATCACTCAAACAAATTTTGCGCACGTGAGGTTTCTAAATTTTCTGGCTCTTCTTCTTTAGGGCAAGAATTGACATACACGACTTTATCAGCGGTGTTTATGAGTTTTACCCCACTGGCGTTTCTTCCGGTTTCTCTAATGTCTTTAATGGAAACTCTAATCATTTTCGCGCTCGCAGTAAGGATCATCAAATCTAGGTTCTCATCATCCACGCTGATAACGCCCACTAGATTGCCGGTTTTTTGAGTGAGCTTCATGCCAATGACCCCCTTACCTCCACGAGATTGCTCCCTATACGCTTCGGCTAGAGTTTGCTTGCCAAGCCCGTTCTCGCTCACGCTCAAAAGCTTGTTGCTATCATCGCTAATGACGACCGCACCGACAACAAAATCATTTTCATTCAGCCTAATCCCTATAACCCCACGAGTCGTTCTTCCGATCTCGCGCACATCTTCTAAAGGGAATTTAATGAAAATGCCCAAATGCGATGCGATGAGCAAATGCTTAGCGTTTTTATCCACAACTTTTGCGCCCACTAATTCATCGCCTTCATCTAAAACAATCGCTCTGATACCACAACTCCTGTTGCTTTCAAATTCGCTCAAATTGGTGCGCTTCACCACGCCATTTTTTGTGAAGAAAGCTAAAGAACGCTCATCGCTAAAATCTTTAGTGCTTAGAGTTGCCATGATCTTTTCATCCGGAGCGAGCGAGATTAAATTCACAACGGCTTTACCCATAGCGATCCGGCTCGCTTCTGGGATTTTATAGACTTTTAGATGATACAATTGCCCCTTATTGGTGATAAAGAGCAAAATATCATGCGTGTTAGCCACAAAAAAGTTTTCAATGAAATCGTCTTCATAAGTGCTGCCTGAAAGCTTGCCTTTACCGCCACGATTTTGCTTTTCATAAGCTTTTAAATCCACTCTTTTCACATAGCCTTTATGGCTCATGCTCACTACCATAGGCTCATTAGCGATCAAATCTTCTGTGTCAATGCTTTCATAAGATTCTTGAATTTCAGTGCGCCTTGGAGAAGAAAACTGCTCTTTGACTTCTAAAAGCTCTGTTTTGACGACCTCATTCAAGCGATCTTCGCTCTTTAAAATGCCATTGAGATCATCAATAAGCTCTAGCAGGTTTTGGTATTCTTCTTTGATCTTATCCCTTTCAAGGCCTGTTAAGCGTTGCAAACGCATTTCTAAAATGGCTTTGCTTTGGATCTCGCTCAAAGTAAAACGCTCCATTAAGGCGTTTTTGGCTGCTTCTGGGCTTGGGCTTGATTTAATGAGCTGCACGATTTCATCAATATTGTCCAAGGCGATCAAATAGCCCTCTAAAATATGCACTCTAGCCTTAGCCTTTTCTAATTCAAAAATCGTGCGTCTTATAATAATGGTTTTTCTGTGGTTTAAAAAAAGGCGCAACAATTCTAAAAGCGTGAAAATCTTAGGCTCTTTATTATAAATAGCCAGTAGAATGATGCTAAAAGTGGTCTCCATGGTGGTGAGTTTGTAGAGATGGTTTAAGACAATTTCACTCATCGCGTCTCTTTTTAATTCAATCACCACTCTAATGCCCTCTCTATCGCTCTCATCGCGCACTTCGCTAATGCCTTCAATTTGTTTTTCTCGCGCTAAATCGCTGATTTGTTCCACTAATTTGGCTTTATTGGTTTGGAAAGGCATTTCATCTAAAACGATGATTTCTTTGTTTTTCGTCTTTTCCACATGCACTTTGGCCCGCACTTTCACGCGCCCTCGCCCCGTTTTATAGGCTTCAACAATACCCGCCTTGCCATAAATGATCCCACCAGTGGGAAAGTCAGGCCCTTTAACAAATTCCAAAATTTCATCTAATGCAGCGTTAGGGTTTTCTAAGACATGCGCTAAAGCGTCTATGATTTCATCCATCCTGTGGGGGGGGATAGAAGTCGCCATCCCCACAGCGATCCCATTAGCCCCATTGACTAAAAGGTTAGGCAGACGGCTTGGTAAAATATCTGGCTCTTTTAAGGTGTCATCATAATTAGGCACAAAATCAATGGTGTCCTTATCAATATCCCTTAAAATTTCTTCACTCGCCTTAGTCATTCTGGCTTCAGTGTAACGCATCGCTGCAGCGTTATCGCCATCAATAGAGCCAAAGTTACCCTGCCCATCCACTAATTCCAAGCGCATAGAAAAATCTTGCGCCATTCTCACCAACGCATCATAAACCGCGTTATCGCCATGGGGGTGGTATTTACCAATCACATCACCCACGATCCTAGCGCTTTTTTTATAAGCGACTTTGGAAGTAAGGCCTAATTCATGCATCGCATACAAAATACGCCTATGCACAGGCTTTAAGCCGTCTCTAGCGTCCGGTAAGGCGCGCCCTATGATCACGCTCATGGAATAGGCTAAATAGCTCTCTTCAATAGAAGAATCAATCCCCACTTCTACAATATTTTTTGTTTCATTGACTAAATGATCTTGCATGTGTCTCCCTAAAATTTAATTAAAATAAAGCGTTAAAAGGTAACGCCCCCAAACAAAAGCCCAAAAAATAAGCCCTATCAGTTGGGCCGAACTGGCCATGTCTTTAGCCTTTTTAGCTAAAGGGTGGAACTCAGTGCCAGTAAAATCCACAGCCTTTTCAATGGAGCTATTGATGAGTTCAATCACCACCGATAAAAAGCAAGGCAAGATCAATAGCCCCCATTCTAAAAAATCTTTGGTTAAATAGCTCGCTAGAACGATGCAAAAAAGAGCCAAGATGACAATTTGCTTGAACGCGCTCTCTTCAGCCCATGCGCATTTAAGCCCATCTTTAGAATAAAAAAGGGCTTTAAAAAGGCGTTTAAACCCTTTAGCTTTGGGGGGGACTTTGAAATCACTCATGGCTTATTTTGTAAGATTGAAAGAAATTCACGCTAAGGCTTTCTAACAAATCGTTAAAAGTCAGCTTGGCGTTGTCTTTAGCTTGGGCGTTAAGAGCGATTTGGGATCGTTTGTCTTTAGCCATAGAAACAAAGGCTTGCAACAATCCTTTAAAATTTTGTTGGAGTGCTGTATTGTCTTTAAAACGGGATTGGAACAAGGCTATAAAATAGTTTTCTAAAGAAGCTAACGCGCTTTCATAAGAGACGCTAGGGGTTTGAGATCGCAAACTAAAATAAGGGGAAAAAAAGCCCAAACTCTCTTTATTTTGGTGATAAAAGGCTTCCAAAAGGTTTTTAAGATGGTGTGCTTGGATAGAAACGCCCAACTTTGGCGCTGAAAAACGCAGTTTGTCTTGCAACTCTTCTATGGCTTTAGCGTCTTTAGAACTCAAGGTTTTAAAAATATTTTTAAGGGAGAGATTTTCTTGAGTCTCCATTAAACCCTCTTGAAAAAAAGTGTAAGCAAGGATATTTTCCGCATTAGTCAAATCGCATTTTAAATTATCGTTTAAGGTTTTTTCATCTAAAGCGTTGAATTTTAAAGAGCAATTCAAGTGCGTGGGTTTCATTTTTTCTAATAAGGTATTCAAGTCTTTTAGGGGGATTTGATGGATTTTTTGCTGAATATCTTGTTCTAAAATAGGGGATTTGATTTGAGAATGGACAGAAAGGGTAAGAGAGCTTTTATCTAAAGAATGGAGCTTGATATTTAAATTTTTAAAATCCATAATAGGGGAGTTTTGAGAGTCTAAAAAACTGAGCTCTTTAGAAACGCATGCGATTTTAAAAAACCCTTCGCATTCAAAAGGAGCGCCTACAATCCCCATGCCCTTAATATGGGGGCGTTGATCCAAATAAGCGTTAAGATAAGCGGTTAAAGATTTTTTAACCGACATGCTAGTAAAGAAGATAAACACCCCTAAAAGCACGCAAATTAAAGCCCCAATAACCACCATCCAAGACATGAATTTTTTAGTCAAAAAAACCCTTTATTTTATTGAAAGTATAGTGATAGAACTCATAAAATACATTTTCTTATTTTTAGAGATATTGACAATATCTTGCAGTAATTTTCCACAATTTTTTTCTTCCCAAGTGTAGTTTCGCTGGTGTATAAGAGTAGAAAATATCGTGTTTGTTAGGGCAAAAAAGTCGTTAGCAATGCCTTGTGTTACTTTCATAGCTTTTCCTTTTAGGTGGATTAAAATTATACCGAGTATTAAATCAAAAAAAAAGAAAAAGAGCTTAAAATTTTGAAAAAGTCCTAATTTGTGGCTGAATTTGTTGGTATTGAATAAAAATTTGCTTGAGTTGAATTAACCCAAGCTTTTTATAAGTGTGTCAAAGAGGCATAAAGCCTCTTCATAAAAAGGATTGAGCGATTTTAGCGTCTTTCTGGGGGCTGTATGCCTAGCCAATCTTTATAAAACACCTCTATATTAGGCTCAAAATCATGGATCACAGGATACCAAGGAGTTGGGGCTTCAACATCTAAAAGGATGCCGCAATCCGGGCAAATATACTCCCGATACACTTGCCAGTTGGTATCACTGGCTAAGAGTTTAGGATACACCTCTTCCATTTTTTCTGCTGTATCGCGCACATAGATGTTTGCATGCAATTTCCAATTCTCCTCTGGAGCGCAAAACGCATGGCCGCATGAACACTTAATGACCCACTTCTTTTGAGGATCTTGCACCACAAACAAATGCGGTCCCAAGGGTAAGACGATTTTGTCATCAAAATCTACCTTATCTTGCAACACCTTCAAATACATTTGAAACCTTTCATGATCTTTAGGCATGCTCAGCATTTTTAAGACAGTGTTCCAATCCAAGTTCCCCTCTACCAAATTTTTAATTTGTTCTTGTGTGTATTTTGACATGACCATTCTCCTTTCTTTATTTCTCATCAACCAACAGAACTGTGCGCACATCAGGCAATTTGCTCAAATCCATCCTGTATTTAGATCCATAGGTGAATACGCCAAGCTCATCTTCTTTCACGCTCCAGCTCTTTGGCAAGTTCCAGAATGTTTTAAAATCATTCAAAAACTTAGGCGAGAGATCAAAGCTAGTCGCATACATGTGCTTAACTTGTTTGGAAGCCTCTTTTTCAAGAATAGCGTTTCTTTCTTGCTCCATCCATTGTTTTACCGGTATGGATCTAGCCTTTCTGTTTTCAAGAATTTCTTTTCTTCTGGCTTTCGTTTTGGCTTCATCGCCGACCCACACGCCGTCTTTATTTTGACTCACCACCGCGCCATAAACCTTGTAAGCGTATTCTGGCAATAGCTGTTTGCTGTTTAGATCTTCTAAAATCGCGTTCAAATCCCTTTCAATAGGATCGCCAAATCCAGGACCGCCTTTGATGTAGTTCAAATACAAGTCATAATTATCAAAGCAGTTCTCGGTGGTGATGCATTGCTTATCCCTTTTGACTTGAGACGCATGAGAAATGTGCTTTTCATAATCTCGATCAGTTGGGTTAAAATCGCCTCCCAAAGGCAAGCTGGCGTTATTTTTAATCCTGTTTTTTAAATCGGTGTTGTGCGCTTCAAACCTATAACCACTAGCCGCTGGATAGCCTCCCATCATACCCCAATCGCTATTCATATAGCCATTACCCATAAAGAACATGGTCCAATCATGCGCGCCCCACACCATTCTTAAGGTTTCAAACCCGTTACCGCCTCGATATTTCCCATACCCACCGGTATTGGCTTTGACATTCCTGCCTAAATAAAGAAGAGGCTCTGCCATTTCCCAAATTTCAACATCACCCATATCGCCTTCTGGGTTCCAAATAGCCGCTGCGTGATTTAAGCCGTCTTTTATCGCGCAAGCTCCAGTCCCACAAGAACTCGTCTCAAAGCTATTCACCGCATGGATTTCTCCATCCTGGTTGATACCACCGCCTTGCAGCCAATTGGAAGTGTTAGCGTTTCCGGAATTGACCTCTTCTAAATACCCTCGGCTGTAATACGCTTGAGACAAGCCTCTCCACAAAGCGCTCCAACCTGATACCAAGAAATGCCACGCATAAGCATGCCCGGTACGCCTGTCATCTGGATTCATCCAAGTCCCTTTTTTGAGTCTGAATTGAGTCGCAAAATAAGCGCCATCATTGATGCGAGAAGTGGGGATCAATGTTTGAGTCATCATCACCCAAATACCGCTAGTAAAAGACACTTGGTTGCAATTGAAAGAGTGCCATCCCCACCTAGACGCGCCATCAAAATCCAATTTCCATGTAGCGTCCTTATTGATAGTGATTTCCACAGGAGAGTGCATGATCGTGTCTAGCTTAGCAAATTCAGAGCACACGCCAATATCCTTATGCGCATAAGGCACATCCACAAACGCTACCTTTCTATACTTGCCGGGTATGGTCATGGATTTGATCCTAGAGATAAGGCCTCTCCTCCCTTCTTCAATCACCTCATCAATAAATCGCATGTAAGAATCAATGCCGTCTTCTTTAATGACTTCCATCACTAAATCCCTAATCATATGGCATCCTGCAATCCTAGTCCTTTCATCCAAAATCCAATATTTAGGCGTTCTTACCGATCTTTGAGATTCATGCAACCAATCCTTAAAGCTCTCATCATTCGCCCCTGTTTTACGGCAAGTGATCATGTATCCATCCCCAAATCTTTGAACCTGCCCGGTGCTCATCGATCCTGGAGTAACTGATCCCGTATCAATCACATGCGTAACGCCACCTACCCACCCAATCAATTTTTCATCGTGAAAGATAGGCACAAGAGTCATGATATCGCATGGGTGCACATTCCCAATCGCACAGTCGTTATTGGTGAAAATATCCTTATCGTTGATACCAGGGTTATCTTCCCAATTATTCTCTACCATGTATTTAATAGCCGATCCCATAGTGCCTACATGGATAATGATGCCCGTAGAAGTCAGCACGCTATCACCCACAGCGTTATAAAGCGTGAAGCACAATTCCCCCTCTTGCTCAACAATAGGGCTTGCAGCAATCCTTTTAGCTGTTTCTCTGGCATGCACGATACCGCCTCTTAATTTAGAGAACATCTTCTCATAACCAATCGGATCTCTTTCTTTAAACTCTAGTTTTTTGAGACCATTGTAATGCCCTGTTTTTTCTGTCCTGGCTAGGATTTCATCTCTAGCTTGTTTTAAAGTTTTGCCGTTTTTCAATAAATTTGCCATTTTGAACTCCTTTATTTAATTTCTTTTAAGTGGAACAATCGGTGTTTGTCTAGTCTTGTCGCAAAGCCTTTGGGTATCACAAAGGTGGTTGAATCCGCTTCCACGATCGCAGGCCCTATGACTTCATTTCCAGGCAGTAACTTTTCCATGTGCCACACATCCGCATCCACCCATTGCTTATGACGATAGAATTTTCTAACGCCTACTTTGGCCTCTTTTGGGGGCGTAGCACCATGCTCTTTTTCAACCGGAATCACTGGTTTTTGCGTAGCCACAACACCACGCATGATCACGCCGGTCACGCTAAAGCCAAGCTCTGGAGAACACGCTGATTCAGAATAAACGCGAGCGTAGGTTTTTTCATATTCTTTGACAATCTCTTCCCAATCAGCCACGCTTGCAGCTTTTGACACAGGAGAAGTGATCTCTAAGTCATTCAATTGCCCCATATACTGCATCCTGTATCCAGGTCTTAAGATCACATCTTTTTCAGAGAATCCATTGATCTTAAACTCTTCAATCACTTTGAGAGTCAATTCATCCCATGCGTCTTGAATGATCTTGCATGCCTCTATTTTGGACTCGTCTGAAGAATACTGCGGAATAGCTATATCAACGCTCTTGTCGTATCTGTATTCAAAATCAGCGCAAGCGCAACCAAAAGCACTAAACCCAGCCGCCCATGCAGGCACTACCACATCTTTAAACCCTAAGCCTTCTGTATAGCCATAAGTGTGAACAGGTCCCGCACCACCATACGAAAAGCACGCAAAGTCAGATGGGCTATACCCTTTAGCGCTAATATTGGATCGCAAGTATTCTTTAAGCTCCAAATCAAGCAACTCAATCACACCCGCAGCCGCATCTTCTACGCTAATGCCTAGCGGATCAGCGATTTGCTCTTTAATGTGTTTTTTAGCCCTATCCACATCTAATTTGATTAGGCCGCCCAAGAAATTATCCGGGTTCAAATAGCCTAAAACAATATGGCAATCGGTTACCGAAACCGTGTCTAAACCGCTGTCTTTCCAACAAGTGCCAACTCTATACCCCGCGCTGTCAGGCCCTAGTTTGACCGATCGGCTGTGCGGATCAATGCGCACAAAACTCCCAGCGCCCGCACCAACGGAATCCATAGCCACAAGCGGTAGAGATAAAACAAGACGCGCCATATCAGGGTCAGAAGCGATATTGAAATTGCTCTTAACGATAAGCGCCATATCAAAGCTCGTGCCGCCAATATCGCTGCATGCAATATTGTCATAACCAAGCGTTTCGCCTAGCAATTTAGATCCAATCACGCCTCCAATAGGGCCGCTCACAATAGTCCTAGCGAGCTCTTTAGCTTTCCAACTAATGGTGCCTCCATGCGTTGCCATCACACGAAGATCGAATTTAGCGCCATGCTCTTTGAAGCGGTTACTGACTTTAGAGAGAGTTTGCCTGCTTGGCTCAGCCGCATAAGCTTCTAAGATGGTGGTGTTCATTCTGTGGCTTTCTTTTCTTTGAGGGTAGTAATCCACAGAAGCGAATACAGGAATATTTTTACCCAATTTTTCCAGCTCTTTTAACGCTATATCTCTAACAATCCGCTCGCTTTCAGCGTTTTTATGAGATTGCAACAAGCAAATCACAATGGCTTTCGCGCCTGCTTCTAAAAGTTCCTTAATAGCAACTTTAACCTCTTCTTGGCGCACTGGGATAACCACTTGCCCCTTGACATCGGTTCTTTCTGTAACGCCTCTAATCCTTTTTAAAGGAATCAGCGGATCATCATACTTGTGCGTGTTGATATGCAATCTTTCTTCTAGCGCATACCCCAAGTAGGATTGCAACGCCCTACCCATAGAATGCATTTGCTCAAAACCCTTATTGCAAATCAGGCCCACTTCCATCCCGCGCCTTTGGACGACCCGATTGAGCATCGCCGTGCCTGAATACACGCAAGTGACCAACTCTGGATAAACCTTACTCACATCCGATTGCCAGTGCGATAAAGCGTCTTGCGAGCTATTATAAATAGCTAAACTCTCATCTTCTGGGTTGCTTTGGGCTTTACCGACTACGAAACTGCCATTTTCTTTCACAAAAAATGTGTCCGTCATGGTGCCACCGGCATCAATACCCATCACCTGAACTCTTGCGTCTTTCATTTTTTAGACTCCTTGTATTAAAGTGTTGCTCGAGGTAACCTATTCGAATTGTAGGGCTGATTTTTAAATGGAAATCGTTTATTTCAAAGTTGTTTGTAATAAGGGAAAATTTGGTGTAATAAAGTGAAAAGTAGTAACAAGTTCATTCAAAACGCTACCGATATTCATCTTAAATTGCCCAAAAATATCATATAAATATCATATAGGAAGAAAAATATAAACTGATATTAAATCAAAAGGCGAAATTCAATTCTAATGTGCCGATCTGGTGGTGCTTAGGTTGGGATTGAAAGGTTTTACTAATATCAGTGATCGTAAAAGCCACCCTGAGGCTACGCCACATCATAGCCGCTCCTATTTCACTGGCATAAACAAAGTATTCCAAATTAGCAATGCCCCTAGTTTCAGGGCTATTGCCTTGAATGAAGATATTAAGAGGTTGGAAGCGCCCAAAAGCCCCTACAAAAAAATAGATGGAAAACTTATCGCTATAAGGCATGCCCCCATCAAAAGCGGTATTGACCTTATTGACACCATAATCAGCGTCCAAGTTATACCCAGCCCTAAAGAGCGAGCCGAGTTGGAAATAATCCCTCGCATTACCCAATTCCACATTAAACCCGGGCATTAACTCCATAGAAAAAAAACGAGTCTTTAAAAGGGGGACTTTTTTTAGCAATTGGTAGTGCAATTCAAAGATAAATTCGTTTTTGAGCTGCGTGTTCCAGCCATAAAATTGGGGGTCATGACCCCATTTATGAATGAGACGTTGCGTTTGAGCGGCCAAAGAATCTTGCCCTGTCGTGCCTAAAGAAAGCGTGAATAATTCCATAAAAGTTTGATGGCGGTTATACACATTCAAATTCACCCGTAAATACCCCCCATAAGGGTGGTTGTCATGCAAATGCACCAGTTTTCTGTTTTTAAGCGAAGGGGTATACATGTCTTGGGCGAGAGAAATACCAAAACGAGTAACCCTAGGGCTTTTATTGAAAAACCCTAAATACGAAGACCATTTCATCGCTTTATTTTTAGAAAAGTCAAATTCTTTAGTAGAAAAGCCTATTTGATTGCCTGCCGTGTAATACTCATCAATGTAAGGGTTGATATAACCATCATTTTCAGTCATCAAATTGATAGAATAGCGTTTAGAGGGCGTTAATGGGGTAGGAATATCCTCTTTTGCCCATGCAAACATCCCTAATAATAAACATAAAATAAATTTGAAAAACAAAACACTTCCTTAGGTTATTATGCGGTTATTGTAACGAAATAAGTCTTAATTACAAGAGCGTTTAAAGGGTAAAAAGAGAAAACTTTACCCATTGAAAAGAGCGTGGTTTTAGGCATAAGAAAAACTCACACCAAAAAATAAAACACCCCGCACACCACTAAGCCTACAAAAATTAAAGTCAAAACGCAATAGCCCATAATATCCTTAGCGCCCAAACCCGCAATGGCTAACGCAGGCAAAGCCCAAAAAGGCTGTATCATGTTCGTCCAAGCGTCTCCCCAAGCGATAGCCATAGAAACCACGCCCGGATCCACCCCCAAGCTCTGCCCAGCAGGGAGCATGATAGGAGCTTGAATCGCCCATTGCCCCCCACCAGATGGGATGAAAATATTGACAATCCCAGCGCTCAAAAAAGTCATGAGCGCGAAAGTTTTTTCATTAGCGATGTGCGTGAAGGCTAAAGAAAGCATTTGCGCTAAAGAATGCCCCCCCACGCTATGGCTTGCCATCATCCCCATAATCCCAGCGTAAAAAGGGAATTGGAGTAAAATCCCAGCCACGCTCCTAGCGGAATGATTGATCGCTTTCACATAAGCTAAAGGGGTTTTATGGAGCAAAATCCCTAAAAAAAGGAAAATCGTATTGACAATGTTTAAACTAATCCCTCCCCCTTTAAAAAAATAAATACCCAAATACCCAAAACTCAAAAAAACCAAAAGATAAGAAAGCAAAGCACTGTTTTCCAAAAAATGCGCGATCGTTTTGTCTTGTTGGTGATCAATGAGTTCAATCTCTTTGTATTCGTCTTTTAAAAGCTTTGAATCAATCTCAACGATTTCTTCTTTTTTAGGGTGGATCATTGCCATTAAAAAGGGTAACCCTATAAGAATGATCCCTATAATGATTAAATTATAGGCAGAAAAAATCGTCTGACTGATAGGAATGGCTTTTTCAATCACCCCAGCACTCATTTTGGACAGATTTTCATTTTGGGTAGCAACGCTTAAAGGGATAGAGCCGGATAACCCCCCATGCCAGATGACAAAACCCGAATAAGCGCTAGCGATAAGCAACCTGTAATCCACCCCTTTAACATTTTTGGCGATCTCTTTTGCAAAAATCGCGCTAATCACTAAGCCAAAACCCCAGTTGATCCAATTAGCGATTAACGATAAAAAAGTAACCAACCATAAAGCGGTATAATACCCCTTAGGTAAAGACGCCAAGTATTTTAAAAGTTTTTGGACTAATTTAGCGCTAGCTAGAGCCTGACCTAGCACCAAAATAAGGGCCATTTGCATAGAAAAACCTAAAAGCGTCCAAGCACCATTCCCCCAACTAGAAATGACAGACGAAGCGTCTTGCCCTGTCAAGCAATAAACAAGGACAAACACGACAAACGATAAAAGAGCGACCAAGACAAAGGAGTCCGGCAAACATTTAGACGCCAAAAACACGCACGCTGAAGTCAAATGCCTTAATAAAAACATAAACACCCCCTTTTATAAGCTATAGATGCACTTCAAATTCAGCTTCTGTCTTTTCTTTCACTTGATCAAGGCTGACCCCCTCTTGCAATTCCACTAATTTCATGGCGTTATTGGAAAACTCAAACACCGCTAAATCCGTTATCAATTGATGCACCACGCCTTTTCCCGTTAAGGGCAATGAGCATTCTTTTTTCACTTTAGACTCCCCGTATTTGTTGCAATGCTCCATGATGACAATCACTTTTTTAGCACCATGCACCAAATCCATAGCCCCTCCCATGCCCTTTATGAGTTTTTTAGGGATCATCCAATTAGCCAAATCCCCATTTTGTGAGACTTCCATCCCCCCTAAAATCGCTAAATCAATATGCCCCCCACGAATCATCGCAAACGAATCCGCGCTATTGAAAAACGAAGCGCCCGGCACCACGGTTATGGTTTCCTTTCCTGCATTGATAAGATCCGCATCAACGCCCCCCTCTAAAGGGTAAGCGCCAATCCCTAATAGCCCGTTCTCGCTTTGGAAAACGATATTCATCCCGCTCACTTCATTAGCCACCAGCGTGGGCAAGCCTATCCCTAAATTCACATACATGCCCTCTTTTAATTCCTTTGCCGCTCTTTTAATGATAGCCTCTCTCATTTCGCGCTCCTTGTGGTGGTTTTTTCTATCCGTTTTTCAAATTTCTCGCCCTTATAGATGTGCTGCACATAGATTCCTGGCAAATGTATTTCATCTGGGTCTAATTCCCCGGCCGGGACAATCTCTTCCACTTCAGCGACGCATATTTTTGACGCCATCGCACACAAGGGGTTGAAATTTCTAGCCGTTTTTCTAAACACCAAATTCCCAAGAGTGTCGCTTTTATAGGCTTTGATAAGCCCATAATCGCCCGTTATCGCTCTTTCTAAAATATACTCTTTGCCGTTAAACTCCCTTGATTCCTTGCCTTGAGCGATCAAAGTCCCAACCCCTGTTGGGGTGTAATAAGCGGGTATCCCAGCCCCTCCAGCGCGCAAGTTTTCAGCTAGCGTGCCTTGCGGTGTCAAAACGACTTCAATTTCTCCATTCAACATTTGCGATTCAAAAATCTTATTCTCCCCCACATACGAAGCGATAATCTTTTTGATCTGCTTTTTTTCTAAAAGAATGCCCAACCCAAAGTCATCAACGCCGCAATTATTGCTCACGACAATCAAATCCTTGATGCCTTTCTTATAAATGTAATCAATGGCGTATTCGGGTATCCCGCACAGCCCAAAACCGCCCACTAAAATAGTATCTCCGTCTTTTAATGCGCTCAACGCTTTGTCTAAATCGGTTATAACCTTATTCATCTCATTCTCCTTATTTTTGTTCAACTACCACTGATAGCCCTTGACCGCCACCCACGCACAACGACGCACAACCCACGCCATGCCCGCTTCTTTTCATTTCATGCAATAAAGTCACTAAAATTCTAGCGCCGCTCGCGCCAATAGGGTGGCCAATCGCTATCGCGCCTCCATTCACATTCACGATATTGGGGTTTAATTCAAGCTCTTTTAACACGGCTAGACTTTGCGCGGCGAAAGCTTCATTGAGTTCAAAAAGATTGATGTCGTTGAGATTCATTTTGACATTTTTAAGGTTGTTTTTAATAGCGATGCTAGGGCATATACCCATTATATCCGGACTGCAACCACCCAAACCAAACCCCTTGATAGTGGCCATGGCTTTTAACCCCAATGTTTGCGCTTTTTTAGCGTTGCATAAAATGATAATACTCGCGCCATCATTGATCCCTGATGAATTTCCTGCCGTTACCGATCCGTCTTTTTTGAAAGCGGGTTTGAGCTTTGCAAGGGATTCTAGCGTCGTGTCTCTAGGGTATTCGTCTTCTTTAAAAACCACCACGCCTTTTTTATTCGCTATTTCAATAGGCGTGATTTCTTCTTGGAATTTCTTTGCATTAATGGCGGCTCTTGCTTTGAGTTGCGACTGGAGCGCGAAATTATCTTGATCTTCTCGGCTTATGTGGTATGCTTGAGCGACATTATCAGCGGTGATCCCCATGTGGTAATCATTGAACGCATCCCATAGCCCATCATGTATCATGGAATCTATCATGTTCGCATTCCCCATTCTTTTCCCATCTCGCATGTCAAACGACAGATAGGGCGCTGCGCTCATGTTTTCCACGCCACCGCACACCACCACCTCATCGCGCCAAAGCACGATGCTGTCATGCGCTAACTGGATAGCTTTCATAGACGATCCGCAAACCATATTGACGCTGAAAGCGTTTCTGTCATTAGGGATACCGGCGTCCAGTTGGATCTGCCTGGCGATATTTTGACCCAAACCAGCGCCTAAAACATTGCCTAAAATGACAGAATCCACATCGCTAGGCTTAAGGCCGCTCGCATTCAAAGCGTCTTTAAGCACGCAAACACCCATTTCTCTAGCACCAACGCTCTTTAGAGAGCCTAAAAAACTCCCTACAGCACTACGTTTTGCTGCCACTATAACCACTTCATTCATGTCTTTGCCTTTAAGTTGATTTACTCATCATAGTATCACTTTTAGGTGATTGACACCCTAACAGGTTTGATTTTGTTTTAGGTTTTGTTTTGGATTGAGGGCGATCCGTTTATTTTTTTCTCAAAAATATTATTCTTATCGTTCAATGATTATTGCACAATACAGCTTCAAGTGGGGATCCAAAATCAAGCAGATACGCGCTTTAGGCTCATGTTTCTCTAACGCTTTAAAAAAATTTTCTTTCTAAGCAGTCTTTACCTAGTTTCAGGGTTTTAATAGGGTTTTAAATAAACTCCCTAATCTCTTTCTCTAAAGCGTTAGTAAAAACGCTTGAATAGGATTTTTCCTTAGGGAATTTGGCTAAAAAATCATTCAATAGCCCAAGGTATTGCTCTTTATTTAAAGCCCCTTTTAACACTTCGTATTTTAAAAAAAGCCAGTAAGTGTTAAGCACATCGCTTTGGCAATAGCTATCAATAATCTCCTTTTTCTCCTTTTGGCTTCTCTTAGGGTCGTAATAAATCGCATGCACTAAATCCCCGCTCACATCAAATTTACCAGGAATATTCGTCATAGAGCAAATGCCATTCAAATTCAACCCCCTAACGGATCCATAATGGCTCAAGCTATCCATTAGATCCAAATGAAACTGCTCGCTATAACGCGTGCGGTAATTCTCCCATTTGTTTTCTTGGCTGTAAAAAGCGTCTAAGGTTAAATTGTATTTAAGGGCTTTGAGCGTGAGTAGGGGCATATCAAAACCTCTGCCATTGAAGCTTATTAAGCGCGGTTGCTTTTCGTTAAAGTATCTAAAAAAGTCTTCTAAAAGCTCTTTTTCGCTTGTAAAGCTCTCTTTATTCTCGTGTTTTTGACCAAAATTCCCCACTTTGACAAACTGCCCGTAATCATCGCCAATGACCGCTGCAATAGAGATAATTTCATGCAAATAAAGAGGCAAAAACTCGCTCCCGCTTTTTTCTTTTTGCTTTTCAAAACTCCGTTCACAGATTTTTAGCGCATCATTTTCTTCTAATTGGAAATGCTCTTTACACAAGCTAACGCTAGGAATGGTTTCTATATCAAACACGCACAACATCACACGCCCCTTTCGCATTTTAACATTCTTGTCTCGCTTTTATTATATAACAATTAGTCTTATAGCGCTATAGTGCTGACTTTTAATCTAAAAACGATATAACTAAAAATTAAAAAACTTTAATGTGGAGCATTCAAACCCAATGAAAGAAATCACTATCGCCCTTGTGGGCCAGCCTAATGTGGGGAAATCATCCCTCATCAACGCTTTGAGTAACGCCCATTTGAAAGTGGGGAATTTTGCCGGGGTTACCGTGGATAAGATGGAAGTGGGCTTGATCCATAAAGAGCATCAAATCACTATCATTGATTTACCAGGCACTTACGCGCTCAATGACTTCACCACTGAAGAAAAGGTTACTAAAGATTTTTTAGAAAAAGGGCAATACGATCTCATTCTCAATGTGGTGGATTCCACCAATTTAGAGCGTAATTTAGCCTTAAGCGCGCAGTTATTAGACACGAATAAAAAAATGCTTCTTGCGCTCAACATGTGGGATGAGGCGCAAAAAGAGGGCATTAAAATCAATACAGAAAAGCTTTCTCAAGAATTAGGGGTTGTGTGCGTGCCAACAAGCGCAAGATCCAAAGAAGATCGCTTGAATACAGAGCTTTTGTTAGACGAAATTGTCAGGCTTTATTCTCAAAACACTGCAAACAATGAAAGCATCAAAGTCCCATCTCAAAGCTTCAAAGAGTCTTTAAAATACAGCCAGAGCGCTCAAAAAATCGCTCAATTAGTGATCAGTGAAAACCAACAAAACGCGAGTTTTGAACACACTTATAAGATTGATAAGATTTTAATGCACCCGCGTTACGGGATTTTCATTTTTTTAGGGTTTATGTTTATCATTTTTTCCTTGAGCTTTTTAATAGGGGGGGGAGTGCAAAAAGCGCTTGAAACAGGGTTCAAGTTTTTGAGCGATAGTATTAAAGAAAATGTGGCTAATGAAGATTTAGCGTCTTTGGTGGGCGATGGCATTATTGGGGGAGTGGGAGCGACGGTTTCATTCTTGCCTTTAATTGTGGTGTTGTATTTTGGGATTTCTTTACTAGAGACGACAGGTTATATGAGTAGGGTGGCGTTTTTACTAGATGGGATCTTGCATAAGTTTGGCTTGCATGGGAAGAGCTTTATCCCTTTAATCACCGGTTTTGGCTGCTCAGTTCCCGCTTACATGGCGACAAGAACCTTACAAAACTATAACGAACGACTGATCACGCTTTTTGTGATCGGCTTTATGAGTTGCTCGGCAAGGTTGCCTATTTATGTGCTGTTTGTAGGCTCGTTTTTCCCTTCTTCTAGCGCGGGGTTTGTGCTGTTTTGCATTTATATTTTGGGGGCGGTTGTGGCGTTAGTGATGGCCAAATTACTCAAATTAAGCGTGTTTAAAGGACAGAGTGAATCTTTTATTATGGAAATGCCCAAATACCGCTTGCCAAGTTCTAGAATGATTTACTTTAGTATCTATACCAAATCGCTTTCTTACCTTAAAAAAGCCGGGACTTATATTTTAGTGGGAGCGATTTTAATCTGGTTTATGTCCCAATACCCTAAAAATGATGCGGCTATGAAGACTTATAAACAAGAAAGCTTGTTAGTGAATAAAGATACCATTCTTTCAAGCGAAGCCAAAGAAGAAAAATTAAAAGAATTAAAAACCGAATTGGATAAAAAGAATTTAAAAAATAGCATTGTAGGGAGAGGTGGGGCGTATTTAGAAAAAGTCTTTAGCCCTATGGATTTTGATTGGCGTTTGAGCGTGTCGCTTGTAACTGGGTTTATGGCTAAAGAGGTGGTGGTTTCTACTTTGGGGGTGTTGTTTTCTTTAGGGGATCAAAATGAAAAATCTGACGCTTTTAGAGGGATTTTAAGAAAAGAAGTCAGCGTGCCTAGTGGGATCGCTTTTATTGTGTTTGTGATGTTTTATATCCCTTGTTTTGCAGCGACCATTACTTTTGGTAGGGAAGCTGGAGGGATAAAGTTTGTAGCGTATTTATTCATCTTCACAACCGTTGTAGCGTATGCGTTTTCCTTGATAGCTTTTTATGCGACTCAAATTTTGGTTTAAAAAGGCTAGCCATAAAGGGTTTAAAAACCCTTTATTTGTTTAAAATTCCCCCCATTAGAAATATTAAAAAATTTTTATTTTTCTTTATATCCCAATCCTTTCTATAAACATTCGCATTAATCGGCATTTTTGATAAAAAAGTCATTAATATTATCTAAATAATAATTTTTTAAAAATTTAAGCTAAAACTAATAATAGTTATTATAAATTTCACCTTGTTGTAAAAATGAACATTTTTCATAAAAGGTGGTAAATGAAAAGAATTTTAGTCTCTTTGGCTGTTTTGAGTCATAGTGCGCATGCTGTAAAAACCCACAATTTGGAAAGGGTAGAAGCTTCAGGGGTGGCTAACGATAAAGAAGCGCCTTTAAGCTGGAGGAGCAAGGAAGTTAGAAATTATATGGGTTCTCGCACGGTGATTTCTAACAAGCAACTCACTAAAAGCGCCAATCAGAGCATTGAAGAAGCTTTGCAAAATGTGCCGGGCGTGCATATTAGAAACTCTACAGGTATTGGAGCTGTGCCTAGCATTTCCATTAGGGGGTTTGGTGCAGGAGGCCCAGGACACTCTAATACGGGAATGATTCTAGTCAATGGGATTCCTATTTATGTCGCGCCCTATGTTGAAATTGGCACGGTTATTTTTCCTGTAACCTTTCAATCTGTGGATAGAATCAGTGTAACTAAAGGTGGGGAGAGCGTGCGTTATGGCCCTAACGCTTTTGGCGGTGTGATCAACATTATCACCAAAGGCATTCCTACCAAGTGGGAAAGTCAGGTGAGCGAGAGGACCACTTTTTGGGGCAAGTCTGAAAATGGGGGCTTTTTCAATCAAAATTCTAAAAACATTGATAAAAGCTTAGTTAATAACATGCTTTTTAACACCTATTTAAGAACGGGGGGTATGATGAATAAGCATTTTGGAATCCAAGCTCAAGTCAATTGGCTCAAAGGGCAAGGGTTTAGATACAACAGCCCTACCAACATTCAAAACTACTTGCTAGATTCGTTGTATCAAATCAATGATAGCAATAAGATCACTGCTTTTTTTCAATATTACAGCTATTTTTTAACAGACCCTGGGTCTTTAGGTATAGCCGCTTACAATCAAAATCGTTTTCAAAATAACCGCCCTAACAATGATAAAAGCGGGAGAGCGAAGCGATGGGGAGCTGTGTATCAAAACTTTTTTGGGGACACGGATAGAGTCGGTGGGGATTTCACTTTCAGTTACTATGGGCATGACATGTCAAGGGATTTTAAATTTGATTCTAACTATTTAAATGTCAATACCAATCCTAAATTAGGCCCTGTTTATACCAATCAAAATTATCTAGGATTTTTTATTTTTGATCATTTAAGGCGTTATGTGATGAACGCTTTTGAGCCTAATTTGAACTTAGTTGTCAATACCAATAAAGTTAAGCAAACTTTTAATGTGGGCATGCGTTTTATGACGATGGACATGTTCATTAGATCCGATCAAAGCACATGCGAAAAAACAGATATTATCAATGGGGTGTGCCACATGTCTCCTTATGTCCTTTCTAAAACGCCTAACAATAATCAAGAAATGTTTAATAACTATACAGCGGTATGGTTGAGCGATAAAATAGAGCTTTTTGATTCTAAATTGGTGATAACTCCAGGGATTAGATACACCTTTTTGAACTACAACAACAAAGAGCCAGAAAAGCATGATTTTTCCGTATGGACCAGTAAAAAACAGCGTCAAAACGAATGGAGTCCTGCCCTTAATATTGGCTATAAACCTATGGAAAATTGGATATGGTATGCGAACTACCGCCGCAGTTTTATCCCCCCACAACACACAATGGTAGGCATTACTAGGACTAATTACAACCAAATTTTTAATGAAATTGAAGTGGGGCAACGCTATAGTTATAAAAATCTATTGAGCTTTAATACCAATTATTTTGTGATTTTTGCCAAGCGTTACTATGCGGGAGGCTATAGCCCACAGCCTGTGGATGCCAGAAGTCAAGGGGTGGAATTAGAATTGTATTACGCGCCGATTAGGGGTTTGCAATTCCATGTGGCTTACACTTATATTGATGCGCGCATCACTTCTAACGCTGATGATATTGCTTATTATTTTACAGGCATTGTCAATAAACCCTTTGACATTAAAGGGAAGCGCTTGCCCTATGTGAGTCCTAACCAATTCATATTTGACATGATGTATACTTACAAGCACACGACTTTTGGAATCAGCAGTTATTTTTATAGCCGCGCTTATAGTTCCATGCTCAATCAAGCCAAAGATCAAACCGTGTGCCTGCCCTTAAACCCAGAATACACAGGGGGGTTAGAGTATGGTTGTAATTCAGTGGGGTTATTGCCCTTGTATTTTGTGTTGAATGTCCAAGTAAGCTCAGTTTTATGGCAAAGCGGTAGGCATAAAATCACCGGGAGTTTGCAAATCAATAACCTTTTTAACATGAAGTATTATTTTAGGGGGATTGGCACAAGCCCTACAGGGAGAGAGCCCGCGCCAGGACGCTCCATTACAGCGTATTTGAATTATGAGTTTTAAATTAATTTCAAGCTATCCTTTTATAGCTTGAATGTTTTTAATATCAAACCATTTTGAAACTCGCTACTAAATTTTCGGTCAATAAATTAAACCCATCCACCAGAATAAACACTAAAATTTTAAAAGGCAGAGAAATCATTACAGGCGGGAGCATCATCATACCCATCGCCATTAAAATAGAGCTGATAACCATATCAATTACCAAAAAAGGCAAGTAGAGTAAAAAGCCAATTTGAAACGCTGTTTTCAACTCGCTTATCATAAACGCCGGGATTAAAACGCTCAAGCTCACATCATCAGGGGTTTTAGGGTTAGGCAAATTCCTAATCCTAAAAAAAAGCGCTAGATCCTTTTCTCGTGTGTTTTTAAGCATGAATTCCTTAAAAGGCAGAGCGCTTTTTTCAAACGCTTCGGTGTAAGAAATCTTTTTATCCATATAAGGTTTAATTCCTGTATCATAAGCCTTTTTCAAACTAGGTTCCATGATGAAAAAAGTCAATATCAAAGAGAGCGAGACTAAAATTTGAGTGGGGGGGGTTTGTTGCGTGCCTAAAGCGGTCCTTAAAAAAGAAAACACCACGATCAAACGGGTGAAACTCGTCATCACTAAAATCAACGATGGGGCTAAAACTAAAAGCGTGAGCAGGGCGATGACATTAAGGGTGGTTACAAGCTGTTTGGGATCATTAGGAGCGTTTAAAGAGAGATTAACGCTAGGCAGTGCGCTATCCGCACTCATTAAAGGGCATATTAAAGGGCAAACGAGAATGAAAAAAATGAAAAAACGCACAATTCTAGCCTTAAATCTTTGATGAAACAAAGTCAAATTATAAGATAAGGCATGTTAAAATTCCCTAAAATAAGTTTAAGGATTTCAATGCTTTCTGTAATCATACTAGCCGCTGGTAAAGGCACTCGCATGCATTCTAGTCTGCCTAAAACTTTGCACACCCTTTGCGGGGAGCCTATGCTGTTTTACATTTTAGAAGCGGCTTTTTCAATCAGTAATGATGTGCATCTTGTCTTACACCACCAGCAAGAACGCATTAAAGAAGCGGTGTTGGAGCGTTTTAAGGGTGTGATTTTTCACACTCAAATCGTGGAAAAATATTCAGGGACAGGTGGGGCTATCATGCAAGAAAATAAAACGCCTATCCTCACTCAACATGAGCGGGTTTTGATTTTGAATGCGGACATGCCCTTAATCACTAAAGACGCTCTCACTCCCTTATTAGAAAGCCAGAATAACGCCATAGGCTTACTGCATTTAGCTGACCCTAAAGGTTATGGGCGCGTTGTTTTAGAAAACCATCAGGTTAAAAAGATTGTAGAAGAAAAGGACGCTAATGATGAAGAAAAAACCATTAAAAGCGTGAATGCTGGCGTGTATTTTTTTGAAAGAAAGTTTTTAGAAAAATACTTGCCCAAGCTCCATGACCAAAATGCCCAAAAAGAATACTACCTCACGGATTTGATCGCTCTAGGGATCAATGAAAATGAAAAAATTGACGCTATTTTTTTAGAAGAAGAGTGTTTTTTAGGGGTGAATAGCCAAACAGAAAGGGCGAAGGCTGAAGAAATCATGCTAGAAAGACTGCGAAAAAACGCCATGGACTTAGGAGTAGTGATGCAATTACCTAGTAGTATTTATTTAGAAAAAGGCGTGAGTTTTAAGGGGGAGTGTGTTTTAGAGCAAGGGGTGCGTTTGAGTGGGAATTGCTTGATAGAAAACGCACGCATTAAGGCTTATAGCGTGATAGAAGAGAGTCAAATTATTAATAGCAGTGTGGGGCCGTTTGCCCATGCGCGCCCTAAAAGCGTGATCTGTGATAGCCATGTGGGGAATTTTGTAGAGACGAAAAACGCCAAACTTCAAGGCGCTAAAGCAGGGCATTTGAGCTATTTAGGGGATTGTGAGATAGGGAAAAACACAAATGTAGGGGCTGGCGTGATCACTTGCAATTACGATGGCAAAAAGAAACACCAAACGATCATCGGTGAAAATGTTTTTATAGGGAGCGATAGCCAGCTAGTCGCCCCCATAACTATCGGCTCTAATGTCTTAATCGGCAGCGGCACCACCATCACTAAAGACATTCCTAGCGGTTCGTTAAGCCTTTCACGCGCCCCTCAAACTAACATTGAAAACGGGTATTTTAAGTTTTTTAAGAAGCCTTAATTTGTTTGAATAATGAAAAATCCTAAAATATTATAATCATTTACTTTAATCCTGTAATTTGTGAATAAACAAAACGCTTATTGAGGTTTTTGTGATATTTTGCTAATCTGTAACAATGATTTTAAATAGGGTTATGGTATAAATATTCTTATCAAGGTGTGCCAAACATGCCTTGAATCTCAATTTATGAAAGGATTTGTTATGAGTGGATTAAGAACATTTAGTTGTGTAGTGGTTTTATGCGGTGCAATGGCTAATGTGGCTATAGCTAGTCCTAAAATAGAGGCAAGGGGTGAATTAGGCAAATTTATAGGGGGTGGTGTTGGGGGTTTTGTTGGTGATAAAATGGGCGGATTTGTTGGTAGTGCAATAGGAGGATATATTGGGTCTGAAGTAGGCGATAGGGTAGAAGATTATATCCGTGGCGTTGATAGAGAACCGCAAACTAAAGAACCGCAAACCCCAAGAGAACCTATCCGTGATTTTTATGATTACGGCTATAGTTTTGGGCATGCTTGGTGATCTTAAATGAGCCAAGGTGATGGGGGGGAAGGAAATAGCATGGATACTACAAAAGAGAATTTGAATGGCTCAAAAGAGCGTTTGAATCATACTGAATACAGTGTGGCAACGGTTTTGGTTATTATAATTTGTTACTCCATAGTTTTTAGAACAGCTCTTTATCGCTCAGATGTTGGTGATCCGATTTTCAACCCTAAAGATAGTTACTATGTGTGGCTAACGACTCTAATAGCGGCTTTGTTGTCTAACCTCTTGTTCAACCCGAAAGGCAGGTCGGTAGGTTATTTCATTATTGAAACTTGGCAAGGATTCCCCAAGTTTTTTAAAGCCATTTTTAAGGCTAGGTTTTTTGGCGCGTTTTATGACGCTGTGTTAGGAGCAAGACTAAGGGATTTCTATATGGTGCTTTTAACGATACCTTTTGGTATCGCTATGCATGAAATTTCGGCGTATTGTGGGCATCCTAGCAACTTTCTTGTAGAGGGTTTGGTCATTTTGGGGTTTCAAGGTTTTCTTAAGCTTTGCGCTAAATTAGGGTGGTGATTTAACTCAAACAGCATTAAATGGGAGGGGGGAATAAAAACATTAAAGAAACTTTAAAACCCATGCTCATTAGTAGAACAAATCCAACTTGAACTTTTCTCTTTCTTAACTCTTAAGTTTTTTATTGATACAATGCCAAATTTAAAAGAAAATGATTTGATTTAAAGGAAAAATTTTGATTACGGTGGTTAAACGAAACGGGCGCATTGAGCCTTTGGACATTACCAAAATCCAAAAATACACTAAGGACGCTACGGACAATTTAGAGGGCGTGAGCCAAAGTGAGCTGGAAGTGGATGCGAGATTGCAATTTAGAGACAAGATCACTACTGAAGAAATCCAACAAACTTTGATTAAAACCGCTGTGGATAAGATAGATATTGACACGCCTAATTGGAGCTTTGTCGCCTCAAGGCTTTTTTTGTATGATTTATACCATAAAGTGAGTGGTTTTACAGGGTATAGGCATTTGAAAGAGTATTTTGAAAACGCTGAAGAAAAGGGCCGCATCCTTAAGGGCTTTAAGGAAAAATTTGATCTAGAGTTTTTAAATAGCCAGATCAAACCTGAAAGGGATTTCCAATTCAATTATTTGGGGATTAAAACCTTGTATGATCGCTATTTGTTAAAAGACGCTAACAATCACCCTATTGAATTGCCCCAACACATGTTTATGAGCATTGCGATGTTTTTAGCGCAAAACGAACAAGAACCTAACAAAATCGCTTTAGAATTTTATGAAGTTTTAAGCAAGTTTGAAGCGATGTGCGCGACCCCCACTCTAGCGAACGCGCGCACCACCAAACACCAGCTCAGCTCATGCTATATTGGCAGCACGCCGGATAATATTGAGGGGATTTTTGACAGCTATAAGGAAATGGCGCTATTGTCCAAATACGGCGGAGGGATTGGCTGGGATTTTTCTTTGGTGCGCTCTATTGGGAGCTATATTGATGGGCATAAAAATGCGAGCGCTGGCACGATCCCGTTTTTAAAAATCGCTAATGATGTGGCGATTGCGGTTGATCAATTAGGCACACGAAAGGGCGCGATTGCGGTGTATTTGGAAATCTGGCACATTGATGTGATGGAGTTCATTGATTTAAGGAAAAATAGCGGCGATGAAAGGCGAAGAGCGCATGATTTGTTCCCGGCTCTTTGGGTGTGTGATCTGTTTATGAAAAGGGTTTTAGAAGATGCGATGTGGACTTTGTTTGACCCTTATGAGTGTAAGGATTTGACTGAGCTTTATGGGCAGGATTTTGAAAAACGCTATTTAGAGTATGAAAAAGATCCTAAAATCATTAAAGAATACATTAACGCTAAAGATTTATGGAAAAAAATCTTAATGAATTATTTTGAAGCCGGCTTGCCTTTCTTGGCCTTTAAAGATAACGCCAATCGGTGCAATCCAAACGCTCATGCAGGAATCATTCGATCGTCTAATTTATGCACGGAGATTTTTCAAAATACCGCGCCTAACCACTACTACATGCAAATAGAATACACCGATGGCACCATAGAATTTTTTGAAGAAAAAGAGTTGGTAACGACAGATAGTAATATCACTAAATGCGCTAACAAGCTCACTAGCACAGATATTCTTAAAGGCAAAAAAATCTATATCGCTACTAAGGTCGCTAAAGACGGGCAAACGGCGGTATGTAATCTAGCGAGCATCAATTTAAGCAAGATCAACACTGAAGAAGACATTAAAAGGGTTGTGCCGATCATGGTCAGGCTTTTGGATAATGTGATTGATTTGAATTTCTACCCTAACCGCAAAGTCAAAGCCACCAATTTACAAAATAGAGCCATAGGGTTAGGGGTTATGGGTGAAGCGCAAATGCTCGCAGAACACAAAATCGCCTGGGGGTCTAAAGAGCATTTAGAAAAAATTGACGCTTTAATGGAGCAAATCAGCTACCATGCGATTGACACGAGCGCGAATTTAGCGAAAGAAAAAGGGGTTTATAAGGATTTTGAAAATTCAGAATGGAGTAAGGGGATTTTCCCTATTGATAAAGCCAATAATGAAGCCTTAAAGCTCACCGAAAAAGGGCTTTTCAACCACGCTTGCGATTGGCAAGGTTTGAGGGAAAAAGTCAAAGCCAACGGCATGCGTAATGGCTATTTAATGGCGATCGCTCCCACAAGCTCCATTTCTATTTTAGTAGGCACAACCCAAACGATTGAACCCATTTATAAGAAAAAATGGTTTGAAGAAAATTTGAGCGGGCTAATTCCTGTGGTAGTGCCTAATTTGAGCGTAGAAACCTGGAATTTTTACACATCAGCCTATGATATTGACGCTAAAGATTTGATTAAAGCAGCGGCCGTGCGCCAAAAATGGATCGATCAAGGCCAAAGCCTTAATGTGTTTTTACGCATAGAAAACGCTAGCGGTAAAACCTTGCATGAAATCTACACGCTCGCTTGGAAATTAGGACTCAAATCCACTTATTATTTGCGCAGCGAAAGCCCTAGCATAGATGAAAAAAGCGTGTTGGATCGCTCGGTGGAGTGTTTTAATTGCCAATAATATAAGCTTAAATAAGCTAATCTTTGCTAACATAAGATTTAAAATTATTTAAGGAAGTTGAATGCTTTTTGCTATGATTGGTTCAGGGGGGTTTATCGCTCCCAAGCACTTGCAAGCGATTAGAGATACGGGGCATTTTTTGGATTGCTCTTTTGATGTTCATGATAGCGTGGGGGTTTTAGATGAGTATTTCCCGCAATCAGAGTTTTTTACCAATATTGAAGATTTTGAAAAGCATTTAGAGCAGTCTAAGGCTATGGGTAAAGAAATCAATTATTTGAGCGTTTGCACGCCCACGCACACGCATTTTGATCATATTCGTTTCGGGTTAAGAAACGGCATGCATGTGATTTGTGAAAAACCCTTAGTTTTAGACCCTGGCGAAATACAAGAATTGAAAGATTTAGAGGTGAAACACCAAAAAAGGGTGTTCAGTCTTTTGCCCTTGTGCTTGCATTGCGACACGCTGGCTTTGAAAGAAAAAATTAAGAGCGAATTAGACAAAAACCCTGAAAAGGTGTTTGACATCACGCTCACTTATATCAGCGTTCAAGGGAAATGGTATTTTTCTTCATGGCGAGCGGATGTGAATAGGAGTGGGGGGTTAGCCACTCAAATGGGAGTGAATATTTTTGACACTTTATTGTATTTGTTTGGAGGCGTTAAAGACAAGGTTATCAACAGAGAAGAGCCTGATTGCGTGTGCGGGATACTTTTTTTAGAGCATGCCAAAATAAGATGGTTTTTTTCCATCAATCCAGAACACATGGGGGTGGCTAAAGAAAAGGTTTATCATAAAATGATCCTAGAGGGCGAAGAAGTCAATCTCACGCAGAGCTTTGATAACCTGTATATAGAAAGCTACAAACAGATTTTAGCTCAAGGGGGGTTTGGCTTGGATGACGCTATGGCGTCTGTCAAACTGGCTTATGAATTAAGAAACCTTTCAGTCAGCGAACCCAATGAAGATTCGCATGTTTTGTGTTGCAAAAACAAAACAGACCAGTAAAGGCATCACTTTTAAAAGCGTTGTTTAGGAGGGTTTGGTTATTGGTGTTTGATTAGAATAGGGTTGTTTTTAATTTTCTTTTAAGAGGGGGTTTTTACTTTTTTAAGGGTTTTTATGGATATTTATGCGTTATACATAGCGATAGGGCTTTTTACTGGCATTCTATCAGGGATTTTTGGCATTGGTGGGGGGTTGATCATTGTCCCTATCATGCTCGCAACCGGGCATTCTTTTGAAGAATCCATTGGGATTTCCATTTTGCAAATGGCGCTTTCATCGTTTGTGGGATCTGTTTTGAATTTCAAAAAAAAATCGCTTGATTTTTCTTTAGGCTTGTTGATAGGGGCAGGGGGGCTGATAGGGGCGAGTTTTAGCGGATTTGTTTTAAAAATCGTTTCCAGTAAAATTTTAATGGTTATTTTCGCGCTTTTAGTCGTGTATTCTATGATCCAATTTGTTTTGAAACCCAAAAAAAAAGATTTTATAGCGGATACTAGACGCTATCATTTGCAAGGTTTAAAATTATTTTTAATTGGCGCGTTCACAGGGTTTTTTGCCATCACTTTGGGGATTGGTGGGGGGATGCTCATGGTGCCTTTGATGCATTATTTTTTAGGGTATGATTCTAAAAAATGCGTGGCGTTGGGGTTATTTTTTATTCTGTTTTCTTCCATTTCAGGAGCTTTTTCTTTAATGTATCACCACATCATCAATAAAGAAGTGCTTTTAGCAGGGGCGATTGTGGGCTTAGGCTCAGTTATGGGCGTGAGCATTGGGATTAAATGGATCATGGGGCTTTTGAATGAAAAAATGCATAAAGCTTTGATTTTAGGGGTGTATGGTTTGTCGTTATTGATTATTTTATACAAACTCTTTTTTTAATTGATGGTTTTATACCACTACTATTTTAAGACCCCTAAGAGTTTCCCTTTAGAGTATTTGCATTTGTGCGCTAATGAGAGCCATTTATTGAGATTGGATTTTGATGCGACCAATTTTTCTCATAACACCCCTATGAATACCCCATTAAAACTCAGCGTTCAAGCCTTAGAGCGTTATTTCTTGGGGCAACTTTTTGAATTTGATGCGCCTTTGGATTTGATAGGGACTTTTTTTCAAAAACAAGTTTGGTCTGCGTTAATGACTATCCCTTATGGCAAGACAAAAAGTTACGATGAAATCGCAAAGCTTATTAATAACCCTAAATCTTGCAGAGCTATTGGCAACGCTAATTGCAATAACCCTATTTCTTTGATCGTGCCTTGTCATAGAGTGGTGCGTAAAAATGGCGCTTTAGGGGGGTATAATGGGGGCATAGAAGTCAAAAAGTGGCTGTTAGAATTTGAAAGCAAAATTTTAAATGAGCGAGCTAAAAATTTTTTAATTTCTTAAAAAATGGGGTTTTAGTTGTTTTATTGTAAAAATCATTTTTTAAGGGGTAGGGGGTGTTTTTTAATTTTCTTCCCAAATGCTCGCCGCTTCTTTTAAACGCTCTTTGTCAAAATGCGTGTAAATCCTGCTCGTGTTCAAGCTCGCATGCCCCAAAGCTTCTTGAACTAAAATCAAATCATGGCGTTTTTGATAAAGCAAGGTCGCAAAAGAATGCCTTAACATGTGCGCCCCATTTTTCTCTCGCCTGAGTCCTGCAAAATTGATGATGCGCTCCACTTGCTTATACAAATACGCTTGCGTTAAAGCACTGCCTTTTTGGTTGCAAAACAATAAATCGTTTTTAACAGGATATAATTCCCTTTCTATGAGCCATTCTTTTAAAAGGCTCTCAATGTGGAAAGCTTTGAGCATCACCGCTCTGTATTTATCGCCCTTGCCTTTAATCAAAATCGTATAACAGCCATTTTCTAAAGTAAAATCCTTTATTTTAAGCTGCAAAGCTTCATTAGAACGCATGCCTGTAAAGACGATGATTTTAATGAGCAGGCGGTTTCGTGCGCGCACTTTAGAGGACATTTCTATTTTATCAATGCTCTCTAAAAATTTTTCTAATTCTTCATTGTTTAAATGAGTAGGGAGCTTGTTGCCCGCGTTTTGATTGGTTCCGCTGATGTTTTTGAGCGTGATATTATAGATATAAGATTTTTCATTTTCATCTTGATTTTGCTTGTCTATATAGCTAAAAAGCCCTAGCAGGGCGATCCGGTAATTTTTCTTAGTGGCTAAACTCAAACCTCCGGTATAAACGCTCAAAAATTCAGCCAACATGACTTCGTCTATATTTTTGAGCGAATTAAAAGCAAGCCTTTCGGTTATCAGTCTGGCTTTGCTAAAATATTCATGAAATTTGAGTAGGGGCAGCGCGTAGGTATTGATACCTAGTAATCCAACATTACGGGCTTTTTTACAAACTTTTTCCAATTGGCTTGAGCTGATGAACGCTTGATTGAATTCGTTCAAGCATTCAAAAACCTTGTTTTGGTCTTTCACTTGGGAATTAGACAGGCTTGTGCATTTGTAACGCAAAAAGCGCCCAATCCATAGCAAAAGATTTTCTATAGGGTTTTTTAATTCTTCTAGGGGGTGTTTCATTTAGGGTTTAGTCACCTATCAAGTGCAAATCAATGATATAGGAACCTTGATTAAGATGACATATTAAAGAATTTTCGCTACAAACACTATGAATTTCGCTACAAAAACAAACACGATGGGACGATAGCGTATTTTTAATAAGCCGATCAATATTCTCTAGATCCAACGCTTCTCTAGGCACTTCAATAATTAACTGACTTGACTCTTTTAATAAAGGATTATCCACATCAAAGATAAAATGGAATGTGTTATCAAGCAAATTATACTTAATGTCATTTATTAAGATATGATCGAACGCTTTTCCCTTTTTTTGATTAATAACATGGGTAATATCAATATCTTGCTGTATAAACAATCGTTCCTTTAAATTCTTTAAATCTTCAGGAGTGATAAAACAATACCTAGCATTAATATCAAATACATTATCAATAATCTTTTCACCAACTATCTTACCACTTTTCAAATCCTCAGCAATTTTATTGACTTTGCGGTTTTGTTCAGAGCTTACTCTATGATTACAAAAAGAAGGATCTAGTTTAATTTCTTCATTCACTTGCTCTTGTATTTTGGCTATCCTTTTCTCTTGTGGAATTTTAGAATAACCATGCCAGCAATAGCAATCAAAGGTATCTCTTACTTTTCTGTTAAATGCTGCATATGGAGAAATTGATGAATTCTTATTGCTTGTAAAATTAAATGAAATTTTTTCATTGGGGCTTTTTGAATTTTTAAAGTTTGTAAGAAATTGTGGTAGTTCATTGGGGGCTTGTGGTATATTCTCTAAAAATTCAAGCAATACCCCTTTAAAATCAGAATTATTGCCAATCAATTCAATTTTATGTGTGTTTGCGTTTTCGCAATAGAAAATACCCGTTGGCTCAAACCCTAAGTTTGCTTTCAATCCTAACAAGTATTGCTTTAAATTGAATGGTCTGTCGTTCTTGTTTGGCTTGCATTGGAATACAAAACAGCTTTTTAGATTATCTAAAATTAAATAGTCCTCAGTTATAATTGGGAAGTAAGAAAAATCACTATTCTTATCACTACAAAAACATGATTCTAACTTTTTGGTTTTATCATCAATATCAATAGGGTCGTCAGAGTTGCTAGCGATGAATATAATCCCAAAAGGCAATCCGTTGTTATTAATTCTCTTATGGAAATAAGATTCAATTTGCTTATTCATTAAATTTGTAAGAAATTGCGGTAAATCATGCGGTAAATCATTATGATTGAAAACATCTTTATTGGAAGTATCTTTGACTATATCTAACACTTCTCCAAAATCATTTCCATTGCTCACCAATTCTATTTCTATATTATAAGTGCCCTCTTTATTGCGGACAAAGTTTTCACAATACCAAATATTTCTACTATTATTGAAATTTTTGGATAACACTAGCAAGTAGTTTTTTAAATTGAATATTGCATCTGATTCGTCTGTAAATACCACAAATGCGGTAATTTCAGTAATGCTACTATATAATTCATAAAACTTTATAGAATTACACTTTTTCTTGCACTCTAAAATTGATCTTAATTGTTTGTTTTTATCATCAACAGAAATAGCTCTAAGAAAATCAACGATAAAGATAACTCCAAATCTTATTGCCATAATTATTCCTTAAAATCTCTTTTAGTTATGAAAACTGCACTTTTCAAACTTTTAAATCAAACCATTATACCACGCTATGCCACTAACCACAATATCAAATTCCAAACAAGATTAAAAGTCCCCCCTTTTTTAAATACCAATTTTTTTATCCCTTTGATTTGACAAAGCGAGCGATGCGTTCAATCCCCTTTTCAATCTGTTCTTCTGAACATGCAAAAGACAAACGAACATAGCCTTCCAATCCAAAAGCCTTTCCAGGCACTAACGCCACGCCTTCTTTTTCTAACAGCTCATGGCAAAATCGCATCGAATCCCCCCCACAAAGGCTACCAATATTAATAAACAGATAAAACGCCCCATCAGGTTTTAAAGCGTTCAGCCCTTCAATCGCATTGATTTTTGCGTGGGCTAAATTACAGCGCTTCTCAAAAGCCTGACGCATCGTTTCAATTTCTTTATCCACCAACCCCTCAAGCGCCACAATAGAAGCCATTTGCGTGATAGAATTGATATTGGAAGTGCATTGGCCTTGTAAGTTATTCATCAATTTGACTAATTTTTTATCCTTGCTCGCCGCATAGCCCATACGCCAGCCTGTCATCGCCACTGACTTGCTCAAGCCATTAATGGTAATGGTGCGTTTTTTCATCTCTTCACTCACCGCCGCACAAGAAACAAACTCCCCATTATAGACAAGCTTTTCATAAATTTCATCGCTAAGCACCCAAACTTTGGTGTCTTTTAAAACTTCGCTTAAAGCCTCTAATTCCGCCTTGCTATAAAGCATGCCGGTAGGGTTTGATGGGGTGGTGAGAATGAGCATTTTTGTTTTGGGGCTTAAGGCGTCTTTAAGCTGCTTGGGAGTGATTTTAAAGTGGCTTTTTTCATCGGTTTGAATGAATTGACTCACCCCTCCGCTGTATTTCACAAGCTCAGGGTAAGTTACCCAAAAAGGCACAGGGATAACCACCTCATCGCCCTCCCCTATTAAGGCTTGAATCGCATTGAACAGGCTTTGCTTAGCGCCATTACTCACCAGAATTTCACTCGGTTCATAATCCAAGTTGTTTTCTTTTTTCAATTTAAAAGCGATCGCTTTTAACAATTCAGGGATACCAGCCACTGGAGTGTATTTTGTAAAGCCGTCATTTAGGGCTTTTATAGCCGCCTCTTTGATCGCTTGCGGGGTGTCAAAATCAGGCTCGCCCGCTGAAAAACTTAAAATATCTTTTCCTTGCGATTTCAATTCTTTAGCGAGCGTGCTGATAGCGATCGTTGCGGATTCTGAAAGGGATTGGATTTTAGAAGAATAGAGCATGCTTAATCCTTATTAAATTTTTGGATTATCATAACATGATCAAAAAGATTTTAATTCTAATTTTCAAAAAACTTTTAAAAATGTTTCAAAAGAAAGCGGTGGTTTATGCAAGAAAACTCTAATTGAAAATCCAATCAGAGAAAAACAAGCGTTTTAAATCAGAAATTGTAACGATACCCCACATAAAGACTGTATTGACGGCGGTAAGTGAAGCTCAAATTCCCATGGTTAAAGTAATAAACATTGATAGTGGGAATCTTCACGCCAAAGTCAAATTCTTGATGCCGGCCAATATGGGTGCGGATCCCTAAATTAAAAAGGAACTGGAAAATCGCCGGATCAAGGCTATAGGAAGTGTGCTTATAAGGGCTTTTAGTTTCCAAAAAAGCCCCTGTCGTATTACCCCAAGAGTTACCCGCAATTTGAGCCCCAAAAAAGAATCCAAAACTCGCATCTTCTTTATTGATGACATTGTATAAAGTGTCAATACCCACACCATAAGTGAACATGTCAGACAGATTGCCCATTGTCCCTACTTTGGTCGCGCATGGCTCATTGAGTTTGCACACCCCACCATTATCTGATGTCAAGGCGTTCGCTCCAAACACGGCATGCCCATAATCCATAAAGCCGTAATAACGGACACCAAACCATCTCTTCTCCCCGAAAAACTGCTTATAACCCACAGTAAGCCCTAAACCTTGCATAACGGCTAGATAGTCGGTTTTACCCACAGGAAACTTAGGGTAGTTAAATTCGCTGCTCTTTGGGGGGTTTTTAACGCTTTGTGAAGCCTGACCGACTTGATAGCTAATCCCCAAATACCAAGCGTTTTTCTCGCCTTTCACTACTTTATACTCTTTTGGCTTTTCCAATTGTTTTTGCACTTCTGTGCTACCTTCTGCTGCCACAAGACTATGACCTAACACTACCGATAAACAGAGCGTTTTAAACACTACAAACTTTTTCATACAACATTTTTCCTTCTAAAAGTCTACATTTCGTATAATAATAACATAATAATCTATAAAAAACCTAAATTCTTAAGAAAAACACCCCTAAAACTTAAAATTTTAAATTTTCTAGGGGGTTTTAGCGGTTTGGCTCTGCGATTTTTTCTGTTTTTGGGGGATTTTGGGATAAGTCGTTTAGGATAGTTGGAAAAATGCGTTTTTTAATTTGAGAAAATCAATTAAAGTGGGTGGTTGTATGAATACAAAAGAAAATCTTTTGAAAGATTGATGTTTAATAATTTAAGTGTTTCTTTGAGTGGCAAACTAAAAGTGTAATCGTTGATCCAAAAATATTCCCCCAAATCTTGCTGATTTTCATTGCGGTATTGGGATGCGCTTTTATACCATTTTTCTATTAATTCCAAACATTCATCTCTATGATTTTCCATAACTGCCCTTAATAAAAAATGAGAGTTATAATTAAGAATTCTAAAACCAAAAATATAAGGGAAAGCTTTGAGATTGTCTTTATTTTCAAGAAAAAACTCAATTGATGTCTCTTCAAAGTCTTTGCTTGTTTGACACTTTTTTAAAAAATCATTGTGGTATTTTGTATCTTGAATGATTTTATTTGTCATGTTTTTAAGGCAATTTTGGAGTTCTTTTGGATTATAAGAAGCGTTTGTTTTTATACTCTCTATACCATTTTTTATTGTTGGTGCTTGTTGCTCCATCACTTCTTTAAAGATTGTAGAGTTTGGAGAGAGAAGATCTATTGTATTTCCTTTTAATTCTATAGGAAGTTTTATGGGAAATGAATTAAATGAAGTATAATATTTATCATATAAATCAAAATAACATGCATAAACTATTGAATATAGTAAGTATTTGTATATTTTTTTAAACTCATCATCATTTGGATACTTTTTTAGTTGCAATTCATCATATATATTATTTAATTTTTGAAATGTTCTAAGATTGGTTGTGTTATCATCAATATTGAAAGTATCTTTCATATAGGGATAAGCTTCAAAATCAGTTTCAATTGGATGACCACCCATTACTTCAATTTGTTCTTTTGCACAAGGAGAAAAGTTAAACATTCTGTCAAAAACTTTTTCACAATAAACATTAAATATTTTCTGTGTCTCATCAGTAAAGAGCTTAAAGTAAAAGTAATTGCAAATCACAATAACACAACACCCCTTATGTTCCTTGAGTTCAGAAATCAACCCCAAAATATCTTGCACTGGGATCTTATCAGATAGTCTTTCAAACTCATCAATACACACAATGGTATTTTCCATATGCTCTTTTTTAAGCATTTTGAATAAAAAATCAACATTAACATTTATTTTTACTCCAAAATGCACACTAAGAAATGAAAGTATCCCATTAATGATGTTTCTTATTGAATTAGTTTTTTGTTTTTCAGCGCTTAAAAATTGAGCGACTAGATCTTCAATGATCGCTTGCTCATCTTTTTTTCCAAAAACAGAGGTGTAAATGGGATTTTTTTTAAGTTCTTCTCTAATGAGTGGAGCTAATTCATTTTTCCATAAATAGGTTTTTCCTATCCCCCACTCCCCATTAATGGCAATAGCGACAGGCTTATTTTGATCCTTGCTCTTTTTTAGAGGCTCAATAATCTTTTCTTTTAAGATCTCTCGCTCTTTAATTTCTATGATACTATTTTCGCTCACTCAAACCTCTTCTCGCTAATTTTTTCTATCAAATCCACGCTTTTTTCAGAGAGTTTGATGACCCTACAAAGGAGTTCAAAAACGTATTTGCCGCCGGCGTAATGATTCGGGTTGTTTTCAATCAAGCTTTCTTTATCCATAGTCTTTTGATAGCGTTCGATCACCCAGTCAATCGCGCTCTTGCCATTCACCACATAGTCAAAGGCTTTTGTAGGGATTTGAGTGATGGTGATATGGTGATTGTATTGGATGCGATCCCCCTTTTTATCCTTTTTCATTTGAACCACATCATAATAGCCCTCTATTTCGGCGCTCTCTAATAAGTTATGTTTAACGCTTGTGTGCATTTCCCCGCTCTCATAGTTCAGGTGCAATTCGGCCAATTCCTTGCCAAGAATAGAGAGTTCTTTAAAATCTTCGCTCAAAGCGATTCGCAGCGCTTCTTTGGCGAGGGAATTTTTGTATTTTTCCAAATAGCCTTTATGGTGGAAAACCGCATAAATGTAGTAAAAAATCTCTTCTTCAACGATAGCATTATCTTTATAATGCCTCCTAAAGAGGTTGAGCGCATAGCCGCTGATAGCGTTATAGCGGTTCCCCAGATCGTCGTAATAATACAAGGGGTAAGCTTGATTGTTTGCCATTGTTTGGAAATCAGTAATCTCGTTTGCAATCAAGCAGGAAAAATTTTTTGAAGCCATTGAACTTGTATTAATCACCACATTGCGCACGCTTTTGTCCGGGAAAATTTTTGAAAATCGTCCTTGTCTGTGTATTAAATCCTTATCCCAATAAAGCCATTGTTTGTTAAAAGGGCGGTACAGGGCTAACCTTACGCGCTCCATGCCGCTTTCCGGCAGATTTTCATTTTTAATAAATCCTTGTTTCAAACTACGAGTCCAAGCGATTTTCGTTTTATCGGTGGTGATTTCTTGAGAATTAAGGTGCTTGTAGCGATCGGCTGGCTTGATACCTTTATCTTTAGCCGTGCGTTGTTTGAAGGCTTCCCTATAACGCTCATTGAAGCGCTTCAAATCAGCGTTATAAGCGTCAATGCAGTTTTGCACCGATTGCTTTAAAGTTTTTTGAGAAAAGTTATACACCCAAGGATCACGACCGCTCGTCACCCCATTAGAATTGATGTCAAAAATGCTGTCGTTTTGGAGTTTTTTGTCTCTTTTTAAAGGGATGAGTTTTTCAAAATCGTCATTCCTTTGGTTGATCCAATCGCCTTTGTCGTTCGGGGTGATTTCCTTAAAAGGCACAGATTCCAAATTTTCAAAACCCGCGAGCAGGTTGAGTTTGGCTTCTCTTTTCAAATAATCCTCCACTTCATAGTAAAAAATCGTATGATTGGGGGCGTCCTTATCTTTCACAAAAAAGATAACCGCTATCGTCGCCCTGGATCCGCTATCAAAGATTTTCCCTCCCTCTTTTTTAAAAGTTTCCCCTGAAGTCCTAGCGTTCCCCCTCAAATTCAGCACATAAAGATGCGCAAATTCTTGTGCCACGCATTTTCTGAACCCGTCCGCGCTTTTAGAGTCAATGAAACTCCCGTTCACCACAAAGCCTACCACCCCCTTATCTTTTAAAAGATCGCTCGCCATGCGTATTGACTGAATGAGCGTGTCTCGTGTGGTTTTCCCACTTTGGCGGTGGAATTTTTGCCGTAAGTTTCAGTAACCCATTTTTCAAGCTTAGGGTGTGAAAGGTTTTGGTTGTTATCGTTTTCGCTTTTGGCGCCGCTTGAATAAGGAGGGTTGCCGATGATGACTCTGATGTTTTGGCCGGCTAGAGTGTCTTTGATGTCTTTGTTTTCTTTCAAATCATAAAAGAGCGAGAATACCCCCTTATCGTTTTTTTCTTCTAAATAATCCAAGCTGTCCGTGAGCGCGATGTTTTTGAAATTTTTTAACGAGCTGTCCCTATTTTGCGCGGCTTGGGTGATATTGATTAAAGCGATATAATAAGATAAAAGCACGATGTCAAAAGCGAACAAATTTTTTTGAAATTTCTCTTTCAAGGCTTCGTCGCTAATGAGTTCGTTTTCTTTTGAAAGCAAACGAGCGATAAAACTCCCGGTGCCCGTGAATGGGTCAAAAATCGTAATGCTTTGATCGTTAAAATCCGTGTTGAAATGCTTTTTCAAAATGCCGTTAGTGGCTCTTAAAATGAAATCCACCACCTCTATAGGCGTATAAACGATCCCTAGTTTTTCGCTTTGCTTCCTGAAGGCTTCTTTAAAGAAAGTGTTGTAGAGGTTTTTAATGAGTTCTTGCTGGCTTTTTTGGCTTTTGGCGTGTGTTGCTTCGGTTTTCACGCTTTCATAGAGGTTTTTAAGATCTTTAGTTTCCCCTTCTAAGCCCAGAGTGGCGAGTTTTTGAACCATTTTATCCAAGGCTTTAGCGATAGGGTTTTGGATATTGTCCCCAAAAAGCGCATCAAAAATGGGCTTAGTGATGATGTGGGAAGTGATCATGTCCAAGGCTTCCTCTTCTTTAATGCTTTGATGGATATTGCCTCTTAACGAAGTTAAAAAGTTGTCAAAAATTTCAGGGTTTTTGCCAAAAAGCTCTTTCAAGCGGTTATTCAAGGTCCTTGCGATATTTCCCGTTTTTTTGGCGAAATTTTCCCAATAATTCCTGTCCCCTAATTTAGTGGGCATGATGTTATACACGGCGTTCGCTAGATCTTGCAGCAAGATAGCGTCAAAAAGGGTTTTTTGGGCTTGTTTGGGATCGTTTTGATGTTGGGTTTTATCTTTTTGTAACTCTTCCTCATCGTCTGGATTGCTTTCATCATTGCTTCCAAAGATTTTGATTTTTTCTTTGAAAGTGGCTTCATCAACGAGGCTTGAATCATGGCTTCTTAAGGCTTTTAGCACTTTCCAAATGTTTTGGAAATTGGTGTTTTTGACGGCTTCATCCAGGTTTTTAATTTCACTCTCTTCTAAAGCGATAGGCAAAATGATATAGCCTCTTTTCTTGCGTTTGGCTTTGCGCATCACCCTACCCACCGCTTGGATAATATCCACCATCGCGCTTCTACCATCAAAAAAGATAACGCTATCAAGCGCCGGGACATCCACCCCCTCGCTCAAACACCTGGCGTTACTCAAAACCTTACAAGTGTTAGGCTCGAATTTATTTAATTCTTCTAATTTTTCAAGCCTCTCCTTACAATTCATGGTGCCATCAACATGATCGATTTCGATTTGTAGGTTTTTAAAACTCTTTTTCTTCAGCTCTTCATCATAGCATTCCATGATTGTTTCAAAGGAGTCTTTGATATTTTTACTCGTTTGTATGCTTTTACAAAAGCTTATGGCTCTTTGAGAAACAAAGGTGTCTGCTTTGTTTTTCAAGTCGTTGTCTTCTTTGTTTTCATCGTCTAAAGCGATCACATCCTGCTTGGCTAACCCTTTATGCGTGCCAACGATCTTGCACACAAATTCGTTATTGATGAGCTTTTTATCCAATTTAGTGCCTTTGGCTTCAAGCTGGCTGATCTTCTTATTCACGCTGTTAGTAACGCCGCTTAAATTTTCTGAACGCACCGCTAAAATGATGACTTTGTAATCGGTTAAGAGATCTAAAGCGATCGCTCTTTCAAAATTGAGCGTATAGATTTCTTCGCCAAAAGTCTGTGCATCATCCATAGAATAGATAATATTATCGCTCTCTTTGGCTTTAGCTTTAGAACTTTCGCTATACACTTTAGGCGTGGCGGTCATATACAGGCGTTTTTTAGCTTTGATATTTCCATCGCTGTGGCAAAGCGTGAAAGTGTTTTTATCGTCCCTTTCATTGGTAGAATACATAGCCCCTACCGTTCTGTGCGCTTCATCGCAAATAATGAGATCGATTTCGCCTAAACCCGCTTCTTGTGCTTCTTTGATACGCAACGCGCTTTGATAAGTTGAAAAGATAATGAAGCGCTTGTTTTCTTTTTGCGCTTTTTCATAAACGCTTAAAATGTCTTCAAGGCGAGTGGAGGCCTTTATAGGGAGCTCAGAAAATTTAATATCGTCATTGTCTTCGTTCTTACTTTTCCCGACTTTATCATCGCTGCACACGATAGAAGCGTAAAAGGGATCGCTTTTTTCTTGCGCGTATTCTCTAAAAGTTTGAGAAAGCAAAGCGATGCTTGGCGCTAGAAAAAGCGTGATCTTGGGATCTAAAGCTTCCATAATCTTTAAAGAAGTGTAGGTTTTGCCGGTTCCGCATGCCATAATGAGCTTGCCTCTAGCGTTTTTCGGGTCAGAAAATACTCTTTAGTGGCGTTTATGGCTTCTTGTTGGTGGGTGCGCGGCTTTTTCTTATCGCATAAGGGGATTTCGTCTTCGGTTTTTGTGGGATCAAACTTTTCCCAATCAATGCGAGAATAAATAAAATCCTCTTCACTGATAATGTCAATATCAATATCCTTTCCTGCGCTTCTGATTTGTTCGATTGCTTTAAGGGCTTCAGAGGTTAAATTAGAAGTGGAGATGATGATCCCTTTTTTAAACCTGACCTCCCCCACCCCGCTTAGCAATTGGGTTAAAAAAGGTGAAATGTCGTTATACGAGATGCTATTTTGATGGAATTTGCATTGCACGGCGATGTATTCTTTGTTTGAGGTCGTAATGACTATATCAATCCCCTTATCGCGCTCCTTCCCCCTTAATTCCCAATCATACCAAAGATCAATAGACTCGTATTCGTTAGCGCTGTCATGCTCTTGTAAAAATTGCTTAGAAATTTTTTCAAACCAGCTCCCTTTATGGCGTTGGTTGGGTATGGCGTGCAATTTTTCTTTGATGAGTTCGTAGGCGCTGATTTCTTGCATTTTTCATTCCTTATAGTGGGTTAAAGTTCTGTATTATATAAAAAAATAGGATTTTAATTAACTTGCTTTATCGTTTTAGATTTTATTTTATTGTAAAACTCTTAAGGGGATAGGAGGGTATTTTGAAATAATTCCCCCCCTACAACCCCCTAACCCAAGAAGACCGCTTTTTTCAATAAGCTATCGCTTGCTTTTCGCAAGCTCTTTGATATTTTAATTGTTAAAAATGCCTTTAAGCGCTTTTTAACCTCTATTCAGCGCTTTTTAAAGCTTTAGCGATGAGTTCTAAAGGGTGTGAAAAAGAGGGGGTGTTGGGGTCATCTAAAGACTTTAAAGCGTTGTTTAATTGCATGTGGCATGCCCCACATTCTGCACTCAAAATTCTAGCTTTAGTGTCTATGATTTCTTTAGCCCTAAGAAGCCCCACTTTTAGAGAAAACTCCGCCTTTTCGGTTTGCATGGTAATCCCCCCAAAACCGCAGCAATTGTCCGGCATTTCTTTAATTTCATAATGCGAATTGAGCAAGTTTCGCACTTCTTTGTGAGCGTTTAGGGTTTTTTTGGCATGGCAAGGGTTATGATAAGTGATAGCCTCTTTTTTCCCCTTAGGGATTTTTTCTAAAAGACTTTTTAAAGGGGTGTGTTTCTCTAAAAACACGCTCGCCAGATAGATTTTGGGCGTGATTTTTTCCAAGCGCTTCACATACAAATCCCTATCTGTTTCGCCTAAAAACACCTTGTAATAATCATTAATAAGCATACTAGCGCATGTGGCTTCAGGCACGATGATTGCATCCACTTCATCTAAATAGCTTTCAAACCATTCTATGTTTTTTTTCACTAAAAAAAGCGTGGTGTCTTTATCGCCGGTAAAATACGCAGGGGCTGAGCAGCATTCTTGCTTAGGGATGATCGCTTGAACGTTGAGCTTTTCTAAAATATACAACAAGCTTTCCCCCACTTGCTGGTAATGGTAATTGCTCAAGCACCCTATAAAAATCGCCACTTTTTGAATGGGGTTTTCTAAAGGCTTAACCTCTGCATGCTTTTGTAAAAAACTTTTTTGATTTAAGGGAGGCAGAGCACTTTTTTTGAAGCGTTTGAACAAGCCTTTAAACACCGCCCTAGGCTCTAAATTATCCCCTACTTGCTTGAAAACGCAAGGGGCTAAAAAATGCGCAGTTGAAAACACCCTATCCATTTTTTTGCGGTTTTTTAAAAGGGAAAAATAGGATTTTTTATACCAAGCGATGCCATGCTTTTGAGCGATTTTTTCTCTGGCTTTTTCTATTAAAGTGTCTATGGGCAAATGAAAGGGGCAGGTTTCTACGCAAGCGGTGCATAAAAAACAAGTTTCTAAAAGGTGTTTTAAATTCGTGTCTAATTGGAGCTTGTTTTGAGCGTTTAAGCGCATCAAATCTAAAAAGCCCCTAGGCGAAGTCGCCTCGTCTTTATGGATGCGGTATATCGTGCAACCTGGCACGCACTTAGCGCATTTAACGCAAGCGTCCCCTACTTCTTCAAAAATATTTCCATTAACATTCTCATTCATAGCGTTTTACTGAAATGTTTTTCGCCCCCACGCAAATACGCGTCAAACTCCATGGCCATGTTTCTTACGAGCATGCCCCCTGTTCTTGTCATCTCAAAGCCTTTAGAATTGAATGAAAGCAAGCCCGCTTCTTCATAAGGCTTTAATTTTTCTAATTCTTTTTTAAAATGCGCTTTAAAATCAATAGCAAATTTTTCTTCAATCTTAGAGTAATCCAATTTTAAATTGCTCATCATGTGCATGATAACTTCCTTTCTCAACACATCTTCTTGACTGAGTGCTACACCCCTTTCTACCGGTAAATTCCCCAAATCAAGGGCTTTTTCATACTGGTGCAAATCCTTATAATTTTGCGTGTAATAATCGCTCCCTTCGCCAATGCTTGTAACGCCAATGCCAATGGTTTGAGTGAATTTTTTCGTGGTATAGCCTTGAAAGTTACGGCGCAATTCCGCCTTTTGAAGGGCCAAATACAATTCATTATCGCTTTTAGCGAAATGATCCATGCCTATCATTTGGTAGTTGGCTTTTTCTAAAAAACTGATAAGAGCTTCTAAAATCTCTAGCTTGTCTCTAGGGCTTGGCAATAAGGTTTCATCAATTTTACGCATCGTTTTTTTCACCCAAGGCACATGCGCGTAATTGAACACCGCTAATCGGTCCGGATCTAATTTCAAAACCCATTCCAAAGTTTTTAAAAAACTCTCTTTAGTCTGGTTGGGCAAGCCATAAATCAAATCAAAATTAATGGATTTGATGCCGTAATCTCTGGCGAGCTTCACGGATTCTTGAACCATTTCAAAAGGCTGGATCCTATGAATGGCTTTTTGGACTTCCAAATCAAAATCCTGCACCCCAAAACTCAAGCGGTTAAACCCCCTATCAAACAAGGTTTGCATGTGTTCTTTAGTGAAATGCCTAGGATCAATCTCACAACTCATTTCAATATCTTTGCTGAAATTAGGGAAAATTTCTTGAATGCTTTGGGTGATTTCATCTAATTGAATGGGCGAAAAAAAGGTCGGCGTGCCGCCTCCATAGTGGAATTGCGCCACTTCTCTGTTGGTATTCATGGCGTTTTTTAAAAGGGCGAGTTCTTTTTTAAGGTAGCTGATATAGCGGGTTTTTTTCTCTTCTAAACTGGTGTAAATGACTGAACAAGCGCAAAAATAACACGCGCTCCTGCAAAAGGGCAAATGCGTATAAAGCGATAAAGGCATGGGGTTTTTGAGGTTGTCATGGTTAAAAAACGCCGTTTTCAAGCTCTCTTCATTAAAATTTTCTTTAAACTCCACCGCTGTGGGGTAGCTGGTGTATCGTGGGCCAGGCTTTGAATATTGTGAAAATTTTTCAAAATCAATGGTTTGCATTAAAAATTTTCCTCATCGCTATTGTCAAAATTTTCAAAATTATTCTCATTAAAAGGGGGTTGTTTGAACATGTTGTCAAAATTAAAGAATAAATTAGGGTGTTCTTTTTTGATTTGTTTGACAAAATTTAAGGTGTTGATATTGGGCAAATCCCCGTCTTTTTGGCGTAAATTTTCTAACAATTGCAGAGAAACTTCGCGCACGTCTTCAAAATCAATCGGCGCTTGGGTGATAATATCCCTTTCTAATTCCGCCCTAAGCCTGGCTTCAAAAGCCTTTCTGGCGTTTTCTGCCAAAAGAGAAATCACATTGTCCGGCACTAAAACATAATTTTTATCTTCTTCATCAGAAATAAAATAGGCTTCATTTTTTTTAAACGCCCCTTTTTCTAACTCTAAAAGCATTTCATTAGCACTGATTTTTTTGAGAAAGGCTCTGTTTTTTTGGGTGGTTAGGCTATGGATAAGTTTTTGTGATTTGGTTTTAGAAACTCGTTTTTTAGGTAATTTTTCCATTTATATCCTTTTTAAGCTGATTGTATCCAATTTCGTTTAATTCTCATTATAAATCGTTTTTAAATACTCTATTTTTGAAGTCAAATTGAGTAATACCATATCGGCTAACACCAATGAAAGCAAACTCTCGCACACCACACTCCCTCTAATCGCAATGCAAGGATCATGCCTACCCTTTAACAAGCATTCGCATTCATTGCCCTTAATGTCTATGGTTTGTTGAGGTTGGAAAATGCTTGGCGTGGGTTTGAAATGCACTCTAACAATGATTTCTTCCCCATTGCTCATGCCCCCTAAAACCCCTCCGCTATGATTGCTTAAAAACCCTTTTTGATTCATTAAATCGTTATACTCTGAGCCTTTTAGTAAAGAGCTTTCTACCCCCTTGCCTATTTCAACCGCTTTCACCCCATTAAGCCCCATCATTGCTTCAGCGATTTTAGCGTCTAATTTAGCGTATAGCCCTTGACCTAAACCAATGGGGAGCTTTTGATTTCTTTTCACGCTCCTCGCTCTAATCAAAGCCACGCCCCCGATGCTGTCATGGTCTTTGATAGCGTTTTGAATGGCTGTTTTTTGCACTTCTTCTTGTTCTTTGTCTAGGGCAAAAATCTCGCTTTTTAAGGCGTGATTAAAATCGTAATTTTTGGCTTCAATACCCCCAATTTTAATAATCCCGCTTTCACAAACAATACCAATTTCTCTTAAAAGCATTTTAGCAAACGCCCCAGCAGCCACTCTTATAGCGCTCTCTCTGGCCGAACTCCTCCCTCCACCTCTAAAATCCCTAATGCCGTATTTATGAAAATAAGTGAAATCCGCATGGCTAGGCCTAAAAAGGTTTTTAATGCTATCGTAATCCTTGCTCCTAGCCCTTTGGTTGTGGATTAAAAACCCTATGGGCGTCCCTGTGCTAAAACCTTCAAAAACCCCGCTTGTTATTTCCACCTTATCGTCTTCTTTTCGTGGCGTAATGAAAACATTCCTCCCCCCTTGGCGGCGCTTCATTTCCTTTTCTAATAAGTCATAGTCTATTTTAATCCCGCTAGGCATGCCGTCTAATACCCCCCCTATCATATCCCCATGCGATTCCCCAAAGGTCGTTAGCCTTAAAAAACGCCCCAAAGTGTTCATTTGGCTTCCTTAAGTTTTTGAAGCGCTTGATAAGCGCATTGCTGTTCAGCTTCTTTTTTACTCTTGCCTTTAGCGGTCGCATACATTTTATCTTGAATGTATAGAGCCATTTCAAATTCTTTATGGTGATCGGGACCTTTTTCTTGGAGTAATTGGTACGAAGGGATCACGCAAAATTGTGCTTGGGTCAATTCCTGTAAAGCGGTTTTATAGTCCATAAACAAATGCTCCAGATCCAAACGCTTGTAAGCGCGATTGAGTAAATTTTGTATGATTTTACGCACTTTAGCTAACCCTGCTTCTAAATACACCCCAGCCATTAAAGCCTCAAAAGCGCTTGACAGAATAGAGGGTTTTTCCCTCCCCTTAGAAATTTCTTCAGAAGAAGAAACGCGCAAATAATCTTGCAAAGCAATCGCTTTCGCTAATTTCGTAAAACCATGTGCGCTCACGATAGAAGCCCTTAATTTAGAGAGTTTGCCCTCGTCGTATTGATAGAATTTATGGTATAATAGCTCCCCTATCACCAAGCCCAACACCGCATCGCCCAAAAATTCCAAGCGCTCGTTGTTTAAAGCGAGCTTGCATGATTTATGCGTTAGGGCTTGTTCCAATAAACGCTTGTCTTTAAAAGAATACCCTAAAGCTTTTTCTAGCGTTGTATAAGGGTTATTAGGCGTTACATAAGGGCTGTTTTGAGAGCGTTTGTTTTTCATCTTTTTCCCTTTAAGTGGTCGTTTTGACCCGTTTTTGCGCCTCTAATTTAGCGAGACTATCGCATCGTTCATTTTCGGCATGCCCGTTATGCCCCTCGATCCAAACAGCCACAATCAAATGCCCTTTAGAGACTTTTAAAAATTCTTTCCATAAATCCACATTTTTAACTTTAGAAAAATTCTTTTTTTGCCAGTTAATCAGCCACACATTGATCGCTTGGCACACGTATTGCGAATCGCTATAAAGCGTGATATGGCATGGGCGTTTCAAAATTTTTAACGCTTCATTGAGCGCTCTTAATTCCATGCGGTTATTCGTGGTGAAATTTTCGCCCCCACTGATGATTTTTTCTTTATCTTTATAGTGTAAAATCGCCGCATAGCCGCCTGGCCCGGGATTACCCAAAGAAGAGCCATCGCAAAAAATTTCAATTTCTTGCATCTTAATCCACTCCCATAGCATGCGTTTCTTTAGAAATTTTAAGCACCATATCCATAAACGCTAACTGGTAACACACAGGACACCTATGGCTTTCAAAAGGAAAGATTTGTTTGCAATGCTTGCAGCGGTATTCAAAAGTCAGACGCGCTTTCATAGGGCTATGCAATAGAGCGCGTAAAACCTCTAATTCAAAAACTTGGCAAGGTTTGTGATCCAAAAGCAACCCTTGAGATCGCGCGATGTCTTGCAAAAGGGCGTGTTTTTCTAAAATGAAAGCAGGGATATTCATATCCCATAAAAGATCGATCACATTTTCTAGCCGTTCGGTTGTATCAATTTCTTGCCAAAAAAGCTTTTCATCATGCGATTTTAAATAATTTAAAGCGATTTTTTTCAAATCTAACGACGCTTTTGAAACATGCAAGATTTTAGCCGCATCTTCCTTATTCTCTATTAAATGCATGAGATAAAGGTAATTTTTAATCGTTTCAATTTCAGGAGCCTCTAATTCTTCCAAACATTCCAAAGTTTCTAAAGCCTTTGAATAATCTTTTTCTAATTCATACGCATGCAAAAGTTTTAACAACGCTTCCACATTCCTTGGGGAAAAGCGCAAAATTTCTTTCACGGTGTCTTTTGTTTTTTGCAAATACCCCACACTAAAATAATTTTCAGCTAATAAATCTAAAACAGCGATTTTTTCTTCATCTTTTAGGGGGCGATTCAAAAGCCCTTTTAAGATTTCAATACTCATTTCTATGTCAGCGATTTTAGAATACGCTCTGGCTAAAAACATCAAACTAGAAATTTTAGCATGCTTTAAAAGCTCGTCTAAATTCTCACTGCTCGCATAGGCGTTTTGATTTTGGGCGAATTTTTGTAAAAATTTTTTGTTTCTCTTTCGGGTGAAATACGCTCTAGCCTGTTCTAATAGAATCACAAGAGCGATAATGAAAGTGAATAAAGCGATAGAAAATAAAGAATCTTTATAGAGGAAATTGAAATGTTGCACAATCTAAAAATCACTCTCTAATCATCACAATCCTAGACTTAACGCGCAATTTTTCAAAATGCTCTTCTAAAATCTTATCTTTAGATTCTTCCACTAATTTTTGGGCGATGAATTGCTTGGCTTGACTGAAGCTCACTTCATTTTTACCCTTTTTTTCCTTGATATAAAAGGTGATGAACTGCCCCCCACCTCCATTCATAACGGGCGTGAAAGAGCCTTGCTCATGCGAAATAAAGACTTGGGCGATTTGAGGGTTTAAGGTTTTCATCTCTATTTTTTCATTGGCCTTACTCACCCCTGGAATTTCTAAATTAGGATCTGCCATAGCCCTTTCTAAATCTTCTTGATTGGTGGAAGTGTAGCGCACGGTTTCTATTTCTGTGGGGATACTGAATTGCTCCTTGTGTTTGTTGTAATATTCGCGCATTTTGGTTTCAGAGCTGGTATCCACATTGGTGAGTAAGATATTACGCAACAATTCTTGCATTTCTAAATGCTCTTTAAGCTGATCTCTATAGAGTTTATAATGCCCCTCAGCCATAAGCATTTGTTTGAAATGGTCTAAATCCATGCCTTGTTGTTGCGCCATCATCGCCATTTCTTGGTCTAGCTTGTCATCATCTACATGGATTTTTAAACGCTCAATTTCTTGGTTTTTAATGCGCTCCGCAATCAAACGATCCCTGGCTTGAGCCTTACTCACTTTAGATTTTTCTTGTTCTTCTTGGATTTGATACAGCGTGATAGGCGAGCCATTAACAAGCAAAGAAATACCCCCTACAACCTTATCTTCAAGGGTGTTGTTGGCAGCGCCATTAGGATTACCAAAAATAGAATTGAATTGAGAGCTAGGGCTTGCTCCTTTATTTTTTTCAAGAGTTTGAGAGGTTGCCTCTTTTTCTTCAAGTTTTGGCGTATTATTTTGAACGCCTTGATTTTGCGTGCCTTGATTTTGAACCCCTTTAGCGCTCTCTTTGATTTTAGGAGGCGTTATTTTTTGAGTGGGATTTTTGGCATCCCCATGATGGACTTCTGCTCTGGGCTTTCTTTTGGCTTTTGTTTCTTTCTTTTCTTCTTTATTTTTCAATTCTTTATTTTTCAAATCCTTATTCTTCAATTCCTTATTCTTTAATTCTTGGCGGATTTTTTTATCCAAAGAAGACTCTTGCTTCCTCCCTTCTAAGGCTTCTACTTTAGATTCAGGCTCTGCATAAACGATCCCAATAAACAACAAAGCCTTCAAAACATAAGAAAAAATTTTCCTCATCAACCCAATTTCTCTTTCAAAATAGCATTCACCACGCTAGGATTAGCGCCTTTTAAATTTTTCATCGCTTGGCCTACAAAAAACCCAAAAAGCTTGTCCTTACCGCTTTTGTATTCAAGCACCTTATCAGCGTTGTTTTTAAGCACCTCTTCTATAACTTTAACAATCGCTTCCGTGTCATTGACTTGAGACAAGCCCATTTGTTCAATGAGCGCATCCACATCGCCCCCTTGCTCTTCTAAAAGCTTGTCTAACACATCTTTAGCGCTCTTACCTGAAATCTTGCCCTCATCAATGCGTTTGGCTAAAGCGCCTAACGCATGAGCGCTAACTCCGCAATTTTCTAAAGTAACTTCAGCTTTCAAGCGCCCTAATAATTCCACGCAAAGCCATGTTACGCTCGTTTTAGCCTTAACCCCAAGATTAAGCATGCTTTCAAAATACTCCGCCAATAAAGGATCGCTCACCAATAAATTCGCATCGTCTTCTTTAAGGTTAAAATCTTTCATGTAGCGGGTTTTTTTCGCGCTAGGCAATTCATTGATCTTTTGAGCTTCTTTTAAAAGTTTTTCATCAATAAAAACAGGATACAAATCCGGATCTTTAAAATAGCGGTAATCCGCTGATTCTTCTTTATTGCGCATAGAAAGGGTGATCCCTTTATTAGTGTCAAAAAGGCGCGTTTCTTGAACCACCTCTTCATTATAGCGCCCGTTCTCCCACGCCGTGCTTTGGCGCTCTATTTCGTATTCAATCGCTTTAGCGATGAATCTAAAGCTATTCAAGTTTTTGATTTCCACCCTCGTGTAAAGCCTTTCATCGCCTTTGGGCCTAATGGACACATTCGCATCGCACCTGAAATTCCCCTCTTGCATGTTCGCATCAGAAATCCCTATAAAACGCACGATAGCATGGAGCTTTTTCAAATACGCTATGGCTTCTTCACTATTTTTCATGTCCGGCTTGCTGACAATTTCTAATAAAGGGGTGCAAGCGCGGTTCAAATCCACCAAAGAATAACTGCCCTCATGGATATTTTTACCGGCGTCTTCTTCCATGTGGGCTCTTTCAATACGCACGATTTTTGCGCCCTCTTTGGTGTCAATCTCTAACTTCCCATCGCTCACAATAGGGACTTCAAACTGCGAAATTTGATAAGCCTTAGGCAAATCAGGGTAAAAATAATTTTTCCTCGCAAAAATGGAGTTTTGGTTGATATGGGCTTCAATGGCTGTGCCTAATTGGATGGCTTTTTTAACCACTTCTTTATTCAACACCGGTAAAGCTCCCGGCAAGCCCAAACACACAGGGCATGTGTTAGAATTGGGGGTTTCTCCAAAGCTTGTAGAGCAAGAGCAAAAGATTTTGGTTTTGGTGTTGAGTTGGACATGGACTTCTAGCCCGATTACAGCTTCAAATGGCATTATTTGTCCTTACTCTTTTTATTGCTCACAATGGCAAAAGTTAAGTCGTTGATTTCGGTGTGTGCTTTAATGAAATCATTGATTTCTTTCAAACTCATTTTTTGGATTTGATTGAGTAGCGTTTGGTTGAAATTTAAAGGCAAACCTAAATAAAAATAATTGTAAGTGGTGTTCAAGCGGCTAGAGATCGTTTCATTCCTTAAAGGCTCAGAGCCTAGTAAAAATTTTTTAGCGTCGTCTAATTCTTGTTGCGTCATGCCTTTTTCTATAAATTCTTTGACTATTTTTTTAACTAATGCAACGCTTTTAGCTTGAGTGCTGAGCTTGGTTTGCAAATACCCGCTAGCAAAATGCGCCACCTTAGAAAAATTGGAGCGGATATACACGCTATAAGCTAAGCCCTCTTGAACCCTGATTTTTTCCATCAAACGAGAGCCAAACCCTCCCCCAAGCACAAACATCATGACTTTAGATTTCGCTAAATCCTGTTTTAAATCCTTGATTTTAAAGGGTGCGCCAAAATACACGAAAGCCTGTTCAGTGTCTTTATAGAGGATTTTTTCGCTCTTTTGATCGCTCGCTTCAAAATAAGGCTCTTCATACGCTTTACCTTGCGGCAAGAAATTAAGAGCGTTATCTAAACGCTTAAGGGTTTGATCGATTTTCAAATCGCCCCCAAGCACCACCACGAGCTTATTGAGTTCAAAGACCTTAGAAAATTGCTGTTTCAAATCCTCTAGCTTGATTTTTTGGAGGCTCTCTTTAGTGCCTAAGGCTGCGTTAGCTAAAGGGGTGTTAGCAAAAAGTTCTTGCTTTAAAGTCAATTTAGCCAAATAGTCAAAATCGCTTTCTTTTTGTAAAAGCGCGGCTAACATTCTAGTTTTGACTTTTTCTAAAGCGTTTTGCGTGAAGTTAGGGGATTTTAAAAGCTCTTTTAAGCGCGTTATGGCTTCATCTTCGTATTCTTTTAAAAATTCTAAAGTGATTTGCAAATCTTCTGTGCTGGTATCCACATTCAAACTGATCGCTTTTTGCTCTAAAGCTTGCGCAAACCCCACCGCTCCAAGCTCTTTAGTGCCTTCGTTTAAAACTTGTGCGAATAGTTTTGCTAAACCCAACTGGTTTTTATCGCTTAAGCTCCCACCCCCCCTAAAAGCTAAATGGATAAACCCCATAGGCAACAAATGGTTTTCTTCATAAATCACAGGGACTTTAGCTTGATTGATTTCTTGGTGTGTCAAAGCGCTCGCTTGTAACCCCATAAAAACTCCTAATAATAAAGTGATTAAAATTTTTTTCATGCTGTTTATACCTTTGCTTTAGCCGGATAACGCTTTAAGATTTCATAAGCGGTGTTTCGTTTAGCCGCCACGCTCCCAATGTCTTCAATAAGCTCTATCATTTCCGCTTCATTCATGCAAAAACTCGTCCCAGCCGCTTTCACTACATTTTCTTCCATCATCACACTCCCTAAATCATTCGCTCCAAACAATAAGGCTAACTGCCCTATCATAGAGCCTTGAGTAACCCATGAGCTTTGTATGTTTTGAATGTTATCCAAAAAAATCCTACTGCATGCCAAATAGCGTAAATACCGATTGGAACTCGCTTTTTTAATGCTAGGGATTTCTTCTTTTAAGGGGGTGTTGTTGGGCTGAAAGCTCCATAAAATAAAAGCCCTAAAGCCGCCGGTTTCATCTTGCAAATCGCGCACCCTTTGTAGATGCTCTATTACATCTTCTTCATTATCCACGCTCCCAAACATCATGGTAGCCGTGCTTTTAATCCCGCAAAGGTGTGCCATTCTATGCACTTCAATCCACCGATCACTGCTCAATTTTTTAGGAGCAATGACATCGCGCACTCTATCGCTTAATATTTCTGCTCCCGCTCCTGGAATGGAGCTTAACCCGGCGTTTTTCAACCTTTCTAAAACTTCTTTTAAAGACAATTTAGAGATTTTAGAAATGTAATCAATTTCAACCGCGCTAAAACCATGAATGGTGATGGTGGGGAATTTTTGAGCGATATGGCTGACTAGGTTCTCATAATAATCAATCTTTAGCTGCGGGTGCACCCCCCCTTGAAAAAGGATCTGCGTGCCGCCAATAGCGAGCAATTCTTCAATCTTTTGATCAATTTCTTCATAGCTCAACACATAGGCGTCTTTTTCTTTTAAGGTGCGTTTGAATGCACAAAACTTGCAATCCACAAAACAAATATTGGTGTAATTGATATTCCTATCCACAATAAAAGTCGTCAAGTTTTCAGGGTGCAAGCGTTGCTTCACCCTCAAAGCCCTTTGCCCTAATTCTTTCAAGGGTGCGTTTTTCATTAAATCCAAAATTTCTTCTCTGTTGATGCGCATTTTAAAACCTTGTTCCCATAGAAAATTCAAAATGTTGCGTGTAATCGTCCATGTTAGGGTTAAAGCATAGCCCTTTACATTTCTTGCCATTGCCATCGCCCCATTGGTTGAAAAACGCTATAGGGAAAATCAACACCAAAGGCCCCATGGGCGAAATCCATTCAATCTGTAAGCCTGTAGAAGCCCTCCAAGTCGCTCTTTCAAACCCAGCCCCTATAACGCCATAATCTTTAAAATTCGCCGTCGTGACGGGAGCGTTATAGAAGAAACTCCCCCTAGTTGGGGTTTTAAAGGTTAAGAAACCAAAGTCAAAAAACCACGCTAAACGCATTTTAGCCGCTTTTAACACCCCATAGCTCAATTCAGTAGAAGCGGTGAAAATCCCATCGCCTCCAAGCCACAAGCCAAACTCATCTTTAGGCGTAACCGATCCGTTCCTAAAGCCTCTCACCGTGGTTACGCCCCCCATGTAGAAAGTGGAGTTTAAGGGCAAGTAATCATCGGTGTTATACCTAAAGATATAGCCTCCTTGCGTTTTAAAGCGAGCGATCAAATCTATCAATAAATATTTTTGCAAATGGTGGTAAGCGGCGAATTTACCATAGACTTTGGTGTTACGGACATTCCCACCTAACCCGTTCCAAGAATTGAGCGTGCCAGAGCTTGGCAAACCAGACATCGTCGCATAGGAGCTAAAGATAACCCCATTTCTAGGGAAATAATAATCGTCGGTGTTGTCATAGCTCACATCAAGAGTGAAAGAGCTGGTGATAGGCGTATGATAATCCCTATCCCAAATACCTTTTATTTCTGGTGAAGTGGTGATCGCTCCAGGACTAGAACAGCTTTCAGGTTGTAAGGGGGTTCTACCGCCTGATAAGCGGTTGATAATCACCGATGCGGGGGTAGAACATTGTCTTGGAGAAACCACTTCATTAACAGAGGAATAATAGCGGTTGTATAAAGGGCTGCTGAAACCAAGGAGTTTGGTAACATTCAAGTTATACCCCAAGCTCACATGGGTTCTGTTACCTAGCATGCGCCCGACATTCACCCCAAAGCCTCCGCCTTGTTGGATGTATTGGTAGCTTATCCTGTAATCCGCATAAAGATTGATCGTAGAGCTATACCAGCTGTCAAAAATCCTTGGATTAGTCAAGCTCAAATTCCCGGCAAACATACGCCCCGCCCCTCTTGGCATGCCCGGATAAGATCTGCCCCCCCCTGTAGCGATGTTAGCATACAAGCTCATGCTTTGCCCGGTCCCAAAAAGATTCCTTTCGCTCACGCTCCCATTAAGCATAAGCCCTCCATAAGAGCCATAGCCTAACCCAAATTGCAACTGCCCGGTGCGTCCCTCTTCTACGCTCACTAACAAATCCATAAGCGAGCTATTGACCCTTTTTTCTTCAATTTTGACTTTAGAGAAGAATCCTAAACGCCTTAAAGAATTTTCGGAATTTCTCAGTTTGGTCAAGTTGTATTTATCCTTAGGCCCTAGTAACAATTCCCTCCTAATGATCCTATCGCTTGTGCGTTGGTTCCCTGAAATGATGACATCATTGATATACACCATATCGCCCACTTCAATACGATAAATGACTTTCACAAGCCCGTTTTTTTCATCTTTATCCAAGTCTGGCTTCACCACCGCAAACGCATAGCCCTTATCAGCGATTTCGGTTTTTAAAATTTGCGCATCCGCTCTTAAATGCTCAATATTAAAGACATCCTTTCTTTTAACTTTAAGGGCTTTTTCTAAGGTTTTTAAGGGGACTACCGGGTTGTCAATCTCTATTAAAATGTCTGAAATCCTGTATTGGATCCCCTCTTTGACTTTATAATGAAGCTTAGCGTCATGGGTAGAAAAATCCGTTTTCAAAAAAGGTGAAGAAATATGAGCGTCCAAATAACCCCTACGCATATACACATCTTGGATACGCAAAGAATCGTATTCTAATTGATCTAAGCGCAATTTCCCATCATTCAAGCCCCACATCCAGCCCATGAAATCGCGCTGCTTGTTCGCGCTCAAAGATTCAATCACACGGCGTTTTAATTTATCGCTTCCCTCATAAATGGATTGTTTGATATAAATGCTATCCCCCCTATTCACATCAAACACGATCAATAACGCGCCCTCACTGACCTTTTCTGTGCGCACCTCTACCACGCTCCCATAATAGCCCTGACCCTCTAAAGCCGTTTTTAAAGCCGTTTTAGCATGCTCTAATTTTTGCTCATCAAAGGTGTCGCCCTTTTTGATCCCCATTTGGGATTTTAAGCCGTCTTTTTCCTTTTCAGTCCCATAACCCTTGATTTCTACCCCGGCAATTCTGGCTTTTTCATCAAAATGAAACTCTAATATACCGCCTTCAAAAGTGGCATAAACGTCTTTAAAATACCCTTGATTGAACAAAGCCAAAACAGCGGTGTCTATTTTTTTAGAATCCACAATATCGCCCACACGAATCTTTACAATCTCATTAGCGAGCATGTCAGACATGTAAGAAAGCCCGATATACGAAATGGACTTGACTTTCATTTCTTTAGGCGTTTGATTGGATTGAGAAGTTTCGTTTTGAGCTTCATTTTTTGGAGCCTCATTTTTTGGAGCCTCATTTTTTGGAGATTCTTGAGAGGCTTCTTTTGGAGAAGTCAAATCGTTTGGTTTAGAGCCGCCATTTTCTAAAGCTTCAACGCTGGTATTGATACATGCGAAAACAAGAGAAGATAGAATAAATTTTTTAATACTGATTTCCTTAATAGATTTTAGCTTGAGTGTTGTTAGTAGCATTATTATAACTAATCATTCTTAAAAACGCTAAAAATTATTAAAATTTTTGTATAAAATTATACAAACTATCCCTTTCTACCGCAACAAAACCAGCGTCCTTGATTTTAAATACCAAATCTTCTTTTTCTAAACCATGCCGGCTCTTCGCGCCAGCCGCACTTTGAATGCTCTCTATTTCTATCGTGCCGTCTAAATCGTTAGCGCCAAATTCTTGAGCCACTAAAGCCAAATTCAAGCCCAAAGTCGCCCAATAGGCTTTAATGTGGGGGATATTGTTTAAAAGAATGCGAGATATAGCGATGGTTTTTAAGATTTCTATCGCGCTAGGGGATTTTTCCACTTTCAAATAATTGTTTTCTTTTTGATACAATAAAGGGATAAAAGCGTTAAAGCCCCCTTCTTTATTTTCCACTTTATTTTTAGGGCTTTGGATTTTTTTGATTCTCAGCATATGATCGATGCGATGGATTTTATCTTCAATATGCCCAAAAAGCATGGTAGCGTTACTCATTTTGCCTAATTTGTGCCAATAAGCATGGATTTCTAACCACCGAGAAGAACCCACCTTACCACTACAGATTTTACGCCTAACTTCTTCATCAAAAATCTCTGCCCCCCCACCCGGCATGGAATCCACCCCGGCTTTGAGCATGTCTTCTAACACCAATTCAAAAGGTTTGTTGAATTTGGTGCTTAAAAAATGCACTTCTGCGGCGGTCATGGCTTTTAAGTGTAAATTAGGCATTTCTTGTTTGATGGTTTCAAACACCTTTAAATACCATTCATAGGAGTAATTAGGGTTATGCGCGCTCACGATATGGACTTCTTTAATCCCCTTGTTGTAGGAGTTTTTAACCTTTTCTAGGATTTCTTCTAAGCTCATTTCATAAGGGTTAGGGTTTTTTCTGTGGGCTGAAAAAGCACAAAATTTGCAAGCGTCCGCGCAAATATTGCTAGGGTTTAAATGCCTATTGACATTAAAATACACGATTTTTTGGTGCATGTTTTGGCGCATGTGATCCGCTGCTTCCCCTAGCGTGTATAAATCATAATCATAAAGCTTCACTAATTCTTTACTTTCAGTAACTTGATTGTCTAATACTTTTTCTAAAAAGTCCATGGTTAAATCGCCTTTCATTTTAAAGATAAACATTGTAGCATTTTTAGATTGAAGAATGCTTTTTATTAATTGTATAAAAATATTCCCTTTTAACCCCTTAACCCCCCTATTGAATACCAACCCCTTTTTTTGACCTAATTCTCATTAAAAGCATTTTTATGATAAAATCTAAGCTTTATCAAGCCATTGGCTGGTGTTCTTTCTCATTTTTATAAATTTTTAAAAATTTTCATACTCTTGTTTACTTTTTCATTATCATTTATGCTATAATTATGGGACAACTTAAACCAACACAAAGGAGATACTATGTTATCAAAAGACATCATTAAGTTGCTAAACGAACAAGTGAATAAGGAAATGAACTCTTCCAACTTGTATATGAGCATGAGTTCTTGGTGCTATACCCATAGCTTAGATGGCTCGGGGCTTTTCTTGTTTGACCATGCGGCTGAAGAATACGAGCATGCTAAAAAGCTTATCGTTTTCTTGAATGAAAACAATGTGCCTGTGCAATTGACCAGCATCAGCGCGCCTGAGCATAAGTTTGAAAGTTTGACTCAAATTTTCCAAAAAGCCTATGAACATGAGCAACACATCAGCGAGTCTATTAATAATATCGTCGATCACGCCATAAAAAGCAAAGATCATGCGACTTTCAATTTCTTGCAATGGTATGTGGCTGAACAGCATGAAGAAGAAGTGCTTTTCAAGGATATTTTGGATAAAATTGAGTTGATTGGTAATGAAAACCATGGCTTGTATTTGGCTGATCAGTATGTCAAAGGGATCGCTAAAAGCAGGAAATCTTAATTTTAGGGTATTGGGTGCAAAAACTAGCCGTTTTTGATTTTGACTCCACGCTAGTCAATGCTGAGACGATTGAGTCTCTAGCGAGGGCGTGGGGGGTGTTTGATGAAGTGAGAGAGATCACTTTGAAAGCTATGAATGGCGAGACAGATTTTCATAAAAGTCTTATTTTAAGGGTGTCTAAACTCAAAAACATGCCCTTAAAACTAGCCAAAGAAGTTTGTGAAAGTCTGCCTTTGTTTGAAGGAGCGCTTGAGCTTGTTAGCGCCTTAAAAGAGAAAAATTACAAGGTGGTTTGCTTCAGTGGGGGCTTTGATCTAGCGACGAATCATTATAGGGATTTATTGCATTTAGATGCGGCTTTCAGTAACACGCTGATCGTGGAAAATAACGCTCTAAACGGCTTGGTTACGGGGCATATGATGTTTTCGCATTCTAAAGGTGAAATGCTTCTCGCCTTGCAACGCTTATTAAATATCAGTAAAGATCGCACTCTAGTCGTGGGCGATGGAGCGAATGACTTGAGCATGTTCAAACATGCCCATATCAAAATCGCTTTCAACGCTAAAGAGGTTTTAAAACAGCACGCCACGCATTGCATCAATGAGCCTGATTTAGCCCTAATCAAGCCTTTGATTTAAAAAATTTTTTTGTAAAATACTCCTTTAAATCATAAGGATAACCATGTTCCAACCCCTATTAGACGCTTATGTAGAAAGTGCTTCCATTGAAAAAATGGCCTCTAAATCTCCCCCCCCCCTAAAAATCGCTGTGGCGAATTGGTGGGGAGATGAAGAAATTAAAGAATTTAAAAAGAACATTCTTTATTTTATCCTAAGCCAACGCTACAAAATCACCCTCCACCAAAACCCCAACAAGCCCTCAGATCTAGTTTTTAGCAATCCTCTTGGATCAGCTAGAAAAATCTTATCCTATCAAAACGCTAAAAGAGTGTTTTACACCGGTGAAAACGAAGTCCCTAATTTCAACCTCTTTGATTACGCCATAGGCTTTGATGAATTGGACTTTAGAGATCGTTATTTGAGAATGCCTTTGTATTATGATAGGCT
>NZ_MVYP01000001.1:0-193879 GCF_003638305.1 Helicobacter pylori | reverse complement strand
GCTTAGTTTTCAAAGATCGTTTGCTTTTAATCAGCTATCCTTGTAAGGTATCAAGCGGCTTTTTAAAAGCCCTTGCTGAAACAAGGAAATGAAAGTATAGTCATAGAAAGCTTAAGGTTTGCTTAAATTTAGGGAATGTTTGGGAAAATATTTTGATTTTTTAGAGCGCTTAAAAATCGCGCGATCTTTTCTTTAGGGATAATCACCAAACTTTCTTGGTTTTCTAAAGTGTTGCTAGCCATCCCCATAAACTCCCCCACTTCGCTAAAATAGGGCCTCCCTCCCCACAACATGCTCCCCTTTTTAAAAGAACTATCAAGCGAAAGAAACTTTTTAGATTTCAAAAGTTCAGCCACAGAAATATCCGTTGTCTGTATAGAAAAAGAATTCCCCTCATTCAATGCTGGGTAGTAGAGATCAGAATTGGGTGTTTTTTGATCGGTATAGGGATTTGAATGGAAAGTTTGAGCGTATTTGGTGTAAATCCTTGCATGATAATAGCTCTCTTCTCTTTTATGGCAATAATCGTCTCTAAAATCGGCGGTTTTTAAAAGCGAAAGCCCTTGATCTCTATCTATCGCTTCAAGGTGCAAGCTGGCTATGCAAATCAGCTCTTTAGCGCTGCTGTCTTGCATTTTGGCTAAAATCGTTTTAGGGTATAAGCCATTAGAATAAAGCGTTTCAGAAGAAGCGATATAACGCCCGTTTTTGAGCAAAGTCGCATAGCCTTCTTTATAAGTCCCATCGCTAAAATACACTTTCAATAACGCAACAGAATAAATCCATGCAGGGAGCGTTGGATCAAGGGGCGGATCGTCTCTAACGATTTGAATGTTATTAGCACTCATCATGCATGAAAATAAAACGATACAACAACCAACCGCTAATCTTTTATGCCAACGCGCCATTATCCAACTTACCGCTTAAATTTTAAAAGTATCCTACGACACTATCGGCTAAAATACCATTTGTTTTAATTTGTTGCTATAATAGAACATTTGAATGACAAAAGCTTATCGCAAAGGTTTATGATGAAACCAATTAAAATTTATGATATTAAAGAAGAAGAGCTTGCAAAAACCGCTTACGCCACGATCAAAACCAATAAAGGCCATATCACCCTAGAGCTTTTTTACAAAGACGCGCCCCAAGCGGTCAGTAACTTTGTAACTTTGGCTAAAGAGGGTTTTTATAACGGACTTAATTTCCATCGTGTGATCGCCGGCTTTGTGGCTCAAGGAGGTTGCCCTTATGGCACAGGCACAGGCGGGCCAGAACACCGCATCAAATGCGAAGTGGCCCACAACCCCAACAAGCACAAAAGAGGCTCTATCTCTATGGCGCATGCCGGAAGAGACACAGGAGGGAGTCAATTCTTCTTGTGTTTTGTGGATTTGCCCCATTTAGATGGCGAACACACCGTATTTGGCAAAATCACTAGTGCAGAAGGCCTTAGCGTTTTGGACAAAATCAAGCAAGGCGATATTATAGAAAGCGTTGTGTTTAGCTCTTCTCTATAAAGGAACAAAAGATTAGACATGCTCATACTCAGCCGCAAAGTTAATGAAGGGATTGTCATTGGTGATAATATCCACATTAAAGTCATTTCCATAGATAGAGGGAGCGTGCGTTTAGGGTTTGAAGCGCCTGAAAGCACTCTTATTTTGCGTGCTGAACTCAAAGAGGCCATTGTGAGCGAAAACCAAAAAGCTTCTGCGTCCGTAGATGAAAGCTTGTTAGAAAACATCAAAAAGGTCATTAAGCCTTGACGCATGTTTTTGAAGTTTATCCTAAAGTCAATATTTTTTTAAAAATCCTTCACAAAGAAGGGGCTTATCATAAACTCATTTCTCGCATGTGTTTGGTCAAAGACAAGCTCAAAGACATTATCAGCGTCAAAAATGCCTTATCTTTCTCATTAAAAGGGGATTTTGACTGCCCTTTAGAAGAAAACTCGCTCTTTAAGGCTCTCCAAATTTTAAAAAAATTTTTAGCACAAAAAAATTCCTCTCACTCTATCATCAAATCCCTAGACACCCTAGCGATTGAAGTGGAAAAAAACATCCCTACTCAAGCCGGGTTAGGCGGTGGGAGCGCTGATGCTGGGGGGCTGTTGTATCATTTGAATCAAATATTTGATTGTCGTTTGAGTTTAAAAGAGCTTTATACTATGGGGTCTTTAGTGGGCGCGGACACCAATTTTTTCATCTCGCAATACAAAAGCGCTAACGCCACTTCTTATGGCGAAGTCATTGAAAATTTTGAAGAAGAGCCTTTAGAAAATCGCCTAGAAATCTATGCGCCAAATCATGTTTTTTGCAGCACTAAAGCCGTTTATCAAGCTTATAAGCCTAAAACTTGTTTTTCTCAAGCTAAAGAATGGCTTAAAAAACCGAGTTTAGAATGCCTAAAGACTTGCGACCGAAGCGAATTAAACGATCTTTTAAAGCCGGCTTTACTCACTAACCAAGCTTTAAGAAGTATAGAAAGCGAATTAGGCAAGGAGTGGTTTTTTAGCGGGAGCGGGAGCGCGTTTTTTAGGCTAAAGCCTATGCAAAAAGGGGGCGAATGAAACTCATTGCCAGCAATAAAAAAGCCTATTTTGATTATGAAATTTTGGAAACTTTAGAAGCAGGATTAGCGCTTTTAGGCTCTGAAGTGAAGGCTTTGAGGCAAACTAGGGTGAATTTAAAAGATAATTTTGTTAAAATAATCAAAGGAGAAGCTTTTTTATTTGGTGTTCATATATCATATTTAGATACAATCCATGCGTATTACAAGCCCAATGAAAGGCGAGAGCGTAAGTTGCTTTTACACAAAAAGCAATTATTGAAATGGCAAATTGAAGCGTCTAAAGAACGCTTGAGTATTGTAGGATTGAAATTGTATTTTAACCAAAAAAATAGAGCTAAAATCCAAATTGCTTTAGTGAAAGGAAAAAGATTGCACGACAAAAGACAAAGTCTTAAAGAAAAAGCGCTCAATAAAGAAATTCTTGCTGATTTAAAACACCACTTTAAAGGATAATAATAATGAAAGAAATGGTAGATTATGGGATTATAGGGTTTTTGATCTTTTTATCAGTCATCGTTATAGCGATCGCAATAGAAAGGTTGTGGTTTTTTGCCACTCTTCGTGTAGATGACTACACAGACAGGCGTAAATTAGAATTAGCCTTACACAAACGACTGACTTTAGTGGCCACGATTGGCTCAAACGCCCCTTATATCGGTCTTTTAGGAACGGTTATGGGGATCATGCTCACTTTTATGGATTTAGGCTCAGCTTCTGGCATTGACACTAAGGCGATCATGACTAATTTAGCACTTGCTTTAAAAGCGACCGGCATGGGGTTATTGGTAGCGATCCCTGCGATTGTGATTTATAACTTGTTAGTGAGAAAAAGCGAGATTTTAGTTACCAAATGGGATATTTTCCACCATCCGGTTGACACGCAATCCCATGAGATTTATAACAAAGCCTAAGGATTGAGCGGTGAAAAAAGTAGAATCCATGAATGTGGTGCCTTTCATTGACATCATGCTTGTGTTGTTAGTGATCGTGCTTACAACGGCGTCTTTTGTGCAAACTTCAAAGCTCCCTATTAGCATTCCTCAAGTGGATAAAGACAGCACTGATTCTAAAGATGTGCTAGACAAAAAACAAGTTACGATCGCCATTTCTAATAAGGGTTCTTTTTATTTTGACGATAAAGAAATCAGCTTTGAAAATTTAAAACACAAGGTTTCCACTTTGGCTAAAGACACCCCTATTGTCTTGCAAGGCGACAAGAAAAGCAATTTGGATAACTTTATCAAAGTCGTGGATTTATTGCAAACGAACAATCTGAAACAACTTTACATTCTTGTTGAAGATAAAAAGAATCAAAAAAATTAGTTTTAGTCAATTTTTAGCATTCTTTAGCTAAAATCTGTGTTTATGTTTAATTTTTATCAAGGGAGTTTTAAATGAAACGCACTTACCAACCACACAACACACCAAGAAAGCGAACCCATGGCTTTCTTGTGAGAATGAAAACCAAAAACGGGCGCAAGGTGATTAATGCCAGACGAGCTAAGGGCAGAAAAAAGCTTTCCGTCTAAACCCTATGACTCTTTAAAAAACAAGAGTGAGTTTGATAGGGTTTATCAAAAGGGTTTCAAAAAGCATAACCCTTTTTTTTCGCTCTTTGTTTTGGATTTGTCAAAAGAGCCGCCAAAAGGGAAAGAGGGCTTTAAAGATCCGCTCTCTTGTAGGCTTAAAGACAAAAAAACGCTTTATTTATTAGGCTTGAGCGTGTCCAAAAAAGTCGGCAACGCCGTGAAACGAAACCTTATCAAACGCCGTTTGCGTTCGCTTACATTAAAGCATGCCGCTCTTTGTCAAGGGCTTGCTTTGGTGTTTGTGCCTAGAAGCGATTGTTACCATTTGGATTTTTGGGCTTTAGAAAAACATTTTTTAGAAATGCTAACTTCCATTAAAAACTATATGAACAAAGCCTTAAAAGACTTGAAAAAAGGAATAACTCATACCCATGCGAAACAATAAAACGCCTTTTTTGAGCGCGATTTTTACGGCATCAATTAGGGGTTACCAACGCTTTTTTTCGGCTTTCACCCCTTCAAGCTGTCGGTTTTACCCCACTTGCTCTAACTACGCTCTGTGGTTGCTCTGTTTTGAAAACCCTTTGAGCGCTATGGGTAAGATCATTCTAAGGATACTCTCATGCAACCCTTTTTGCTCTGGGGGCATTGCTTACCCTACTACTCGCTTGAAACGCCCTAGTTTGCTCCAATCTCATAAAGATTTTAATCGCAATTTTAAAACCATCACTTTTTGGCTCGTTCCCACAAAAAGTCGCGCAACTTACTACATCATTAAGGTTTAATCACAATGGATAAAAACAACAATAATAATCTCCGCTTGATTTTAGCGATCGCTCTGTCTTTCTTGTTTATCGCTCTTTATAGCTATTTTTTCCAAAAACCAAACAAAACAACAACCGAAACCACAAAGCAAGAAACAACTAACAACCACACAACAACAAGCCCTAACGCGCCCAACGCCCAACATTTTAGCGTTACTCAAACCATCCCCCAAGAGAATTTGTTAAGCACGATTTCTTTTGAGCATGCTAGGATTGAAATTGATTCTTTAGGGCGTATCAAACAGGTTTATCTCAAGGATAAAAAGTATCTAACCCCCAAACAAAAAGGCTTTTTAGAGCATGTGGGCCATCTTTTTAGCTCCAAAGAAAACGCGCAACCCCCACTAAAAGAGCTCCCCCTTTTAGCAGCCGATAAACTCAAGCCTTTAGAAGTGCGTTTTTTAGACCCCACGCTCAATAACAAAGCGTTCAACACCCCTTATAGCGCTTCAAAAACCACCCTTGGGCCTAACGAACAGCTCGTTTTAACTCAAGATTTAGGCGATCTTAACATCATTAAAACCCTGACTTTCTATGATGATTTGCATTATGATTTAAAAATCGCCTTCAAATCGCCCAATAACCTTATCCCTAGCTATGTCATCACCAATGGTTACAGGCCGGTGGCTGATTTGGACAGCTACACCTTTTCAGGCGTGCTTTTAGAAAATAACGACAAAAAAATTGAAAAAATTGAAGATAAAGACGCTAAAGAAATCAAACGCTTTTCTAACACCCTCTTTTTATCCAGCGTGGATAGGTATTTCACCACCTTGCTTTTCACTAAAGATCCTCAAGGTTTTGAAGCCTTAATTGATTCAGAAATAGGGACTAAAAACCCCTTAGGCTTCATTTCCCTTAAAAATGAAGCGAATTTGCATGGCTATATTGGCCCTAAAGATTACCGCTCTTTGAAAGCGATTTCGCCGATGCTCACTGATGTGATAGAGTATGGCCTAATCACTTTTTTTGCTAAAGGCGTGTTTGTTTTACTGGATTATTTGTATCAATTCGTGGGCAATTGGGGTTGGGCTATCATTTTTTTAACGATTATCGTGCGCCTAATCCTTTACCCCTTAAGCTATAAGGGCATGGTGAGCATGCAAAAGCTCAAGGAATTAGCCCCTAAAATGAAAGAACTCCAAGAAAAATACAAGGGCGAACCCCAAAAATTGCAAGCCCACATGATGCAGCTTTACAAAAAACATGGGGCTAACCCGCTAGGGGGTTGTCTGCCCTTGATCTTACAAATCCCGGTGTTTTTTGCGATTTATAGAGTGCTTTATAACGCCGTGGAATTGAAAAGCTCAGAGTGGATCTTATGGATTCATGATTTATCCATCATGGATCCGTATTTTATTTTACCGCTTCTTATGGGAGCGTCTATGTATTGGCACCAAAGCGTTACGCCAAACACCATGACCGATCCCATGCAAGCAAAGATTTTTAAATTCTTGCCCCTATTGTTCACGCTTTTTTTAATCACTTTCCCTGCAGGGTTAGTCTTGTATTGGACCACGAACAACATCCTTTCGGTGTTGCAACAACTCATCATCAATAAAGTCTTAGAGAATAAAAAACGAGCGCATGCGCAAAACAAAAAGGAACATTGATGCAAAATCCTATTGAAATCAAAGCTAAAACCTTAGAAGAGGCTCTCATTCAAGCTTCTATCGCCTTGAATTGCCCCATTATTAATTTGCAATACGAAGTCATTCAAATGCCCTCTAAAGGTTTTTTAAATATAGGTAAAAAAGAAGCTATTATTTTAGTGGGCGTTAAAGAAAGCGTTAAGGAGGTTAAAGAAGAGAGCGTTAAAGAAATTGACACGAAAGGAATCCATCAAAGCGCAGAAGAAAAAAAACAAAACTTAGAAACAGAAACGCCGCAAGAAGAAAGAATCACCCCTAAACCCCCTAAAAAAAACCTTAAAGAAGAATCTCATAATGGAGACAAACTCCATGAAATTAAGCAAGAATTGAAAGACTTATTCTCCCACTTGCCCTATAAAATCAATAAAGTGGAAGTCAGTCTTTATGAACCGGGGGTTTTATTGATTGATATTGATGGCGAAGATTCCGCTCTTTTAATTGGCGAGAAAGGCTATCGTTACAAAGCCCTTTCTTACTTGCTCTTTAACTGGATCCACCCTGCTTATGGCTATAGCATCCGCTTAGAAATTTCTACTTTTTTACAAAACCAAGAAAAGGTCATGGAAGCGCAACTCCAAAGCACGATAATGACCGTGCATGAAGTGGGCAAAGGGCAGATGAAAGCCCCTGATGGCGTTTTAACCTATATCGCTTTAAAGAAATTACGAAAAGCGTTCCCCAACAAATATGTTTCCATTAAAACCAATTTAAACGATGAAAAATACATCGTTATCAACGACTTCAACAATGAATGACACCATCGCCGCTATCGCTACCCCTTTAGGCAAGGGAGCGATCAGCATCATTAAAATCAGCGGCCATAACGCCCTAAACATTCTCAAACAACTCACTCAAAAACAAGACTTCACCCCCAGATACGCTTATGTGTGCGATATTTTTTCTAATGGTGTTTTATTAGACAAAGCGTTAGTCATTTATTTCAAAGCCCCTTATAGTTTCACCGGTGAAGATGTGTGCGAAATCCAATGCCATGGAAGCCCCCTTTTAGCGCAAAATATCTTACAAGCTTGCTTGAATTTAGGATCTAGGCTCGCTAAAGCGGGGGAATTTAGCAAAAAAGCCTTTTTAAACCATAAAATGGATTTGAGCGAGATTGAAGCGAGCGTTCAGCTCATCCTTTGTGAAGATGAAAGCGTTTTAAACGCTCTAGCCAGGCAGCTTAAGGGCGAGTTAAAAATCTTTATTGAAGAGGCTAGGAATAATCTTTTAAAGCTTTTGGCGAGCTCAGAAGTTTTGATTGATTATAGCGAAGAAGACATTCCTAGCGATTTTTTAAAGGAAGTGTCTCAAAATTTAGAAAAACAAATCGCCTCTTTTAAAGATTTATTGGATTTTTCTAACACGCAAAAACAAAGGAATAAGGGGCATGCCTTAAGCATTGTTGGCAAACCCAATGCCGGCAAAAGCTCCCTATTAAACGCCATGCTTTTAGAAGAAAGGGCTTTGGTGAGCGATATTAAAGGCACAACAAGAGACACCATAGAAGAAGTCATTGAACTACAAGGGCATAAGGTGCGCTTGATTGATACCGCTGGCATTAGAGAGAGCGCGGATAAAATAGAGCGTTTAGGGATTGAAAAAAGCCTTAAAAGTTTAGAAAATTGCGACATTATTTTAGGCGTGTTTGATCTTTCTAAACCCCTAGAAAAAGAAGATTTTAACCTTATGGACACCCTTAATCGCACTAAAAAGCCTTGCATTGTTGTTTTGAATAAAAACGATTTAGCCCCCAAACTAGAGCTTGAAATTTTAAAATCTTATCTTAAAATCCCTTATTCTATCCTAGAAACTAACACCCTAAATTCCAAGGCTTGTTTGAAAGATTTGAGCCAAAAAATCAGCGCCTTTTTCCCCAAACTAGACACCCAAAACAAGCTCTTGCTCACTTCCCTAGCCCAAAAAACCGCCCTAGAAAACGCCATTACTGAATTGCAAAACGCTAAAAACCATTTAGAAACTTTAGAGCTTTTTTCTTATCATATTTTAAGCACGATAGAAAACTTGAACTTGCTCACCCGCCCTTATGAAACCAGCCAAATGCTTGATAGCATGTTCAGCGAATTTTGCTTGGGCAAATAAAATCGCTTAAAGAATGGATTAAAACCCCTTTTTAGCGCTGCTTTTTAAGACTTTTTTACCCATTAGTGCGGTTTAATACCCGTATTTGCAAAAACCATACTGCCATTTTTCAAAAAGTGGTAAAATGAGCTAGTTTAAAATGTATACATACCTATAAGCTATTTTTGAGTAAAAATGTTAAAAAAGACCATAAGGAGATTTCATGTTAAAACTCGCTAGCAAAACGATTTGTTTGTCCCTAATCGGATCATTCACCGCTGTAGAAGCCTTTCAAAAACACCAAAAAGACGGCTTTTTTATAGAAGCCGGGTTTGAAACTGGGCTATTGCAAGGCACACAAACCCAAGAACAAACCATAGCCACAACCCAACAAAAACCCAAACCCAAACCCAAGCCCAAACCCATTACCCCTCAAAGCACCTATGGGAAATACTACATCTCCCAAAGCACCATTTTAAAGAATGCGACTGAGTTGTTTGCAGAGGACAATATCACCAACTTAACCTTTTATTCTCAAAACCCTGTGTATGTAACCGCTTATAACCAAGAAAGCGCTGAAATAGCAGGCTATGGCAATAACAGCGTGGTCGTGATACAAAACTTCTTGCCCTATAATTTAAACAACATTGAGCTGAGTTATACAGACGCTCAAGGCAAGGTAGTTAATTTGGGCGTGATAGAGACTATCCCTAAACAATCTCAAATCATTCTGCCCGCAAGCTTGTTTAACGACCCGCAGCTTAACGCTGACGACTTCCAACAGCTCCAAACTGCCACCACAAAATTTTCTGATGCTAGCACGCAGAATCTGTTTGATAAGCTCAGTAGGGTTACAACCAATCTTCAAATGACTTATATCAATTACAACCAATTTTCTAGCGGTAACGGCACTGGTTCTAAACCCCCATGCCCTCCATACGAAAATCAAGAAAACTGCACGGCTAAAGTGCCGGCTTTCACCTCTCAAGACGCTAAGAATTTGACCAATTTAATGCTGAACATGATGGCGGTGTTTGACTCTAAATCTTGGGAAGACGCCGTTAAAAACGCCCCCTTTCAGTTTAGCGATAACAACCTGTCAAAGCCATGTTATTCCAATTATTCTACATGCGTGAACCCTTACAACGATGGGCTTGTTGATCCTAAATTGATCGCTAAAAACGCTGGAGATGAATACAATATAGAAAACGGGCAAACAGGCTCAGTGATATTAACGCCGCAAGATGTTATCTATAGCTATAGAGTTACGAATAATCTTTATGTGAATCTCTTGCCCCCAAGAGGAGGGGATTTAGGGCTAGGGTCTCAATATGGCGGCCCCAATGGCCCAGGCGATGATGGCACCAATTTTGGCGCTTTAGGGATATTGTCTCCTTTCTTAGACCCTGAAATACTATTTGGCAAAGAATTGAATAAAGTCGCCATCATGCAATTAAGAGACATCATCCATGAATACGGGCACACTTTAGGCTATACGCATAACGGGAACATGACTTATCAAAGAGTGCGCATGTGTGAAGAAAACAATGGGCCAGAAGAGCGCTGTCAGGGCGGGAAAATAGAGCAAGTGAATGGACAAGAAGTGCAAGTGTTTGACAACGGGCATGAAGTGCGAGATACCGATGGCTCTACCTATGATGTGTGTTCTCGTTTTGGCGGCCAAGGTCAGCCCGCTTTCCCTAGCAGTTACCCCAATTCCATCTATACTGATTGCTCTCAAGTCCCCGCCGGGCTTATAGGCGTTACCAGTGCTGTTTGGCAGCAACTCATTGATCAAAACGCCCTACCGGTGGATTACACTAATTTGAGCAGCCAAACCAACTATTTAAACGCTAGTTTGAACACGCAAGATTTTGCGACCACTATGCTTAGTGCGATCAGTCAAAGCCTTTCATCTACTAAATCTAGCACCACTACCTATCGCACTTCAAAAACCTCACGGCCCTTTGGAGCCCCCCTATTAGGCGTTAATCTTAAAATGGGCTATCAAAAATACTTTAATGATTACTTAGGGTTGTCTTCTTATGGTATTATCAAATACAACTACGCTCAAGCCAATAACGAAAAAATCCAGCAATTAAGCTATGGCGTGGGGATGGATGTGTTATTTGATTTCATCACCAATTACACCAACGAAAAGAACCCTAAAAACAATCTAACTAAGAGGGTTTTCACTTCATCTCTTGGGGTGTTTGGGGGGTTAAGGGGCTTATACAATAGCTATTATTTGTTGAATCAATACAAAGGGAGCGGTAATTTAAATGTGACCGGTGGGTTGAATTACCGCTACAAGCATTCTAAATATTCTATAGGCATTAGCGTTCCTTTGGTCCAGTTGAAATCTAGGGTCGTTTCTAGCGATGGCGCAACTACCAATTCCATCACCCTCAATGAAGGAGGCAGTCATTTTAAAGTGTTTTTTAATTACGGGTGGATTTTTTAGGAGTTAAAAATTGGCTTTAATTCTCTATTGGCTCTAAACGCTCTTTTTAGGCTCTTTTGTAGGCGGTTTAACGCTGTTTTGCGAGCGAGCGTTAGAGTTCGCTCTTTTTGTGCTTGTATCGCTTGCGTGATTTCTTTAAGCTCGTTGAAGCTTTTCTCTGTCTCGTTGTTTTGTCTCATGTTTTTGTTCTCCTTTTATTCTCAAACGCCCTTTTTTAGGCGGTCGTTTGATTTAAAAATGCGTCAGCTTTTAAAAAAGTTTGTTGGTTTGTGGGACAAAAAGATAGACCCTAGCTTGGGGATTTGAACGCGCAAAATCATTTGGTTTTTTCAAATAAGCTCGCTCGTGTAGGCTCTTAAAAAAGATTTTAGTTTTTAGTGGGTGTGTTTTAGATGGGTTTGTGGGATAAAGAGTATTGAATGATATTTAGTTTATTTGGCAAGAACAAAAGCCACAAACCTTTAGAGGGTTTATTTTAATGGATGCGAAAACGCCACGCTAAACAAAATAATGACGCTACAAAACTGAATGAATAAGCATAAAGCAAGATTAATACCCTGCTTATAGCCCCGTATTGCCCTGCCCTTCTTTATTGGCATAATCTTTCAATTCTTTATAAAGCAAAGATTGCAAGCGCGTGATAGCAAAATTCTTATTCTTTTCATCCACTTCAAGGCTTCTATTCAATACGGGCGTGCCTTGACAATCGCTCGCGCTAATAATCACTCTAATGCGTGTGATACCATTAGCACTGTCTGTGAAAACTTCATTTTTGATTTGATAAAGTTTTTCTTCATCGCTAGGGGTTAGCACTCTGGCATAAGCGCTTATGAGAGCGTTTTTAATCTCTGTATCGCTGTTGTTATCAAAAGTGATTTGCACTTTAGGTTTGAAAGCGTTTTGATAATAGATTTTTTCATAATTTTCTAACGAACTCACTGGGACAGAATACGCTTTTAAAATTCTTTCTATAGGCATCGCTTTAGCCAATAAATCCCCCATGCTCTTGGATTGCTGTAAAAAAACCCCTTTGCAAACCTTAGGCATTAAGCTGGAAAACTGCCCATAAAGAGCGTTATACTTATCCCTTAAACCCTGCAAAAACAAGTTTTGATTAATCCTTACTCTGGTGTAGTAGATCCCTTTTTGCGCTTCTTGATTGACAATTTCTACATTATTCAATTCCAAGTCATCGGTTTTTAAGTTAATCGTTTGCGAATCACTGGATTTTAACTTATTATCCACACGACTTTTTTGGATATGGATTTGTGAATTGACCACCACGCTAATAGACGCCACTAAATCCGCTAACGCTTTTTGTTTAGAAGCTTCTTTAGAAGTGGCTGAACCACTCCCATAAAGATAGCCTTTTTGGGTGTTTGTTTTGTTATAGGCCTTGCTATACCACTTAGGCTCTGCGCTTAAATTGGCACCCACAAAAGCCATAAGGCATGCAAGAATAATCTTTTTCATTATTAATCCTTACTCATTCGTTAAAGCGACATGCTCCTTAGTGATCTTTAGAAGCACATAAACTTTATCCGTATCAATAAAAGTGGCCTTTAGCTCACTAGCCTTAATCTCTATTTTATCCCCCTTGAAAGCTTCCATCACTTTCTCTAAGGCGTTTTGTCTGGCTGAGGACAAGCTATAATCCATATCTGAAGGCAATACATCGCTCACCCCACACACTAAAATTTTTTCGTCTTTGGTTTGGGTCTTTTCAATCTGCACTTCTTTTGAGCAATCTTTTGCCCACTTAGGCAAGGATTTCCCCCACGCCACTCCCAACACCAAAGCAAGCACGATAGCAAGGCGTTTCATCAAAACCCTACTTTTTAACCATGCCTAGCTCTTCGCGCACTTTATCCACAATTTGCTTATCCAAGCCCACTAAAACAAAAACCCTATCTTTACCGACATAACGGGCAAGCATTTTAGAAGCGATCAATTCCTTATCCACTAATTGAGAAATTTTTTCAGTATCAGTGCCGCTTATGGACCTTTTACCAGAAGCGTCTACCGTTCTGGTTTTTTCATTTTCCAAATCTTTTTGTAAAGTGGATTTTAGATTCGCCGCTAAATTAGCCCTAGCTTTCGCTGTAGCCTGATTCGTAGAATAATCCACATCGTTATTGGTGATCAAATCTTCAGCCCTTCCTAAAAAGACCCCTGAATATTTTTCATACTTCGCCACTTTTTCCAAATCCCCTACAACCCAATCAGGAGCGCCTTTAGTCGCTTCTTTGTAAGCCTTATTGCTTTTACTGATACCTGATTTTGGGGCATGGCTACAACCTACGATCACCATCGCTGCTATCACACTCATTCCTAAAATTTTTTTAACTTGATTTTTCATCGCTCATCCTTTCAAATATAAATTTAAAACATACGCTTATTGCTAGCATTTTTCACAATAGGCTTAACATCGCTCCATACCTCTTCACCCGTTTTCCTATTGGTAAGGCTTAGGGTGAAGTCGTAGTCTAAGCGCTGCCTAGAACTACTAATAGAGGCTACGATACTGGATACTTTACCACTTAAAGATAAATCAGCGGCTTTTAAAGTGCCTTTTTCTACAGTGGTGTCTTGATTATACTCTTCGCTCTCTCGTTCTTTTTCGCGCTGTTTCACCATTCGGCTGTCCGCTGCAATGCCGCTCCCTCCACTCGCCCTTGTGATATTGAACCTCCCATTAGATCGCAACCGCAACTGCCGCGCGATTTCGGTCGTCAAAAGATTCATGTCCAAATTGGGTTGCGTGGTGTCGTTAATCACATCTGAAACTTCAATCAAATGCTTGCCCTTGAGTTGCTCAAAATTAGGGTCGCTAAACATGGAATCTAACATCGCGTTAGCGGTTATCAATAAATCCGTGCTATTAATACTTGCAGTCGTATTTTTAGTGGCATCGTTCACATTTTGATAAGTTGCCATTTCGCTTGAGCAACCCACCCACAATAAAGTACTCAAAATCACCGAGCTTATAATTTTTAATTTTGTTTTCAATACCATAATGATAGAAACTCCCTATTCAAAATTTAAAACAGATACTTCCGTTCCTAATTTTAAACTTCTAATCTAAACACACAGTGTTTTTGCGGATTTTAGCATTTTATGCGTCTTTTTTTTCACATTTTACAAGTTTTAGCCCTACAAATTTCACACTGCAAGCATTAATACCACAAATTCGCTCATTTTTAGCTTAATTAAAGAAACTTTTTTAACAAGCATGCTTATTTAAAAACGATAAAAACGATTTTTTGAGATAAAAAAATAATATAAAAGCTCTTTGAAGTTAGCCCCCTATCAAAAAGGGGGCTAAAAAATTTCTATGGGTTCTTATTTGGAGTTCTTATTTGAACAACAAGACTCTTTAACGCCCCTTACAATAACGCTTTTAGAGCGTCTTCAATCGGTTTTTGAGAGCTAGGTTCTACAAGCCTTTCACCCACTTCTTTGGCGTTTTTATAAAAAATCAAAGTAGGGATCTTGCGAATGCCTAAGCTCTCTTTTAAATCCTGGCTTTCATCAAAAGAAACCTTAAAAAATTCCACCTTGCCTTTGTAAGTTTTGGCTAAATTTTCCATGATCGGCTCAATCTTCCTGCAATCCGGGCACCAACTCGCCCCCACATTAACCACTACCGCTTGATGAGCGGTTTTTTCTGCGTAATTCTTCCCGTTAATCACTTCTAACATGATAATCCTTATTTTTTATTTCCCCCAACCGCCGAAGTATAGCACAACAAACGCTAATTCTCTTTAACATTAGCCCTATTAGCCATAAACGCATGCAACTCATTGTATTCTTGGCGGTTTAAAAACCGCATTTTCCCTACCGGCAAGGCATTCAAATTCACAAAACCATAACGAACGCGCCTTAAATCCAACACCCCAGCGTTAAAAAACGCAAAAAAACGCCTTAATTCTCTGTTTTTCCCCTCATTGATAATGACTCTCAGTTTAGAGTATTTGGCATGGTTTTTGATGATTTCATAACCAATAAAGGGGGCAAATTCCATGCTTTTAATGGAGGTTTTTTGGTGTGCTCCCTTAGTGGCGTTTTCTAATTTCAAACCCTCTTGCATGGCGTTTTCCATCTCTCTTGTAACAAAGCCTTGAATTTTAACAAGATACTCTTTTTCTAAATTCGCATGCATCAAAGCGCTCACCACCGCCTTACTATCGCTTAAGAGTAGCACCCCTTCACTCGCAAAATCCAAACGCCCCACCGGCGCGAAATGGGCGTATTTTTTCTCCAAGCTTTCATAAATCACGCGCCGTTTTAAGGGATCGGCTTTACTCACTAGTTCGCCCTTTGGCTTGTGATAAACCAGCACGCTGAATTTTTTGTTTTTTAAGGGCTTGATGAGTCGTTTGTCTAAAAACACCTTGTCGTTTTCTTTAACCACGCTAGCGAGTTTGGCATGCTCATGGTTGATTTTCACCCGCCCTTCTAAAACCAACTTTTCGGCTTCTCTTCTTGAATGCTTGGTGTAATGAGCTAAAAACTGGTTGATCCTCAAGCTAAATCCCTCCACTCTAACCCTTTAAAATCGTCCTTAATCTTTTCATTCACCATTAGATCGCTTTGGATTTTGAATTGCTTATCCTTATCTTTGATGATCAGATACAAGGGGCGTTTGCCCTGGTGTTTTAGAGCACTCTCTTTGATTTGTCTTAAAAACTCTTTTTTCACATCGTTTTCCAACACGATCGCTAAAGAGCAAGAGCTAGAAGCGAGCATTTCAAAGGGGGGGATTTCACGCACATCTTCTTTTTGCTTGTCAGGGTCTTTATAGCGGGCTTTAGGGATTTTAATCTCCCTAGCGCTCTCTAAATCCAAGATTTCAAAAAGCCTTAATCGCGCCACTTCTTCTTGCTCTTCAATCTTGCATTTAAACACTAGAGGCTTATTAATATCCAACTCTTCTAAGGCGTTTAATTGCTTTTCAAAAAGCATGAGTTCAAACTTGCCGTATCGATCCAAAATATCCGCTGTGCCATAAGGCTTACCGCTTCGTTTGCCAATTTTCTTTTTAACCTCCATGATTTTGCCCAGCAAATAAGCCTGCGATCCGATTTCTAATTCTTCAATATCAATGCTTTTGACTAAATTTTTAAAGCCCTTAATTTCTTCTTTAAACTCGTCTAAAGGGTTGCCTGAAACATGGATTCCTAAAGTTTCATACTCGCATTCTAAAAGCGTTTTAGCGTCATGCTCGCCCAAATCAACCATATCCAAAATAACCTGCTCTTTAATTCCGCCTTCCATGGCTCCAAAAAGAGAATTACCCCCTTGCATCATTTCATTAGCCTTGTCTTTAGCGCGCCCAGCATCGCAGATCAAATCCAAGTTAGCGAGCATGGTTTTTCTAGTGTAGCCTAAATTGTCCAAGCTCCCTGATTTCACCAATGGCTCTAAAGATTTTTTAGTGAGTTTAGAAAAATCCACCCGTGAAATGAAATCTTCCAAACTCTTATAATCCCCTTTAGCCCTTTCTTCAATGATGTTTTTAATCGGCTCACCCCCAACCCCTTTGATCGCTCCTAAACCAAACACGATTTTCTTTTCTAATTCGCCCTTTTGATTTTTAAACTCCGCCACGCTGAAATCTTGCATAGAAGAATTGATGTGTGGGGGCATCACTTCAATTTCTAAAGCCCTAACCTCATCAATATAGCGTGCCACGGATTCGATCTTATTAGATTCGCTAGTGAGCATCGCTGCCATGAACTCATGCTTGTAATAAGTCTTTAAATACGCCGTTTGGAAAGTGATCATCGCATAAGCGGCTGAATGCGATTTGTTGAAACCATAACCAGCAAATTTAACGATCAAATCCCACAAATTAGCCGCCTTTTGACCATCATGCCCTAAATTTTTAGCCCCTTCTACAAACTTAGCCTTATTGTCCGCCATGATTTGAGCGTCTTTTTTCCCCATAGCACGACGGATCAAATCCGCTTCACCCAAGCTAAAACCGCCGATAGTTTGCACGATTTGCATCACCTGCTCTTGATAGACGATTGTGCCGTAAGTGGGCTTTAAAATCGGCTCTAATTCTTTAAACGCATAAGCGATAGGCTCAACGCCATGCTTTCTGTTCACAAAATCATCTACCATGCCTGATTCCATAGGCCCCGGTCTGCCTAGCGCGATAATGGCGATAATGTCTTCAAAGCTTGAAGGCCTTAAGCGCTTGTTAAGCCCTTGAAACATTCCGGATTCAATTTGGAAGATCCCCACCGTATCCCCGCTTTGGATCGTTTTATACACTTTCGGATCGTCCATATCCAACGCTAAAAAATCCACATCAATGTTGTGTTGCGTTTTAATGATTTTAAGCGCATCATCAATCACGGTCAAGGTTTTAAGCCCCAAGAAGTCAAACTTAATCAAATCCACCGGCTCTAAATACTTCATGGAATATTGCGTAACGATACCGCCGGTTTTTTCAGAGGCAAACAAAGGGGTTTTGTGCCACAACTCTTTTTGGCTATCCACCACTAAAGCTGCGGCATGCACGCCTGCGTTGCGATTCAAATTCTCTAAATTGAGCGAATACTCCCACACTTGTTTGGCTACTTCATTGCTTTCTACTAATTCCTTGATTTTAGGCTCTAATTCCCACGCCCCCTCTATGAATTCGCCATTTTTTTCATAGCCTTTAAGCGTGATGCCTAAGCGGTTGGGTATGAGTTTGGCAAAATCATCCGCCTCCTTATAAGGCATGTCCAAAACCCTTGCGACATCTCTAATCACGCCTTTAGCCAACATTTTATTAAAGGTGATGACTTGAGCCACATTGTATTTGCCGTATTTTTCAATCATGTATTCTATGATTTCCTTACGCCGGCGCTGGCAAAAATCCGTATCAATATCAGGCATGCTGATTCTTTCAGGGTTTAAAAACCTTTCAAAGAGCAAATCGTATTTCAAAGGGTCAATATCGGTGATTTTTAAAGCAAAAGCCACCAAACTCCCGGCCGCACTCCCCCTACCAGGCCCCACAGGAATGCCCATTTCTTTAGCGTAACGGATAAAATCCCACACAATCAACATATACCCCGGGAATTTCATGTTCGTGATGACTCCAATTTCTTTTTCTAGGCGTTCTTTGTATTGATTATGCTTTTCTTTTGGCACTAAGATCAAGCGCTCTTTCAAGCCCTCTCTAGCCTTATAGGCAAAATAAGAGGCGTCATCTTCAAAATTCAGCCCCTCATTTTGAGCGTAAGCTTTAGTGAATTTGAAGCTTGGGGGGGTTGGGGGGTTCTTTTTATCGTCTTTTAAATCAATCTCTAAAACGCATTTATCAGCGATTTCTTGGGTGTTTTCTAAAGCTTCTGGAATGTCTGCAAAGAGCTTTGCCATTTCTTCAGGGGATTTAATGTAAAACTCATGCACGGAGTGTTTCAAGCGCCCCTTATCGTTTAGGGTTTTACCCATCGCTACGCACATCGCCACTTCTTGAGCCTTAGCGTCATTAGGCATGGTGTAGTGGGTGTCGTTTGTGGCGATGATTTTTAACCCTGTTTCTAAAGACATTTTAATGACTTGCTCATCAATGAATCGCTGATCTAAAATGCCATGGCGCATGATTTCTAAATAAAAATCGTCTTCAAAAATCTCTTGGTATTCGCAAGCGATTCTTTTAGCTTCATCATAGCCTTTAGCCCCATACTTGCGGTTTCTCTCATTATTAGTATTTAAATGGTAATTGACTTCCCCTTGCAAGCATGCGCTAGAAGCGATAATGCCTTTAGAATGCTCCCTTAGAAGCTTTTTATTGATGCGCGGGAAATAATAAAACCCTTCTAAATACGCCATAGAGCTTAAGAACATCAAATTTTCATAGCCCTCTTGGTTTTTAGCGAACAGGCACAAATGGAAGCGCTGCTTGGTTTCTTTGCTAGAGAGATTGTCATCATTATGGATATACGCTTCCATGCCGATGATAGGCTTAATGCCTTCTTTTTTCATGCTCGTATAAAAATCAATCGCTCCAAACATGTTCCCATGGTCGGTTACGCTCACGCTTTTCATGCCCAATTCTTTAATGCGTTTGGCTAGAATTTTAATCTTGTTCGCCCCGTCTAAAAGCGAATATTCTGTGTGCAAGTGCAAATGCGTAAAGGCTTTATTCTCTTTCATTGTCTAACCCCTATTTGAGTTTAACGCCATTATACCTACCGCTCTTTAAAAAACTCTTTATCGGATCGTTTAGTGGTGAATTATTTTAAAATGGTGGTTATAATAAGAAAGTTTTGTCTTATTTTTAATACTATTTTAGGAGTTTATCATGAAAAAATCCATTTTATTGGGCGTTTGCTTGGCTTTTTCTTGCGTTTATGCTTTAAGCGATATGGATTTGATTAAAAAAGCGAAGGAAAGCCAATTAGAACCCATGCCTATGGGCAAAGCGCTCAAAGAATACCAGATCAAAAAAACCAGAGATGTGGGCATTGGTGCTAAAAACAGCGAAATCATGACCTCCGCTCAAGTGGAATTGGGCAAAATGCTCTATTTTGACCCTAGGATTTCCACTTCCTATCTTGTGTCTTGCAACACATGCCATAATTTGGGCTTAGGCGGGGTGGATCTAATCCCAAGCGCCATAGGCTCTCAATGGAAGAAAAACCCCCACCTTTTAAGCTCCCCAACGGTGTATAACTCCGTGTTTAACGATGTGCAGTTTTGGGATGGTAGGGTTACGCATTTAAACGAGCAAGCGCAAGGGCCAATCCAATCTTCTTTTGAAATGGGGGCTGATCCTAAAGTCGTGGTAGAAAAAATCAATTCCATACCAGGCTATGTCAAGCTCTTTAGAAAAGCTTATGGCTCTAAAGTCAAAATTGATTTTAAATTGATCGCTGATAGTATCGCTATGTTTGAAGCCACGCTTATTACCCCAAGCCGCTACGATGATTTTTTAAGAGGCAATCCTAAAGCGCTCAGTAAAGCCGAAAAAGAGGGGCTGGATTTATTCATTTCCAAAGGCTGTGTGGCTTGCCATAACGGCATCAATCTTGGGGGAACAATGCAGCCTTTTGGGGTGGTCAAACCTTATAAATTCGCTAATGTGGGCGATTTCAAAGGCGATAAAAACGGGCTTGTGAAAGTGCCTACTTTAAGGAATATCACCGAAACGATGCCTTATTTCCATAACGGGCAGTTTTGGGATGTCAAGGATGCGATTAAAGAAATGGGCTCTATCCAGTTAGGCATTGAAATCAGCGATGCAGAAGCGAAAAAAATTGAAACCTTCTTTGAAGCCTTAAAGGGTAAAAAACCTAAAATACTCTATCCAGAACTCCCTGTAATGACAGACAAAACCCCTAAACCCTCTTTTTGATTTTAAAAAGTCCTTTTAGGGGGGATTGATTATTAAAAAGCTAGGGTCAAAAATAATTTAAGCCCCAAAAAAGCCTTAAGTTACTTTAATTTATTATAATCAGCTCTTCTTGGTCTTTCTTTCTTGTTCTTTTTCCTCAAAAATTTTTTTATGATACGCTAAATATTGCATTCTTCTATCATTTAATATATCTTTAAAAATGCTATTATTTAGATTAAGTTGCGATTTGAGTTTGTGGTTATTTTCCAATAGATAAGAGAATTTTAATTGCTTGTTTTCATCAATAGTAATAAAATGTTTGTCAAATAAAGCGTCTGCATTAGCAACTAGCAATAAGCCATTATTAATATCGTATTTTTCTTCTTCATCGCAATCGCTATAGCCCTTAATGTGTGATGCTCTAAATAAAGTTTTCATATCATCAAAATCAGCTTCAATATAAGTTAAGGGACAAAAAATAGACCTATCTATCGTAGTGTAATTCATCATCTCGAACGCTAACGCTTCTCGCCATTTGTTCTGGTGTTGTCGTTGTATCTTTTCTTCTTGAAATGGAATGGAGCTTTTAGCAGCTAGATTATTTTCTCTTTTGAGTTTTTGCTCTTGATAAATTTGCCATTTAGAATTAGTTACTCCTAAAAGGCTAAAAAATAAAGGATTTCTAAAAGGCATAATAAATAAATTCTTTTTCGTTTGAGTTTTTTCTATCAAAAGATACAGTAAGTCATTCTTAAATAGGTTGTGTCGCAATTTGTCAAATTCTACATCTTCAGCCATGCCTATGCCATGCACAGCTTGACGGAGTTCTATAGGCGTAAAATCTTGATTATTAAGGATCGGATACGACATGGTATTGGCATTAAATTGTTTAGGGTTAAAATTTTTATGGAGTTTTTCAAAGATTTTTAAAGTGTCTTTAAAATGGAAGTTTTCTAAAACATCATTGACTAAAAACACTTTAGCGTAATCGTTGATTTTAAGGTGGTCTTCTCCTGTAACTTTGCGTTTTTTAACGCTATCTCTAGGATTTGGCATATCCAAATCTTTCCAAAATCTTATGGACATGCCAATATTAGATTGTTTAGCAACTTCAAACTTTCTATTTTCTCGTTGCTCTATCTCTTGCATTTCTTTTGTGCTTAAATAATAGAGTAAATTTTTATCCAAACTTTCATCATTTTTCATTTTGGCAAAGTTGGGCAAATCTGAATGGCTTAACATTTTATAGTAGAGAATATACTCACTGCTTTTATGTTTATCCATATAATCATATAAAGATTGAGACTTATCAATAATGATTTCTTGAATTTCCTCAAAATTTTCCACTCTATAGATGCTTTTCTCTTGCTTAGAATTACCCATTTTTAACCCTTTTTTAAAAACAATTCACAATGTTTTTTAATCGCTTTAGCTAGAGCGAAGCTTACATTCACACTGACTGCATTACCAAATTGCTTATAGCTTTGAGTGTCAGAGACAACTTGTTTGAAATTGCTAGGAAACCCTTGTAATTTTCTAGCTTCATTAGGGGTTAGACGCCTAATAGTAGAGTAATTATTGTCTTTATAGCGTTCCCAATTTTTTAAATCCGTGTAATAGTTATCTTGACTAGCCCTGTGGCATTTATGCATGGTAGCTGTGAGAGTTTTTGCAATAGGAGTGTCTATACTAGGCTCTACAATATAGCCTTTTGTCCCTTTACCCAAAATAGTTTTAATCATTCTTTGAGAAATGAAATATTTTAATTCCACTTGTTTGTCCAATAAATCTAGAGTGCTTATTTTACAAGAAGTTTTTGAAGGAAAAATAAATTCTAAGTTTGTAAAACTATTTTTTCTTAATGCGACAATGAATACACGATTGCGCTGTTGGGGGATACCAAAATCTAGGGTATTTAAAATATCGTAATTAACTTGATAGTCAAGCTCATTCAATTCAAAAAGAATGCGTTTAAAACTCTCCCCCTTATTGTGGTTGATTAAGTTTTTAACATTTTCTAAAACAACAATCTTGGGTCTATGTTTTTTAATAATTTCACAAATAGTGAAAAATAAAGTCCCTCTCTTATCTTCAAAACCCTGCAAAGAACCTAATGTGGAAAAAGGCTGACAAGGAAAACCGCCTATTAAAATATCATGCTCAAAAATATGGTCTTTTTCAATTTCAATATCGCCTAAGACAATATTTTGTCCTATATTAGCTTTATAAGTCTCTACTGCATGCTTATCAAAATCATTAGCCCATATAATTTCAAAGCCATTTTGTATAAACCCTAAATCAAGCCCTCCAATACCACTAAACAAGCTTGCAATTTTCATCAAATAACCTTAATGATTTCTTTAATTAAGGCAATTAAGACATCTACTACAATAGAATTGCCTGCCTGTTTGTATCCTTGAGCTTTAGAAACGACAATTTTATAATCATCATCAAAGCCCATAAGCCTATGAGCTTCTCGCACGCTTAAAGAACGCACTCTATTATTAGTGGTAACATAATTGTTCACACTTGAGCGGTGGTGGTTTCCCATAGTAGAGAGCAAAGCTCTTGCGATAGGCAAATCAATTTTAGCATCAGCATGATAGAAGTTTTTTGTGCCTGCACTCAAGCAGTATTTAAGAAGTTTCTCGCTTAGAAAATACTTTTCATCCACTAATTCCCCACCCAAAAAGGACTTGGTATCTAAAATAGCGTTTTTGCTCAATAAATTCCCCTCTTTAATATTGTCTTGCAATAAATCTTGCATAGTGATAGTGAGTTCTTTAGGACTAGGGAATGTAAAATTAGCGCATTTTTCTTGTTCTTTAAAACCCACCAAAAATAAACGCCTACGCCCTTGTGGAATGCCATAATTTCTCGCATCTAAAATTCCATACTTATAATGATAATCCAAACTCTCAAAAGCTTTTTGGATTATTTCAAAAGTTTTTCCTTTATCATGCCTTAGCATCCCATAGACATTTTCAAAAATGAAAACCTTAGGCTTGATTTCATTTAGCACTCTAATATAATCATAGAATAAAGTGCCTCTAGTGTCTTCTAATCCTAGTTTATTCCCAATGCTTGAAAAGCTCTGACATGGACTACCACCCACTAAAATATCCACTTTATCTGTGAAGTCTGTGCCATCAAACAATTTAATATCTTGAAAAAAACAATCATTTTGAATAGTATAGTTAGCTAAATAAGATTGTTTAACGAAATTAGTTTTTCTGCTATGTTGTTTATAGAGATTATTTGTGTAATTTTTCTTTTCTTTTATACTAGAAAGACTTTTGATTTTGTTTAATTCTGCATCATAATCTAATTTTAAATCAATATTCCCATTATCACAAGCAAATAAGATTTTATGTTCTAAATCTAGACGCTTTAAAGCCCATTCAAACGCTCCTATACCACTAAATACACTAGCTACTTTTAGCATTAAACTAGCACAAACCTATTTGTTTCATTTAATCTCAATTGAAACCCTAGAGAGTTTAAAACTAAAAAGAATATTTTAGTGCATGGATTTTTCTTAATTTTAAATTCCCTATAAATATAATCTCTATTCAAAGTCGTTTCTTTAGCAATATTATCAAAGCCTTTAGATTTGACTAATTGGTATAAAGCAGTGCAAAATTCATCTGTTTTTTCTTTTTGAATCAATTCATTGAGATACAACAATACTTCTTCTTTAGTGGTCAAGTAATAAGCTACTTTAGTGTCTAATTGTTTTAATTTGATAGGTTTCAAGTTTTCTCTTATTTTACTCTTTATGGTGTGCACAACCTTTTACTGCTGATTGGGGGGGTAACTTTGAGTGAACAAACCTTGCATAAAATCCCTTGATGAAAAAGTGAGAAAATTATAGCGTAAAGTTTATGCTTAAATTGTTGATTGTAAAAATGCTAAAAGCATTTTTTAACCATTGGAACAAAACAAAAAATCTCTGTGTTAAAAACACAACAACCCACTCATGGCGTTTTCAAATAAATTTTCATTTTTTGGTTGTCTAAAATGAGCGTGTCCTTGCCTTTAGTTACCGTAAAATTACCCTTAAAATTCTCCATAAATTCCAATTCAAACGCCATTAAATGCTCATCTTTACACACTTTTCTTGAAATCCCGCTATCTTCAATCCCAATGTGCCTATCGCCCTGCCATACATAGCTGGCAAAATACCGGTTGCAATAGCCTTTCCCATAAATACGATTTTCTTTTTGATCAAACACAAACTCTCCCATAGAGCTTTTGGGCTTTGGCTTCTTTTTAAAAAGCTCATACCAGTGTTTTCTTTTTTCTTTTTGCTCTTGCTCTTTGGCTTCAATCGCTGCTTTATCTTCAGGTAAAGCGGTATTTAGAGAGGAATCTTGCTCTTCTTCATGCTCTCTAAAAGCGCTATCAGCGAGCATGGTTTCAATGTCATAGACTTGATGGTTCATTTCTACTTTTTGGATATGCCAATCGTTACTAGAAAGCTTTTTATCAAACATTTTTAAAAAAAAACACCCCGAAAAGACACAAGCCGTTAAAACGCTTGCTCCAGCCAATCGTAAATTCAAACAATTCTCCTTATTTTTTATTTTTTTAACGGGCTTACGCTTTGCGCTTCAATGGCTTTTTTAATCAAAGAGATCGCTTCTTGCATCGCTTGCGTGCTGACATGTTGGAGAGATTGTATCGCGCTTTCTTGAAAATCTTGATTGCCATTTTTACTCGTTTTGGTCGTTTTATTTTCTAAGCTAGAAATATTTTCATGCTTAATGATCACTCCAGAATGCGAATCGCCTTTCACGCTAATGTCATAGCCTAGCGCGAATTCCGCCCTATAGGTAGAATTTTCTTTTTCTAAAAGAGAAAACGATAAAATCGTAAAACGAACCGCATAAGTGGGTGCGCCCGCACCATAAGGAGGCAAAGCCACGCCTAAGCATGCTTTTTGCGCTTCTTGCATGAACATGGTTTTTAACATGTTGCGAGGCAAGTCTATCCATTTTTGGTGCTTCCCATGCGTGATCTGCCCGTCTTGCGCTTTAAAAACGATCTCTTTAGTGTTGAATAAATCCGCGCTCAAAATACTAATGAGTCTCACTTCAGTCAAAGGTTTAGGGCATTGCATGATTTCAAAAGAACCCGCATTCAAATCATAAGTTCTGATCTCTGGCAGCATTTGTTTTAAATTGATGCTCAAGCAACCCTGAAGCAATAGGGCTAATGTTGATGAGAGTGAAAAGATTTTTATCGCCGTAGCTCTCATGATTATTTCCTTTCTCCAAAAATCGTTTTATAGGGGTTAGCGTCAAATTTATCTATCAAAGCAGAGCCTTTTTCCACAAAATTATCAATGTTTCTTAAGCTCAACTGCGCTTGCATGATTAAGGGAGTAAACATCGCCTTAAAGTCGTATTGCCCCTGTTTTAGGCGCTTATCCACATCTAAAGCCACATTATTGACATTAGAAACAAGGTTGTTAGCGTTGCTGATTAGCGAATCAAATTGAGTCTTTCTTGAATCCAAATTAGCGATGAGATCATCCACTGAAGCGAGAATGTGCTTGAATTTCTCCACGTTTTCATCGTCTAAAATCCTATTCACATTCCTGATCGCTTTCATCACTTCTTGCACCACTTGATTAGCATCACCACTCAAGCGATCCATAAGCCCTTCTTTAAAGATTAAAATCCGCTCCCCTTTATCGCTGCTACCATAAAATTCTTCATTGTGGCTTTGCTCTAAGGCTAAAAATTTTAACCCCATAAACCCTCTAGAAGAAACCGCCACTTTAGAGTCTTTACGGATCTTAACGCTGGATTTGATCATCAAATCCAAACGGACCACCCCCACTTTATCCTTTGCAAAACCCACCTTAATGACATTACCCACTTGAATCCCTTTGTAATTTATGGGCGAGTTGGTCGCAATGCCTCCCAAGTCTTTGTCCGTATAGACCACATATTCATAATACTTCCCGTCATCTAATCCCAAATGGCCTAGCCATAAAATAAAGCCTACCATGCACACTAAGCATAAAAAGAAGAGCCCGCCGATTAAAGTGTAATTCACATGCCTTTCCAAAATTTCTCTCCTCGTGTTGAATTGAATAAATTGCCTTCATCTAGCCCTTGAGTTTGAGCCTTTTTAATAAAATCCTTTAAATCCCCATTAAATTCTAATAGCCCGTCTTTGAGCATGATGAATCGATCCACGCAATCATGCACGGAGTCCAAATCATGCGTGATCATCACCACCGTAAGCTGTAAGCTCTCTTTGAGCGTCATAATCAGTTCGTCAAATTTGCCCGCGCTATAAGGATCTAGCCCGCTTGTTGGCTCATCTAAAAATAAGATTTCCGGATTAGTCGCCATAGCCCTAGCTATACCCACGCGCTTTTTCATCCCCCCGCTCAATTCATAGGGGTAAAGGTGGTAAGCCCTAGGGGGCAAACCCACTTTTTCAATCCACATTTTAGAAATTTCTTCAACAATTTTTTTAGAATAAGCACCGTATTGCTCTAGCATCACACCCACATTTTCTAAAACCGTTAAAGAGCTATAGAGCGCCCCAAACTGGAAGCAAATCCCGCAGCGGTTAAAAATCTTTTGCTGTTCTCCCTCTTCAAGTTTCCATATATCTTCCCCAAAAAGCAACACTTCCCCCTTTGTAGGGCGATTGAGCAAGATCATGCACCTTAAAAGCGTGCTTTTACCGCTCCCTGAACCCCCTAAAATCGCCATCACTTCGCCCTTATGCACGCTAAAACTCACGCCCCTATGAATAATGGTGCTTCCAAAAGCGCTATGGAGATCCTTCACTTCAATTAAGACTTGATTGTTAGTAGCGTTCATTATATGTTCAACTTAGAAAAGATAATAGAAAAAATAGCGTCTAAGAAAATGATCCAAAACAACGCATTCACGACGCTAATAGTGGTCAAGCGCCCAATGCTCTCAGTATCCCCCTTGACTTCAAACCCGCGCATGCACCCCACCATCGCAATCGCAAACCCCCAAAAAGGGGCTTTGACAATCCCTACCAAAAAATGGTTCCAACCCACTGTGTCATGAAATCTGTCTATATAGCTTGGAAAGCCTAAATCCAATTGGTATTTAATCGCAAACATGCCCCCAAGAATAGCGAACGCATCAGCGATAAACACCAATAAAGGCAAAACAATCACTAAGGCTAACACCCTAGGCAACACTAAAAATTCAAAAGGGTTAAAGCCCATGGTTTTCATGGCGTCCAATTCTTCAGTGATCTTCATCACCCCAATTTGGGCGGTAAAACTGCTCGCGCTCCTCCCGGCCACCACGAGAGTTAAAATGAAAGGGCCGATTTCTCTTAAAGCGAGTTTGGCCGTCATTTCCACCGACATCAAAGGCGCACCCAAGTCTTGTAATTGTAAAGCCCCTTGTAAAGCAACGGCAAACCCCACGATAAACACCGTTAAAATACTCACCGGCAAAACCTTAAACCCGGATTCATTGATATGATAGAGCAAAGGAGTGATGCAAAAGCGTTTGGGGTTGAAAACGCTTTTAATGAAGTAAAATAAAATCATGCCGCAAAAATTGAATGCGTTTAAAAAGGTGTTATAAGTCTCTACGATACTCTTACCCAATTTAGTGATCATGAGTTCGTATTTTTTGCCCGCTTTTTTAGATTCCAAATCGTCTTCTTTTTCAAGCCAGTCTTTAACCACTTTCAAAGCGCATGCGTTATTCTCGCTCACGTTACACAATTCAATGTTTAAAGAACGCTCCTTAACTAAATCAAATAAAAACATGCCAAAAACAAAATCTATTTTTTGGCACCCTGAAAAATCTATTTTTAAAGACCCTTGATGATCTAATAATTTTTTTTTCAACTCATCTAAACGAAACACGCTCGTTCTAAAATCCCAATCCCCTCTTAAAATCAGCACAGAGTTAGCCCCATCTTTACGCATCTCTAAAAATTTTTGTTTCTCTGTCTTCATTAAAATATATTCTCTCTTAGATTAGGTAAAATCTATTAACAAAATTTTGTTTGTTAAAACGGCTATTTTAACACAATGATAAAACAAAAGGTTAAACAATATTCTGTTTAATAAAGGATTAGTTATTTTTAAAACGTTTAAAGAAATCATTTTTTTTGGTGTTTTCTTAATGGGGGGTTTTGTTGTCTTGCCCCTTGATGCAATGCCTATTTTGCACGATAAAACCCCTAAAAAAAATTACCAAGAAGCCCATGAAAAGCTCTATAGAAGCATCATTAACCGCCAAAAGCTCACTCGTAAAAAAAGCGGGTGGTATTTTTTAGGAGGGTTTGGCGCTGTAGAGGCCATTAAGGACTATCAAGGCCAAGAAATGAAAGATTGGATCGCCACGCTCAATTTAAAAACCGGCGTGCAAAGTTTTTTTAAAAAATACATTGGGATCAGGGGGGTTTTTGCATGGGATCTTGGGTCAGGAAAAGTGAATTACCAAAGCCATAAAGATCCTACCAACTCTTTTTTTACCATGCTTGCGGTGGGTTTGGATGTGATTATGGAATTCCCTTTAGGGAGTTATAAGCATTATTTAGGGGCGTTTGGGGGAGCTAGGGGGGCTTTAGTCGTTTATACAGACAAGCAAAATTTCAAGTTTTTTAAACATTCTGTGGTTTCAGGGGGCTTAGCGATTAATGGGGGGGTTATGCTCACGCTTTTTTTAAGGCACCGCATTGAATTAGGGTTTAAGATCTTGCCCACCGCCAGATTGCTTTCTGGCTCTAGTCGCTTTGAGACTTCGCCCTTATTTTATGCGGCATACAGCTATAAATTTTAACCTTTTAGCCAACTTCAAAAATCCAATCTTTGGGGGCTTCTTGTTCGCCTTGCTGGATGGATAAAAGCAAGTCATAGAGTTGTTTAGTGATATTGCCTGGCGCTTCAAAAAAATAAGACTTGTTGTTGTGCGCGATTTCTTTAATGGGCGTAATGATTGCGGCTGTCCCGCACGCCCCAGCTTCTCTAAACGCGCCCAACTCATCCATTAAGATTTCCCTCTCTTCTATGTTGAGGTTCAAATATTCTTTAGCCAAAACCATCAAGCTTTTTTTGGTAATGCTTGGCAGAATGCTTGGCGAATGCGGGGTGATAAAGGCGTTATCATGCGTGATGCCAAAAAAATTCGCCGCCCCCACTTCTTCAATCTTAGTGTGCGTGGTGGGGTCTAAATAAATGCAATCATCATAGCCTTGCTCTGTGGCCATTTTGTGGGCTAACAGGCTTGCGGCATAATTCCCCCCCACTTTCACCCCACCGGTGCCTTTAGGCGCGGCTCTATCAAACGCTGTAGTGATAAACCTAGCCCCCCCTTTTTCTATACCCCCCTTAAAATACGCCCCCACCGGTGCGCAAAACACGATAAAAAGGTATTCATTAGCCGGCTTTACCCCCAAATTATCCCCCACGCCTATGACAAAAGGGCGCAAATACAAACTCGCCCCACTTTTGTAAGGAGCGAGCCATTTTTGATTCGCTTTGACTACTTCAGCGCATGCCTTTAAAAACAGCTCTTCGCTCACTTTGGGCATGAGCAGTCTTTCGCATGAAGTTTGCAAGCGTTTGGCGTTTTCTAAAGGGCGGAAGAGTAAAGCCTTCCCCTTTTGAGAGCGGTAAGCCTTCAAGCCTTCAAAACAAGCCTGCCCGTAGTGTAAGACCGGCGAGCCTTCACTGAGCTGTAACACATTTTCGCTCACCAATTCGCCATGCGACCACGAGCCGTTTTTATAAGTAGCGATGAAGCGAAAATCCGTTTTAATGTAGCTAAAGCCCAGATTTTTCCAGTCTAAATTTTCTAAATTTGGCATTTCACACCTTTAAATGGATAGTTTCAGGCGTGATTGTATCTAAAAAGGGGTTAAAAATCCCTCAAGTAACTGATTTGAAACGCATAAACTCTACGCACATCAGCTTGTAAAGTGTATCCCTTTTCGTTGGTAATGGAGAAAAGCCGGTGCGTGATCGTAGGCACTTTAATCCCTAATTCCAAACTATTGTGTTTAGCGATATGGGTGCGGATCGCAAATTTCCATAAAAACTGGAAATTCGCCGGGCTATAACTGGAATCGCTATGGTGTTTTGCATAACTAGCGATCTCTTTACTGATGCTCGTTGCCCAACTATCCCCCGCTAATTGGATCCCCACGACAAAACCAAAAACCATGTTTTCTTTATTCACAAAATTCCACAGCGTATCCAACCCCACACCATAAGTGAATAAATTGATATAGTATTGCCCTTGATAAGAATCCCTCTCTGTCAAGGTAGTCCCACCAAAACTAAAGCTATTGTAAATAAACCCGCTCTCGCCCACCGGGATACCCTTTTTCATCACGCCAAAGCGGTTGTGCGCGTAGTCAAAAAACCCATAATAACGCATGCCAAACCATTTTTTCTTGCCAAAAAACTGCTTATAGCCCGCTTCAAAACCCGCTCCTGCATAAGGCGGGAATTTTATCAAAGGTTTTTGCAAGCCGTTTTCATTCACCATTTTAGTCTGATTTTGTATCATGCTCACCTGGTAATTGACTCCCACAAAAGCCGCGCTCTCTTCAGCGTTCGCTAAAACACCCAAAGCCCCTAACAATATAATTCTTTTCAACATTCAGTCTCTTCCCTTTATTCTTTGATAATGACTTTATATTTAGCTTAAAATGGCTAAGTATTACTTATAAAGAAATAATAATATATTTTTTCTTAAACTCAATTAAAAACTAACCTTTTAGTTCATTCCAACGCTTAGCGATAAACGTGCTTGTTTCTAACGGCACCCTCAAAGGATACACTTCATCATTAAGAATGCGTTGGATTTCTTGTTGCAACTCTGGGGCGTTTTTTTCTTCAATTTCAAAAATCAATTCGTCATGCACTTGCAAAAGCAGCCTCACCGAAGGGTTATTTTTGAAACGCTCGCTCACTTTGAGCATGCCCAATTTCAATAAATCGCTCGCACTCCCTTGAAAAATCGCATTCACACCCTCTCGCAAATAATTGCCCTTAACATAATCATTCACGCCATTAAAATCAAACACCCGGTAACGCCCAAGCAAAGTAAAAGCTTTAGAAGTTTTTAAAATCTCTTCTTTCATGCCATTTAGATAATCTTTAATGCTAGGGAATCGTTTGAAATACGCTTCTATGTAGCTTTTAGCCTCACTTAAAGGGATGTTTAAAGTTTCGCTCAATTTCTTACTCCCCATGCCATACACCAGCCCAAAATTAATGCTTTTAGTGATGGATCGTTTTTCTTTGGCTAAATCTCCACCAAACAACGCCTTAGAAGTTTCTAAATGGATGTCTCGCCCCTTTAAAAACGCCTCCATTAAATCCTTATCCTGGCTGAAATGGGCTAACAAGCGCAATTCAATCTGCGAATAATCCACCCCTAACAAACAATATTCTTTAGAGCTAGCGATAAAGCCCTTACGAATGAGTAAGCCTTTAGGCGATCGCACCGGGATATTTTGCAAATTAGGCGAATGTGAGCTTAAACGCCCGGTAGCTGTGCCGGTTTGGATGAAAGTGGTATGGATTTTATCGTCTTTGTCTTTTAAGCGCAATAAGGGAGTGGTGTAAGTGTTAAAAAGCTTATTCAATTCCCTGTATTCTAAAATCAAAGGGATGCTTGGGTGCTTGTCTAGGATTTTTAACAAGTTTTTTTCATCGGTAGAATGGCTTTTATTTTTAGGAAGCCCTAATTTTTCATACAAAATCTCGCTGAGTTGCTTGGGCGAATTGAGGTTAAAATCCACGCCGATTAAATCCAAAATTTGGCGCTCTAAAACATGCAATTCATTTTTAAACTCCTGCTCTAAGCGCTTGAAATAAGGCGCATCAATCTTAAAGCCTTGAAATTCCATATCCATTAAGACTTTCATGAACGGCGTTTCAATGTCTCTAGCCAAAATAAGCAAACCCTCTTCTAGCCCCCCTTTTTCAAAGTATTCGCACAAACGCTTTAAAGCGTTTAATTCCATATTCAATTGCTCTAATTTTTCCGCCTTGCTTGTTGTTTTAAAATCTTTGATTTTTTCATGCGGGATTAAATCTTCTTTTAAATATTCCTTTAAAACTTCATCAAACCCCACTTTTTCCGGATTTTTTAAAAACGCTAAAATTTGAGTGTCCTGGATATGAATATTTTCTAAAGACACCTGGTATTTGGCTTTTAAAAAGCTTAATAAGGGTTTTAAATCATGCCCAATGATACACGCATGCTGTAACATTTGAGAAAAAGCGTTTTGCAAAAATTCCAAAGAAAAGGGCGAAAATAACGCCTCTTCTAAAGGCAAAAAATAGCCTTGATCTTCATATAAAAACGCTAGGGCTAGAACTTTTTTTTCTTTATTTAACACCAAGCGTGCAAAAACCCTAGTGCTAGGATTTTTTAATTTTTCTAAAAACATACTCAAGAGCTCGGCGTTTTCTAAAACGATCATGCGCGATTTTTTAGGGGCGTTGTCTAAGGCGGGCGCGTTTTCTAATATAGGCACGCTGTCTAATATAGGGGCGTTTTCTACAATTAAAGGGGAATTTTCTAAATCCCTTAAAGTGGAAATAAAACCATATTCTTTCAGTTCGTCTTTAATTTTCAATAGGGGGTTTTCGCTAGGAAAAGCGCAGCTGGAAAAATCAAATTCCTTAATGCACCCTCTTTCTAAAGTGGCTAATTCTTTGCTTAAAAACGCGCTTCCTTTGTCGTGTATCAGGGCTTGATACATTTTAGGGCTGAGTAAATTTTTCGCCAAGTCTAAATTTTCATAGATTTTTTCCAAACTCCCTAATTGCTGTAACAATTCCTTGGCGTTCTTGCTCCCAATGCCTTTAATCCCCTTGTAATTATCGCTGCTATCCCCTACAATGCCCTGATAATCCGTGAATTGACTCGGCAAAATCCCGTATTTTTCCACGCAATCCTTCGCCAAAAACTCCGTTTTACCATCAAAAAGCGCGATTTTATCGCTCAAAAGCTGGTTAAAATCCTTATCTTTAGAATAAATGCGCGTTTTATAAGGGCTTAGCGTGGCCAAACTGGCGATCACGTCATCGGCTTCAAACCCATTCACTTCCACGCAAGTAAAACCCATTTTTTGCAACCATTCTAAGGCGATAGGGATTTGTAAAAGCATCTCTTTAGGGGCGTCTTTACGATTTTGTTTGTATTCGCCTAATTTTTCGGCTCTTTTAGTTTTAGTCTGGCTTTCTAGGGCGAACACGATAAAAGGCATGTTTTTTTTATCCTTATAAAATTTTTTAACCATGCCCACAAGCCCCGTTAAAAGCCCTGTAGGAAAGCCCTTATCGTTGGTTAAAGGCTTATTTTTAGCACTCATGTAATAGCTTCTAAACAAATACGCAAAAGTATCAATTAAGGCTAAAGTCCCTTCTTTAATGACTGGCTGCTCCATGATTCAACCCTCTTCAATCAAGCGAATTTTAAATTTATTGTAACACAAGCTTGACCTCATCTCTTTCAAAATAACGAGTCTTTTTGAACGGGCGTTTCTTGGTTAATAACTTCTTTTGTAGCCTGGATTTTAGCGTCGCAGTATTGAGCCACGCCTTGAATGGTTTGTTTCATCAGGGCGTTGATGAGGGTGTGCATGAAATTGAAATCAATACCGCCATGTGGGTTGGTGGGTAGTAGAATGCTATCATTTTGTATTTTTGTGTTACTTATGCTATCACCCCAAGAATATTTATTATTTAAAGCTTTATAAATGCAAGTAATAATAAATAGTTGGTTAAGTTTGGTTTTTGAATGCGTGTCTTTAAGATACAAAGCTAAATTATGGCTATCGTTTGAATAAAAGTCTTTTTGTTGGTATGTAACAACAAAAGTTTTACCACCAATAAAAATACAATTGCCCTTATCCAAAAAATCCGCATTGTAATTAATATAAGAATTTACAGCATTATTCTCTTTACTAGCACACAAGTAGGGGGTTGTCCCACTATCTTTGACAACATCCCTTGCTAAAATATTTCTTGTGTTTTTGACTTCAAAAATATCTACAATTTTGAAGCTTTGCCATGTTAAGCCGCATGGGGTATTACCCCCAGAATGGTTGCCATTGAAAACGTTAAGGGCGTTTTCTTCTTCGTTAGAAAGGGTGGTGTTTTCTAGCCCTGTAGCTTTTAAGTAAGCCTGAAGTTCGGCGAGCCGACACTGCTCAAGTTCGGCTATGAATTTTTCCATGAAAGTAAAATCAATATCCTTAAGGGTTTGAGCGTTAGCGGTGGGTTTTAGGGGTAGTTGGATTTTTTGCTCCCTAAAAGTTTTATCAATATCCCTAACTAATACACTCAATAAAGGGCGTTTTAAGGCGTTTAAAAGCGTTGTGAAATAGTAGGCTGTGCGCGAATTAATTTTATTTTCAATTTCAGTTTTTGGCGTGATTTTTCGCATGAATTGTCCCGCATACCATGATTTTTTACGATAGAAAAAATCCATTTGTAAAAGCCCCAAACTCCAAGTAAATGGTGGGTTTAAATTTTCTGCATTGACAAATCCTGTGGTTTGCAAAACGCCTTGATTTTGCGAAGTCCTTGTAATATAATCATAATCTTCTCCTTGCGTTAAAGCGTCTTTATTAAAGCTTAAGGTTTTTTCAATTTCAAACAAATCCCCTAGTTTGAACTCGCCCCACTTAATAGCGTTGAGTTGGCTACTAAGGGGGCCAATCACTTTGGGGGCGTTTGGTTTTTTAAAATCAAACCCACTTCATAAGAAAGGTAATCGGCTATCGTTCTTTTAAAATCCTCTAATTCGGGTTTGGTGTCATTCTTTTGGTGGGCTTCAAAATTAAAGTCTTTAGCATGCTTGTTTTCGCGCGGCTTGGCGATAAAGTCTTCAATATAGATCGTCTCTAAATTGCCCCACAGCTCTTTAGAGACTTTAGCGTTTAAGCCGGCTTTGTAAATTTTAATGATTTCTTCATAGCGTTTGGTGGGGTTAGAGATTTCATTTAGGCCTCTTTTGGTGCGCTTGAAGCCATCGTTTCTAAAGTCTATGAATTTAACGGGCTTTTCATAGTCGTGCGGCTCATGGGCTTTAAAAATATAGACGCTCGTTTGCACCCCGGCTTGAGGCATGAATAAATCAGTAGGCATTTTAATGCTCGCTAAAAGCGAATGCTTTTTTAAAATTTCAACATTGGATTTTAACGCTTGCCCACTCCCTGCGCTATCTTGGATAATGATCGTGCCTAAACCGCCTTTTTGCATATGCTCTAACCCGAACTTGATAAAAGGCATGCCGTTTTCTTCGTAGCTAAAAGGAGGGTTTAATAAAAGGATATTGGGCTTAAAATCTTCATAAATCTTTTTACTGGTTTCAAAAGTGTTGCCTTTGATGATTAAACTTGATCCATCGCCTCTTAAAATCATGTTAGTGGTGGCTAGAGAAAACATTTCAGCGTTAAGCTCCACGCCTAAAAGTTGCGTGGTTTTCATGTTTTTGATTTTTTCATTCGCTATAGTGGTGTTTTTACCATAGGTTTTTTCAATGTCTTCAATCATTAGCACCATAGAAGAAATTAAAAAGCCGGCACTCCCTGCGGCTAAATCCATCACAAAGGATTTCGCATTAACCCCTAAAAGCTCGCTCATCATTTTAGTTACATAAGGCGGGGTTAAAACAATGCCTAATTCCTTACCATCCCCTAAAGCGTATTTTAAAAATTCGCTATAAAGTTCGCCCATGATGTCTAAATGACCGGTATTGTCGCTTTCATTAATGGGCTTATGGACAAACTCATAAAGAAAGGTAAAAATTTGCTTGGTGATGCTTGAATCTTTTTCTAAAAGCATGCTGATGGCTTTATCCAGGCTCGTTTCTTTATCGCGCTGCGGATCTTTACTGATTTCTTTAAAACTAGCGAGCATCAGATCTCGTTTTTCTTCGCTCAAGTTTTTGGTTTTCAAAAACTCACCAATTTGGTTAAACACTAAAACGCCATCACGGCTAGTATCAGTCAATTCGCCTTTTAAATCGCTTGGTTTTAAGCCCCCTTTTTTGCCCTTAATTTCTTGCATGGACAAAAGCATGCCGCTCACGTATAGCACGCGCTGAGGCGCGGTGATGTTGTGGTTATGCATCAGGCGGTTGAGTTTTTTAGCGGTTTCGTTCAACTCGGCTTTGGTTTTGATTAAGATAAGGTGTTTTTCTTCTTCAGTGAGCGTGCATTCTTTATAAAAAGCGTTAAACGATTCTTGATTTTCTAAAAAATGCAAGTTTTTAGCGTTAGTGAGTTTGTGCGAATTGATCCCGCTCGCAAAAACATAATACACTTCTATCAAAAGGTTTTCTTCATCATCGCCGGCGATGCCTATGGCGACGCATTCTTTATATTTTTCTTTGTCTCTTAAGATGTTTTGAGCGTAGTGTAAAGCCCCATTCACGGCGAATTTTGAAATGGAAATGTCATCGTTTGCAAGCGCGTCGTTTTTGAGCTTTTTTAAATTTTTAGCGTAGAGTTTGTTTTCTATGATTATAGGGATAACGCTCCCTTTATTTTTTGGGTGCGTGTATTTTTCTAAGCTGAAATCTGGCTCGCCATAAGAAGTCTTATCTTTGGTTTTACTCGCATTCAAAAGAGCGTTTTTAAGGCTAGGACTCATTTGGCTTTTAACATTAAAATCCTTATTTTTCACAAGCCCTAAATTGGTCAATTCTTTTTTGACATAGTCATCAACATCATCTTCTAATTGAAAAGCTAGCATATTTTTATCCTTTTTAAAAAAACAAAATTATAACTCATTCGTCCGCGCTGCAAAGCGCGATCGCAAAGTGCGCTTTGATGTTTAGGGTTTTAAGGTGTTTTAGGGCTTCTTTTAGGGTGGTGCCGGTGGTGATAATGTCATCTAATAAAAAATAATCTAAATTCTCATCGCCTTTGAAGATGAAATTTCGTGGGTTGTTAGCGCGAAATTCCAGGCTTTTCCCGGCATACGAAATAGTATTTGTGGCTCTTAAAGTCCCGTAAGTGGGCTTTAAATTCCCTTGACAAAAGCCTTTTAAAAGCGCGGCGGAATGCGAGTAAAAGGATTTGATTTTATCATCAATGGCGATACCATAAAGGGGGATATTCAAGCCTTGTTCTTGCAGGATTTTCACAAATTCCGCGCCGGCCTTTTGAGAAAGCAAGGGCAAAATGCGAGATCCAATCAGCGCGTATTTGCTTTTAATGAGTTCTTCTACTTCGCTATAAGCGTAAAAACTATACACGCTCACGCCCTCTAAAACCCTTACTCTTAAACTTAAGGGCAGATCGTTTAAGCAATTTGGGCAAAGAGGCTTAAAAGAAAGCTTCAAACAAATTAAACAACGCATTTTATAAAAGCGGTGATTTGTTCGTGCAAGTTTTTAACGCTTTCTTTGGCGTTCAGTTCCAAAACTTCGCACCCGAATTTTTCTTTTAACGCATAAGCGTGGGTTTTGATCTTTTGCTGGATTGTGAGTAATTTTTCTGTGCCTTGGTTTTCTATTTTGTCTAAACTTTTAAGGCTTAAGCGCTGTTTTAAGCCCTCTTCATCTATCACTAAAAGAATGATTTTTGTAGGCAAGATGCTTTGAGTGGCAAGCAGGTTCAATTCTAAGCTTGAAAACTCGCTATAAGCCATGCCAGAGATCAAGCTCCTGTCGCTAATGATGAGTCTCTTTTCTTTCAATGCCGGTTTGATGACGCTTTCTGTATGCTCAGCCCGATCGCTTAAAAATAAAAACGCTCGGGCTAATTCGCTGATATTCTCATTTAAAGCGATACGCCTTAAACTTTCGCCTATTTTTGTCCCTCCTGGCTCTTTGGTAAAAAGGGCGTTTTTAAACCTGTTTTTTAATAATTCTACTTGAGTGCTTTTGCCCGCGCCATCAACGCCTTCTAACACCACATACATTTTAAGCCTTTGAAATCAAAGGATAAATTTCTTCAGGCACTAAATGGCTCGCATCGCCCTTATGCGCGATAATGGATCGCACGATAGAAGAGCTAATAAATGCGTTTTGTAAAGTGGGCATGAAATACAAGGTTTCTAATTCGTGGTTTAAGGATTTGTTCGCATAGCCCATTTGCAATTCGTATTCAAAATCGCTCACCACCCTTAAGCCCCTAACTAACACCTTACAATGGTATTCTTTAGCCAAATTAGCTAATAGCCCTTCAAACGCAACGCATTCTACATTTTTAAAACTTTTAGTGGCTAGTTGCATCATTTTTAAGCGCTCATCTAAACTAAACATGGGGTTTTTAGCGCTTGAATGCGCCACAGCGACAATGAGCTTTTCAAACAATTCGCTAGAGCGGTGGATGATGTCTATATGCCCGTTAGTGACCGGATCAAAAGTGCCCGGGTAAATGCCGATTTTTTGCATCAGTTCATTCCCCATCGTGGGTATAAGTCATTTTCTATCCCTAAGCTGTCAAACCACTTCCCCACTAAAAAATCTTGCATCGCTTCTAAAGTCTTGCTCTGGGTGTAATAAGTCATCATCGGCGGCGCAATGATCGCATTAGAATGGGCGAGTTTGAGCAAATTTTCTAACATGATAGCGCTTAAAGGCATTTCTCTAGGGGCAATGAGTAAGGGGCGCTTTTCTTTAAGCATGACAGAGGCGCTCCTAGAGATCAAATCCCCCCCAAAGCCATGCGCAATTTTAGCCACCATGTCCATGCTCGCTGGAATGATCGCCATTTTATGGATACCATAACTCCCTGAAGCGATGCTCGCATGGATGTCTTGCTCGTTGAAAAAAGTAGCACCAGGCCGTAAATCTTTCATGGCGTTTTTAAGGTTGATATTCGATTCTTCTAACGCCACGACATGCGCGTTTTTAGACGCCACGACAAAAACTTCAATTTCTTTGGGTAATTTTTCTAAAAACCGCAAGGCTAGGGGTATCCCGCTTGCTCCACTGATGCCTAAAACCAATTTCATGAATGTCCTTTATAAGATTTGCACTTTAGAGCTGCTCAACACTTTTGCTTTGAGTATTTTATTGCTTTCTAAATTTTTGGCTTGAATGATTTGATTAAGCGCGCCATTTTCTAGGGCTTTTAGGCTTATTTCTATGCTGATTTGCCCCTCTTCATACACCCCGGTGATGATGTCGTTTTTACGCACGATGATTAAAGCTTGGGTTTTATCCATGCTTAAAAGCGTGTCAGGGGGGATAAAATGTTTCGCGCTCACTCTATCAATCGCGCCCTCTAATAAAGGATTAGAAAGCGCGCCAAATAAAACGCGCTCTTTTTTGGTGTTGTTAGCGGTGATGTTTTCATCTTTTTTAATCGCGCTTATGCTTTTAAAAACCTGCATGCTCGCTATCACGCTATAACGCACCGGTAGGCGTAAATTAGGCTCATTTTCCAATTTTAAAAACACAACCCCATCTTTTTTAAGCTTGTTAGAAGCGCTCAATTCATAGCTTAAAATGGAAGCGTGAGAAAAACGCTCCGGGATTTCTAAATTAATTGTTTCAATTTCCAATTTTAAGTCTTGGTATTCTTTGAGATAGGTTTCTTTAATCCCTGTTTTAAGCGCGTTTAAATCTAGGGCGAAGAGCGCGTTTAAACTTATCAAAAAAAGGGTTAAAATTTTCAAAACTCGTTATCCACTTTTTCTACAAATTTTTCTGAGATTTTATCATAGACATTCCCTCCGCAATTGATTTTCAAGCACAAACCGCTCAAGCCCTTTTCCACGCCTAAAACCCTCCCGGTGCCAAAAATCTTATGTTTGATCAAATCCCCCACTTTAATGGGCGTATTTTTTTGGTGATTTTGTTTAGGGGCTTGATCGCTTTTAAGCAGCTTGGCTTCTTCTAAAAACACAGAGGGCGAGCAAGAAATTTTCCTCCCAAAATACGAACGCTCTTTGACATAAGAAAGTTGCAATCCTTCTTTAGCCCTAGTGATCGCCACATAAGCCAAGCGCCTTTCTTCTTCTAAATCGCTTTCTTGATTGAACCCCCTATGCGGGAAAAACCCTTCTTCTAATCCGATCACAAACACATGCTTAAACTCTAAGCCCTTACTCATATGCACGCTCATGCAGCTCACTTTTTGCGCGTTTTCTGTATTATGGACATCTAGCACGCTTTCATTCAAAAAATCCAATAAGGAATGCGTGGGGTTAGTTTTAAAATGCTCTTTCACTAAACTTAAAAGCTCTTTAACAAAGCCCTCTCTTTCTTCGTAATTGTCTTCTTTTTCATAGCTTTTTAAAAGGTTAGTTTCTTCTAAAAACCGCTCGCAAAACTCCTCTACTGAAATTTCAAAAGCCTCCCTCAAACGCCCTATCATAGCGGTGAATTTCTTTAAAGCGTATTCGTTTTTAGGGTTTAATTTGCCTTTAAACGCCCCAAGTTTTAGCGCTTCTTCTAAATTCAAACCTCCATCATCTAAAAGGGAAAAAATCCATTCTTGAGTGATCTTGCCAAGGCCTCTTGGGGGCTTGTTTAAAACGCGCTTGATAAAAAAGCGATCGTCTTTTTTAGCCACTACATGCATGAACGCCAAAGCGTCTTTAATCTCGGCTCTTTCATAAAAACTCACCGCCCCAATAAGCCTATAGGGGATATTCAAAGCGTTCAAGCTCTCTTCAATGCTGCGGCTAAGCCCGTTTAAACGATACAAAATAGCGATATTTTCTAAATTTTCGCCCTTCTTTAAAAGGGCTTTGATTTGATAAGCCACATCCAGGCTCTCTTCTTTTTGCGTCAAATATTCCTTACAAACCACGCTTTTATGCGAGCCTTTGAAACTTTGAAGCGTTTTAATGTGGCGGTGTTGGTTATGGCTAATCAAAGAATTAGCGCACGCTAAAATTTCAGCGCTAGAGCGGTAATTGGTCTCTAATTTCACTATTTTAGCCCCTTTAAAATGCTTGGAAAAATTTAAAATATTAGAAATATCAGCCCCCCTAAAACCATAAATGCTCTGATCGTCATCGCCCACCACGCACAAATTATGGTGCGTGAAACTCAATTGTTTTAAAAGCTCCAATTGTAAGGCGTTCGTGTCTTGGTATTCATCTACCATAATGTAATGGTAGCGCTCGCTAGTCTCTTTGGCGAGTTTTTCATTATCTTGTAAAATCTTAAGGCTTAAACAAAGCAAATCGTCAAAATCCACTAAATTGTCTTTTTTGAGCGCGTTTTGATAAAGCTCATACGCTTTATGACATTCGCTATCTTGCATGCTCAAATCCATCATGCCGTTTTTGATTTGAGAAATATTGACTCTAAAGTTTGAAATTTTGAGCTGTTTGCACAGCGTTTTGACTTCATCGCTATCTAGCACCGAAAAATCGCACGCCCTTTTCAAAAGATTCATGCGTTGCCTTAAAAACAGCAAACCAAAACGATGGAAAGTGCAAAGCAAGGGGGGGATAAAGGCTTGGTTTTCCAACAATTTCAAAGCCCTTTCTTGCATTTCTTTACTCGCTTTATTGGTGAAAGTGAGCGTTAAAGTGTTTTCGCTAGGCACGCCACAAGCGCCAATCAAATACGCTAAACGGCTCGTTAAAGTCTTAGTCTTGCCGCTCCCAGCTCCCGCTAAAATCAACAAAGGCCCTTGAATGTGGCTTGCAGCGATTTTTTGTGCTTCGTTCAAATTGTCTAAAATGCTTTTTTCAAAACCCATTATTCTAAAAACTCGCCTTTTTTTTCTTGGTTTAAACGCTCTTTTAAAAGGTTAGCATCAATTTCAAAATCAAAATAAGGCGAAGAAAAATCAGAGGTTTTAATGGCTAAAAAATGGTTTAGCGCTGATTTCAAGTCCCCTTTTCTTTGATACAACAACCCTAAAGCGTAACGGATATTTTCATTATTAGGATCGTCTAATTTCCCAAGCTCTAGCCATAAAGCGGCGTTATTGTAATTACTTTGCGCGATATAAGTCAAACCCGCTAGGATTTTTAAGCGTGTCTCATTGTCCTTAAGATCGCTAATTAAGTTTTGATACAACGCGCCCGCTTTTTCATACTGGCCTTGAAACAAACTCACTAAGGCTAAATTTTCCAACCAATCGTTAGGGGCTTCGCCCTCTTCTAAACTGGCGATTTTTTGCTCTAGTAATCTTTCTTGATGATCTAAATCATTGACCATAAATCCCATGTAAGTGTAGAAATGACGCCCTAAAATGGGCCCTTGCATGGTTTGATCCCAACTGATTTTATGCGAATCTAAAAGGGTGTAAATGCTTAAAGTGTGCCGGATACTCGCATCATAATACGAAACGATTTCATAAAAAATATTAGAGATGAGATCTTTAGGGAGCATTTTTTTTAAATTCCCAAAAGATTTCACCATCAATTTTTTATCTTTGCTCTCTTTAGCGAACACCGCTTCTAGCGCGTAATAAAAGGGGAGTTTTTTAGGGGCGTTTTTAAGCCAGTCCATATCCCAATTCGTGCGGTAATTCAAATAAGCGATGAGCGAAGAGAGTAAGGCTTTTTGCGTGGGGCTAGAAAAATCATGACTATAAAAATTCTCGGTGATTTCTCTTAAAAACTCCGTGGTGTCTTCATGGGTGAAATGCGAGGCTAGAATCGCAAAAATCGCGCTCAAATAATCCGCAGAATTCAAATGGAAAGCCCTTAAAAAATGGAAATAAGCTTTGTGGTAATTTTCCAATTGCGCATAAATCAAACCCACATTATAATGCAAAAGCGCGTTATTGGGGCTATTTTTTAAAGACAAATCAAAAAAAGAAAGGGCTTTTTTTAGGCGCTTCTTTTCTAACGCTTTCAACCCTTTGAGCGCGTTTTTATCCGCTATCGCCATCAAACGCCCCCTTTTAAAAGCAAGGCTTGCCCCCTCTAAATCCTTTTGCGTGTCAGAATCTAAAAGAAACAGCCCCTCTTCAATCACGCCTAAGGTTTCTTTAGAGTCTAAAACCTTAAAAGGGGCGTAATAAAATAACAAGCGGTAGATAAAATCCCTTTTACCTTCAAAATATTGCGTGTTCCAAAAACGCTCTTTGGCCCTTTCTTTATCCAAAAAAACAGGGTTGATAGTGGGCTTGATGGGGTAAAAAGAGTTGGCTAATAGCGTGTCTTCTTTTGTGTGGCTGGCTAATTTTAAGGCTTCGCTCGCTTTAAGGGTGTCGCCTTTTTTCAAACTCACCAATTCCAAAGCCATCAAAGCGTTTAAATCTTTAGGGTAGTTGTGCAAATAATGCTGCAAATGCTCCAAAGCCTGCTTGTAATGGCCCAAACGCGCCTGCAAAAGCCCTAAAGCAAGCTCATCTTGGGCGTTTGCGCTTTTTTGTAATTGCTTGTAAGCGTTCGTTTCATCTTTAAACATCAAAAACAATTTAGACGCTAGGCGCGCGTTAGGCTTTAAAAAGGCGTTGGAATTAGGGTGCATTAAGGGCGAAAGGGCTTCAAAATACTCCCCGGCGTAATAGGATTTGAGCGCGTAAGCGTAGGAATAAAAAGACTTTTTATAATCTTTATACAAAGTGTCTCTTACAATTTTTAGATAATGATAATATAAATCCGCATCTTGCAAATGATAAGCCGTAACTAACGCATCAATCGCGCTCACGCTCGCGTTTTCTTTAGAAGCGATGCTAGAATCAAACAAATCCAACGCCCCGTTAAAATCCTTTTCCTTAAACTTAATCACCCCTAAATTATGGCTCGCAATCCCTTGCGAAAAAGAAGCGGCTTTGTCAAACAGGTGTAAGGCTTCATCTTTTTGCCCTTGCTCATACAAAAGGCTCGCTTTTTGCATCATCGCATCCACTTGATTCTCATCACTTCGTTTGAGGGAGTCCTTGCCGATTAAATCGGGTAAGTCTAAATTCTCTATTTGCCCCTCGGCTTGTGTGTTGTTAGCGTTGTTGGTGTCGTTAGGCGTTTCGTTATTGGTGGTGGCAATATTAGTTTGTAAAGAAGTTTGTTGGTTTTCTTTTTTATGCCCTAATAACAAGCTCAAAGCCACAATGAGCGCGATGAGTGAAAGCAATGCTCCAAGCGCGATATAAAGCTTTTTTTTATTGTGTAAGAATTGTTTAAAAAACTCTTTAGAGCTTTTGATTTTATTGAGCGTCTGCTTTAAAGCCTGCTTCAAAGAGGGGATTTTAGAATGAATGCCCTTTAGGGGGGTTTCTTTTTCGTTTTTATTTTCGCCCCCTTTTTCTTCTAATGAATTTTGCTCTTCATTCAGCACGAACTAGCCTTAAAGGTATTTTTCTAACGCCTTAGGAATATGAATGCTCCCATCCGCTTGCTGGTGGTTTTCCATTAAAGCGACCATAGTCCTTCCTACCGCTAAAGAAGAGCCGTTTAAGGTGTGCACTAATTGGTTTTTTTGATTTTCTTTGAAGCGGATTTTGGCGCGCCTGGCTTGAAAATCCCTCGTGTTAGACACGGAGCTGATTTCTCTGTAGCAATTTTGCCCAGGCAGCCACACTTCAATGTCTATCGTGTTGCTCGCGCTAAAGCCTAAATCCCCACTGCACAATTGCACGAACCGGTGCGGTAATTCCAAAGCCTTTAAAATCTCGCTCGCGCTCTCTAGCATATATTCTTGCATGGAATCGCTTTCTTTAGGGTGCGTGATAGCCACTAGCTCTACTTTATCAAACTGGTGCTGTCTTATCATCCCCCTTGTGTCCTTGCCCGCACTCCCTGCTTCGCTCCTGAAACAAGGCGTGTGCGCGGTCATTTTAATGGGGAGGTTTTCAACGCTAATAATGGTGTCGTTGTATAGATTAGTGAGCGTTACCTCAGCGGTGGGGATCAGATACAAATTTTCATTTTCTATTTTAAAAACATCTTCTTTGAATTTGGGCAATTGCCCGGTCCCAAAAAGCATTTTTTCATTCACTAACGCCGGCGTGTAGATGATTTCAAAGCCATTTTTTTCATTAAAATCTAACATTAAATAAATGAGCGCGCGATAAATTTTCGCCCCAAAACCCCTAATGACCGAAAAACGACTTTTGGCGAGTTTCACGCCGCTTTCAAAATCAATCCAGCCATTTTGTTGAGCGAGTTCAAAATGCTCTTTGGGTTTGAAATTAAAAACCCTGGGGGTTAAGATTTTTTTAATTTCTATGTTGTCTTCTTCATTCGCGCCTAAAGGAGTTTTTTCATCCACTAGATTAGGGATTATGGAAAGCTTCAAATCAATTTGTTGCTCCAATTCGCCCACGCTTTTAGAAAGCTCATTCAATTTGATTTTATTGTTTTCTAGCTCTTTTTTGAGATCGCTTGTATCCATTTTTTGAGCCATTTTGATACCAAATTCTTTAGAAACCTTGTTTTGAAAGGCTTGCAAGCCTTCCAATTCAATGAGCTGTTTTTTATAATGCGTGATGACTTCGCGCAAACGCTCCAACTCATCACCCATCGCATCATTACGCTTTTTTAAAGAAAGAGCCACCTTGTCAAAATCTTGCAATAAAAATTTTCTATCAATCATTCAACCCTCTTTAATCGTTCTAAAATGCCACAATTTAGCCCATTCGTCTATATCGTTTTTATCTATTTGAGCACTCAAAGCCCCCATTTTACCCTCTAAAGAATCTTCAATAGCGCCATTGGGCAAGGCCACAAAACTATCCCCATAAAATTTCCACAAAAATTCGTTTTTTTGATCTTCTTCTACAATGATCTGGTGATACGCTCCGATCCTATTAGCCCTAACCACCACGCAAGAAGTGCAAAAAGCGCGCATCTGGCACAAAAGCCGCCACCTTTCATTGGATTCAAAAGTGGCCACGCTGCTTAAAAGCACCACATCCACGCCCTGATTTTTAGCCTGAACCCATATTTCATCAAAATGCGCTTCAAAGCCAAACAAAGGGGCGAATTTCAAGCCATCTCTTTCAAACACGAGCAATTCTTTAAAAGCGCTTTTTTCATTGTCAAAAAAGCTTTCTTCATCCCAATGAGAATAGGGAATTAAGCGTTGTTGCGTGTAATACTGGATTTTTTCTTTAGAAATGAGGGCGATTTTTTTATAGATTTTAGAATGTTCTTCTAAAAGCATTGGGGCTGAAACGATCAAATCTAATTCTTCGCATTTTTGCGATAAAAACTCCATCGCTCGCGCAGACTGCGCGTTGATTTCATTCGCATCCAATCCCATGTTATGGTGGAAAAAGGGGTTGATCACGTATTCAGGCAACACCACCACGCTTTGCTTGGGTATGGAGTTGAATAAGGATTGCATGAGGTTTTCTTCAAAAGACTCTAGCTGTAAGGCAAACACGCGCATGCTTTAAGCCTTTTGGTCTGGCGTTTGGAGTTTTTCATGCTCTAAATAAGCGTTTTCTAAAAGCTTTTGAGCCAAAAACAACTCTTGCATGGCCGTTTTATACAAATCCATCCCGTCTTTTAAGGATAAATTGGGATCATTCAAGCGATCTATGGCTTGCTCTAGGGAATGAACATGCTCTTCAAAACTTTTTTTAGGGGCGTTTTTAGCGTTTTTAGTGTTTTTTGGGGGGGTTTTTTCGGTTTCAAATAATTCATCTTGCATGACATTCCTTTAGCTTTTTTTAACAAGCATGGTCGTTGAAATTTGAGCGATAGAATCTTCAGTCCTTAAAATCTCAAACCCTGCGTTTTTCAATTCATGCTTCAAACTCTCCAAACTCAAAAACCCCTCAATGGATTGCGGTAAATAAGAATAAGCGCCATAATTCTTACTGATAGCCCCTCCCACCAAAGGCAAAACCTTATTCGTGTAAAACCCTGAGATTTTATCCAGCCATGTGGGGTTGTCTTTTTTTAAAAATTCTAAAATCACTAAAACGCCCCTAGGCTTTAACACCCTAAAAAACTCTTTTAAAGCTTCTTGTCTTTCCACGATATTACGCAAGCCATACGCAATGGAGAGGATATCCACGCTGTTACTTTCAACGCCCTTTAAATCTTTGGCTTGAGCTTGGATGAAAGAAGCTTTGTTTTCAAGCTCTTCACATTTTTTGATAGCTAATTCAAGCATGTTATTAGAGGGGTCAATCCCCAAACATTCCTTAAATTCTATACCGCAATTGAGAGCGCTTTTTTGCCAAGCCACAAGCATATCCCCTGTCCCGCATGCCACATCCACAAGCCTTAACGCTTTCTTGTTTTCCAAAAACAAAAACGCATGCTCGCAAGCCCTTTGGCGCCATTTAACGTCTAAGCCAAAACTCATCAAGCGGTTGGCTTGATCGTAAGAGCTGGCTATATCATCAAACATGTTGATGATCTTTTCTTGCTTGAGGCGATTTTCTTTCTTCATGGCTTGTCTTTAAAAAGGCTTGACAACCACTAAGATCACAATGAGGATCATTAAAATGGTTGGCACTTCATTAAACACACGATAAAACCTTGCGTTTCTTCTTGTAGGGTCTTTTTCCAGCTCACGCATGCATTTTTTGCAATAAAAATGATAGGCTAAAAGTAAGATCACTAAAGCCAACTTAGCATGCAACCACCCTCCACTTTTAAAGAGTGCAGGCTCTATCAACAACATCAAAATCCCTGTGATAAGCGTGAAACCCATAGCCGGTGAAGCGATAAAGGAATAAAGCTTTTTTTCTTGGATTTTAACCACTCCTACAAACTCTTTTTTATGCGCGTTTTCTGCATGATAGACAAAAAGGCGCGGCAAATAAAATAACGCCGCCATCCACGAAATGACCGCTATCACATGGAAAGCCTTAACCCATAAAAAATACCCATTCAAAAATCCCATACCACTCTCCCTAATTTATCTTATTTTGTTGTAAAAACGCTTGCAAATTTTCTCTTTCGCCGCTGATTTCCACTTCCACGCTTTGGTTTGAAAAATTCTTCTTGCTTAATTGTAAGCTAAATTTCTTAATTTCACGCTGAAGAGCGTCTAATTCTTTGTAAGAATAATGAGCGCTTAAAGTTTCCAACTCCACAAAATCCTTCAAAGCGTTTTCTTTTTGAGCGTTTTCTACGCACAATAACGCGCTAGTGGCATAAGCTTTCATCAAGCCCCCCACCCCTAAAAGCGTGCCTCCAAAATAACGCACGCTCACTAATCCTATATTGATCAAATCCTTTCGCTTTAAAACGCTAAGCACAGGCATCCCTGAACTCCCTTTAGGCTCGCCATCATCGCTAAAACCCTCCGTGATTTTGCCCTCCAAAGAATAGCGGAACGCCGTTACAAAATGCGTGGCTTTAAAATGCTCTTTTTTCAATTCTAAAAGGGTTTTTTCAAAATCATCAAAAGGCATAAGATACCCTAAAAAGCGAGACGCTTTAATCTGGTGCTTGGAAGCGATGAGGTTTTTAAGCGTTTTCACAAGCTTTCTTTAAAGAGCTGAGTTTAAAGACACTCCCTATAAAACTCACGATAAAAATCGCAATAAGCGCATAAAAATGGATGGAAACATCTATAAATTCCGCATGCATTTGATTCAATCGCCCTAATAAACTGATCCCATGATAAGCAGGCACTATTTGAACGAAAACCTGTAAATAAGAGGGCAAGGATTCAAAAGGCCACACAAAACCCATCATAAAAATCAAGGGCAAAGAAGAGATTAAAACGATTTGAGTGGTGTGGGCTTCATCTTTAATCCATGCACCTAAAAACGACCCCAAACTCAAGGTCGCAAGCATGAAAATCAAGCTATTCAAAAACACCATTAAAGCACTCCCATGCCGTTCGATCCCATAAAAAGAAAACAGCGCCCCAAAATACCATAAAATAAAAACGCTAAACGCTGCCATAAACACCAAGAGTCTTGCGCACAGCCTTAAAGCGATTTCTTTTTTGTCTAAAAGGGCCAATTCCAAACGCCTGGAGCTAGTAAACATGCTGCTTGCAATGAGCATCACCTGGTGTAAGATGAAAATAAACACGCTAGAGAGCGCGTAATTCAAATACCCCTCACTAGGGTTATACAAAGCGATAGGCCTGATTTTAATCCCGTCTGTCCCTAATTCAGCTTCTTCTATTTGAGCGTTGCGTTTGAACCTGATTTCATCGTTTAAAGCGTTGATGCTCCCCACCACCGCATTCGCTAAGGCACCATAAATCAAAAAGTAATTGGAATTCGCATAAAAATCTATCGTTACAGGCACTTGTTTATGGATATTGGCTTCAAAATGCGAAGGGATATGCAAGATCCCATAAATTTTTTCTTCTTTTAAAAGCTTTTTGGCTTCCAACATAGAGGGGCTAAAAAAAGCGATTTCTAACTCGTTGGAGCTTTGCGCCATGAAGGCTAATTGCCTGGAAAGAAAGGAATTGTCTTCATCTACAAGGGCGATTTTTTGCTGCGTTACAATGTCTTTTAAATAAGGCAAAGGGTATAACAAGCCATAGATTAAAGGAGCGCCTATAAGGATTAATAAAACGCCCTTATGAGAAACAATGGCTCTTAACTCCATTAAAAGGATTTTAAAAAAATTCATGCGCTAGCCTTGTCTTTTTTAAAAGAAAAATAAAAAACTAAAAGCCCTAAGGCTAAAAAGATTAAAAAGAACACAAGCGGCATTAAAGAATTTAAAGAATCGGTAAAATCCGTCTTATAGTAAGCCTCTTGTAAAAAGAACTTCATAAAATGGCTAATGGGCAAGCAATGGCTCCAAAAATCCCCAAAAATTTCCATGTTGTTTTGCGGGTAAGTTACCCCAGCAAACGCAAAGCTTGGAGCGGTATAGACCCCAATCGCGCCCGCGGTTTCAATAACGCTTTTTGAAATGCCATAGACTAGCACCACAAACCCGCTCATAACGAGTGCCATTAAAACTACCGCCAAAAAGACCAACAACAAATGCGCATAATGCCCCTGCATGCCAATGAAATTAAAATAAAACGCCATGCCCATCCCCCAAAAACTAAACACGCACACATTCGCTAAAATACTGATTAAAAGCTCTCGCATGTTAGAGGCTTTTTGAATGAAATTGAGCATGCCAATCGCAATGAAAATAAGCCACATGCAAGGCAGCATCACGCTTAAAAGGTATTGCGTGTAATTGTTTTCTTCATTGTATAGGGCATGCAATTGCAAAACAATAGGCATTGCTTGGGCTTTAGCAGAAATCAAATTGGAATCTCGCACTAAAGCTTTGGTGGCTAAGGTTTTAGCGTCTAAAGTCAAAGCGGTTTGTAAGAAGGCGTTTTTGAGCGTTTTCCCAACCAAAACATACTCAGCGTTATAGTAAAAGGGCAAATCCACCTTTCGCCCCATTTTGATTTTTTTCTCTAAATCTCTAGGCAAAACTAACGCCCCATACGCTTCAGCGGAGTTTAAAAAGCGTTTGGCTTCTAAAAGGCTAGCTACTTGGTGTTTGATTTGAAGCGCGCTCGTTGCACCTAATTCAAACGCTACCTGATGGCTTGTCGTGGTCTTATCCAAATCCACCACCACGATAGGGAGCTGTCTTGGGATTTCTTGTTTAAAGATTTGCGTGCCTAAAACCCCTAAACAAAAAGGCAATATAAAACACACGACAAACAAGAACTTATCTTGTAAAACCCATGCGCTTATCAATCTGAACAAAACAATCCTTTTTAAGGTTTAATGGTAACTAACACGCTCATCCCTACCCTAAAATTTTCCAACTCTTCTAAGGGTATGGCCTCCACTTCATAGCTTTTCATGTTGTAAGTGTTGGAATTATTCGTCGCTTTCCAAGTCGCAAAATCCCCCATCACGCTCAAATATTTGACCCTGAATTTCGCGCTTCTTTTCAACGCTGGGATATAGCCTTCAAATTCCTTACCCACTTTAAACTCGTTCAAATACTTTTCAGGCACGCTGATTTTTAACCAACTATCCTTTAAATCAATCATGAGCACCACAGGAAAACCCTTAGGGCTAAGCTCGCCACCGCTTAAAAGCACATTACTCACTTCCCCATCAATTGGGGCTGTAGCCTTGACATCTTTTAAATAAGACTCCACTTCATTCACTTGCCCTAAAGCCGCGCTCTCTTTAGCCTTAGCGGCAATCTTACTTTCAGAGCTCGCCCCCCCTAAAGCCATTTTATACTTTTGGTAAGCCGCGCTCTCGTTGTATTTGGTGCTTTCATAAGCCGCATAAGCTTCATCGCGCTTTTGCAAGCTCGCCACGCCGTTATCATACAAATCTTGAACGCGCTTATAAGTCTCTTTGGCTAGAGTCGCTTGGGATTTTGCCGCTTGCCAAACATCTCTTGCAGAATTGATCGTTTCATCTCTTGAGCCTCTTTTGACTTCATCGCTAAGCGCTTTAGCGGCTTTATGCCCGGCTTCAGCTTGAGCGAGCTTGGCTTCTAATTCAGGGCTAGAAATGCTAAAAACCAAATCGCCTTTTTTAATGTGATCGCCTTTTTTAACAAACACCTTTTCAATGCGCCCAGGGACTTTGGAGCTCACGCTGTATTCTCTGGCTTCCAAAAACCCTTGCAACACTTCAGCCTTAGGGCGATAAGCCAAATAAAAAAGCACGATTAGCCCTAATAATAAAGCCCCACCCCCTGTAAGAATCGCTTTATTTTTATCCAACATGCTATTTGACATGATTTCTTCCTTTAATAAACAAATTCATAAAATAAATCAATGTGATCGCTTAACGCCATTAAATTCGCTAATGAAACAATGTATTTATAAGCCACGCTTTTTTGCTCCACGATGATAGAAGAAAGCGTGTTCCTCGCATCAATGACTTGAGCGTTGGTGCTTAAGCCTTGCAAAAAAGCCTGCTCTTGGAGTTTTAAATTTTCTTTGGCTAATTCCACGCTAGAAAGCAAGCTTTTGTATTCTTTCAAATAAGAAAGCGTCTCTTTATAAGTCTTATTCACTAACAATTCCATGTTTTTTTTAGCCTGGATTTGTTCGCTACTAGCTTGCAACTCCGCTAATTTGCTCGCTTGGTATTTTTGAATGCGTCCTGTGGGGGAAAGGATAGGCATGCGCCCGGCCACGCCCACAAACCAATTAGGGATCATGTCTTCAAACACCGAATTGTTTTGCTTCATGAGATAAGAGCCAAAAAAACTCACTTGGGGCAAGAATTTAGCGATCTGTAGTTTCGTGTTTTCTTTAGAAATTTGAACCTGGTTTTCTAAGGTCTTTAAAGCCGGGTAGGAATTGAGCGTGGAAGAAACAAAAAAGCTCAAATTGGGCAGATTTTTCTCGGTGTGGATCTCTAATTTGCTTGAAGGCGCTAAATCGTCCTTGCTAGATAAAATGGAATTGAACGAGAGCTGCGAAACTTCTAACACGTCTTTAGCCTTAACGCTAGCGATATGGGCCTTATCATAAGCCACTTGAGCGCCTAAGGTTTCTACCCTAGCGATTTGCCCTACTTTTTGCATTTTTAAAGCGTTTTGGAAATGCTTATAATGGCCTTTTTCCACTTCTTCTAAAGTTTCAGCCACTTCCGCGTTTAACACCATGCCATAATACACGCTCACAAGCTCTTGAAAAGTGGAAAGCTTTTTCAAGCGATACACTTCGTTAGCGTCTTTTTGCATCAAATCCGCAATGCGCACCATCGTGAATCTTGCCCCACCCATATAAAGGGGATAAATAATGCTCAAAGCCCCAATCACCACATTTTGCTTAGAAAACAATAAGGGGGCTTCTAAAGTGCTGCTCAAAGCCCCAAAGCCTTGCATCACCCCTTGCATGCCCGCTTGGATTTGAGGGGTTAATACTTGAGGGGGGATATTTTGTTGGATGTTTTGCAAGCCTTGATGGATCTGGTTGGTGGCTTTTTGCACGCCCGGTTGTTTTTGGCTGGCAAAATCCATTTTAATGGGGTTAGAGAGGTACACATAAAAAGCGCTCAAATCAATTTGAGGCAAAAAAGAAAGTTTAGCCGCTAATTTCATTTTACTCGCTCGCTTAATGGCGTATTCTTGCGCATGCAAGCCTTCATGGTTGGATAACACCCTATTCCATGCGTTTTTTAAAGAGAGCTTTTGAGCGTTAGGATGGTTCAAAGGCGCGCTGTCTTCAGCCAAATTCAAAGAAGAAGGCTCGGTTTTAGAAGTCTCATCAACAGCACTTAAAGAGCTATTGAATAATAAGCCCAATACAAAGAGGGTTGTTTTTTTCATGCTTCATTTTCTCCCTGATCTTGTTTAACCGCTTTCAAGCGTTTTATCCTAGCCCCATCCACGCTTAAGACTTCAAAAGAATACCCATGCGAAACGATTGTATCTCCCTCCATAGGCATGCGCTCTAGCAAGCTAAAAACATAGCCCCCAAGCGTTACCTGCTCGCATTCTTTGTCAAATTGGATATGAAGCACTTCTTCTACGCTCTCTAAATCCAGCATGCCCTCTAATTCAAACACGCCCTCTTCAAGCTTGTTCACGCCCTCTTGTTTCAAGTCGTATTCGTCGCTAATTTCCCCCATGATCTCTTCAATAATGTCTTCCATAGTGAGCAACCCGGCCGTGCCGCCGTATTCATCAATCACCAAAGCGGTATGGATTTGCTCTTTTTTCATTTTAATAAGGATTTGAGAAATGGAAGCGCTCTCAGGGACGATGATCATTTTCCTAACGATTTGATTGAAATCATGCATTTTGGGGGTAAAAATAGAGCGAGAGAGCAAGTCTCTGATATGCACCATGCCGATAATGTTGTCTTTAGAGCCTTTACAATAAGGGTAGCGCGTGAAATGGCTTTTTAAAACAATGTCTATATTTTCTTCATAGCTGTTTTCTTCGTCCAAACACACCATGTCTTTTCGTGGGGTCATGATTTCTTTAGCGCTCGTGTCAGAAAAATCCACCGCGTTTTTAATGATTTCACCCTCCACTGAATCAATAATGCCCTCTCTCAAACTCTCGCCCACAATGATTTTTAACTCTTCTTCAGAATGCGTGCCGTCATGCTCTTTAGGATTGATGCCCACTTTTTTTAAAAAGAAATGAGCGATCACATCAAACAAGCGCACCACCGGGTAAAACACGATCCAAAACACATGCAAAGGGCGCGCGGCAAAAAGAGCGGCTTTTTCAGATTTAGCGATCGCTAAAGATTTAGGCACAATCTCGCCCAACACGACATGCAAAAAAGTGATGCTTAAAAACGCTATGACCACGCTCATTGAATGGATAAAAATAGGATTTTCTCTCAAATCCATAGACTCAAACAGCGCGGCTAACAATTTTGCGATAGCGGGCTCACCCACCCAGCCTAAAGCTAATGAAGAAAGGGTGATGCCTAACTGCGTGGCGCTCAAATAAGTGTCTAGTCTTTGACTCATCTTTAAAGCGAGTTTAGCGTTGGAATTACCGATTTTAACCAGCTCTTCTAAGCGGGTTTTACGCACTTTCACAAGGGCAAACTCTGAAAGCACAAAAAAAGCGTTCAACAGCACCAATAAAAAAGTAACCATCAACATCAAAATTGATTCAGACGGATCCAAATAAGCTCCTTGATTCCTCCCCATGATTTAAACCTAAAACCTAACGATAAATATAAAATATATAAAATCTTAGAATTTTAACATAAAAGATTAAGCCTAACTTTAAAAATCAAGCCTTCAAAAACCCTAGAAATACTTTTCTATAAAACCAAGAGCCACAAAAAGAAGCGCGCCTAAAAGCGCAGAAACCGGCACGGTTACCAACCAAGCGGTAACAATCTTTTTTAAAATGGAGCGTTTGATCACTTCTTCTTTGTACACTTTTTTAAGCGATTTTTTTTCTTTCTTTTTCAATTCCAAAGCGATGGCGGTGTTCTTGCTTTTTTTCAAGCTCTCTAGCATGAGCGATTTTTCTTTCAAATTGGCTTTATCAAAGCGCTCTAAAAAGCCTTCAATTTCTTCTAAATCTTCCCCAAAGTGCGCCGCTACAATGTTGTCTCTGATTCTAGCAAAACGCCTTCTTGATTGCTCCCTTAAGCGCTCCCTTAAAAAGCCCACCCCAAACACCGCGCCCACCACAATATGCGTAGAGCTTACCGGTAAGCCTAATTGAGAGGCTAAAAGCACGGTAATGACCGCAGAAAGCGCGATGCAAAAAGCTTGCATTTTGTCTAATTCTGTGATTTCAGACCCCACCGTTTTAATGAGCTTTGGCCCATACAAACTCAAGCCTAAAGCGATCCCAGCTGCCCCCACTACCATAATCCACAACGGCACAGAGCTCAAAGTATTCCCCATAGGGCTATTTGCATCTTCTAAAGTTTGACTGATAGCCGCTAAGGGGCCAATAGCGTTAGCCACATCATTAGCCCCATGCGCAAAGCTTAAAAGCGCGGCGGCAAAAATCAAAGGGACATTAAAAAGCTCATTAATGCTTTCATGGCTATTTTCTAATTGTGGGGCTTTTTTTAACACAAATCTTTTAAAAAGGATAAAAATCAAAAGTGCAAGGATGCAGCCGCAAGCCAGCTGGATTTCAAAACCCACCGCATAGAGGCGTTTTAAAACCTTAACGATCAAATACCAGCTAAAGGTTAAGCTCATCAACGCTACCAAATAAGGCACGACCTTTAAAGCCGCGCTCTTTTTATCTTCTTTATAAGCGATAGTCTTTTTAATGAGCATTAAAAAAAACATGGCTATCAAAGCCCCCATTAAAGGCGAGATTACCCAGCTAGCCACAATGCCTGATAAGAAATGCCAATTAATAGCAGACATTCCAGCTGCTGCCATTCCAGCCCCCATAATCCCCCCCACTACGGAGTGTGAAGTGGAAACGGGAGCGCCTATTAAAGTCGCTACATGCAACCACAACGCCCCACTCAAAAGGCTAGCCAACATGACATTGATGAAAACATGCGCATCATTAATAAATTCAGGCGAAACGATACGGCCCTTAATCGTAGAAACCACTTCCCCCCCAGCAATGATCGCTCCTAGCATTTCACAAACCGCAGCGATCAAAATCGCCCCGCCCATGCTAATGGCTTTAGAGCCTACGGCAGGGCCGACATTATTAGACACATCGTTCGCGCCAATATTCATCGCCATATACCCCCCAATCACAGCCGCAAAAATAAGCAACAATCCCTTAGAATTAGCCTGCCCAAAAATGAGAGCGAGCAAAGCGGCACCGATGAGAAACAAAAGAGCGAGAGCGATCTTTAAAGTGTCTTTTTGGAGTTTTTTGGAAGCTTTTTCAAACTCTTTGATGTTTTTAATTTCCATATCGTCATCAAAACCTTATCCTAATAGTGGCTCTATTCTATCCAATTAGCCCTTGAGCCACTCTTAAAAAGAGTCGTTTGATAAAAATGGCTCATTATATGGTATCTTAAAGTAAAATTTTAAAAATAAGGTTTTTAAAAATGATAGAATTTAGCGATGAAGATTTACAAAAACCGGTCCGTATTGTGATAGAAAAGATCCGCCCTTACTTGCTCAAAGATGGCGGTAATATTGAAGTGCTAGGGGTGAAAAGCATGAAGATTTATGTGGCTTTAGAGGGAGCGTGCAAGACTTGCTCTAGCAGTAAAATCACTCTAAAAAATGTCATTGAAAGGCAGCTTAAAATGGACATTCACCCCAATTTAGAAGTGGTGTGCTTAGAAAACGCCAAGGAGTTTGATAAGCTTTAAGGATTATAGGCATGCAAAAGTTTGATTATGAATTTAAAAAGCGAGCGTTGATCAAAGATGGCTTTTTAGCGTTCAAGCAAGCCCATTACGCTGAAGCGTTGCGCCTTTTTTCTGAAGTTTTGTTTTTGGATAAAGACAACCAAAAAGCCAGAGTGGGGGCGTTATTAAGCGACATCGCTAAAGATTTCCCTAAAGAAGCCCATAGCTTTTATGAATTGTATCAAAGCCTGATCGCTATGCAAAAACGGAGTTTAAAAAACCAGGCTGAAGAGCAGATCACCGCTTTGATCGCTTCTTTTGATGAGGGGCTAAACCAAATGGCTGAAAAGATTGATGCGCAGATTTCTCAAAAAGGCGAGGAGTTGAACGGCATTTTGTACGCGGATTTCAAACGCTTGAGCTTGGAGCGCGGTTTTAAGGAAGCGTTTGAGGATTTGATGTTCAGCTCTAGGGTGATTTTTGACAATAAAGAGGATTTTTATGAATTTTTGAAAGAATTGAACCACTATGGCTATTATGAATTAGCGGTAAATTACATTGAAAACATGCATGAAGATTCTTTTATTTACGATAAATTTTTGCGTTCTCTTTTAGAAGACGCCCTCAAATCCAATAAGGCTTAAAGAATGAAACTCAAAAAAACCCTGACTTATCGCAACCGCGCCTATTCTTTTTTAAGCGATAACACGAATGAAGTTTTAGAAAACCCTAAAGAAATCCTTTTTGTCAAAACGCCTTTAAATGAAAAATACTCTCCTTTAATTGCGGAAAAAAACCTGGCTATTTTAGATTCTAACGAGCTTAAAAACTACTTTGATTTTAAGATTAAGATTGTGGGGATTACAGGCACTAATGGCAAAACGACCACGGCGAGCTTGATGTATTCCTTGCTCTTAGATTTGAACAAAAAGACCGCTCTTTTAGGCACAAGAGGGTTTTTTATCAACGATGAACGCATCAAAGAAAAGGGCTTGACCACGCCCACTCTTTTAGAGCTTTATAGCGATTTAGAAGAAGCGATTCGTTTGGGGTGTGAATACTTTATTATGGAAGTGAGCTCCCATGCGATTGTCCAAAAACGCATCGCCGGGCTTGATTTCGCCCTTAAAATCTTAACCAATATCACAAGCGATCATTTAGATTTCCATCAAAATATAGAAAATTACAGGGACGCTAAAAACAGCTTTTTTAAAGATGAGGGCTTGAAAGTCATCAACAGAGATGAAACAAACGCCCTTTTTAACCCCATTAACGCGCGCACTTACGCGCTGGATAAAAAAGCGCATTTAAACGTTCAGGCCTTTTCGCTCAACCCCTCCATTAGCGCGTCTTTATGCTACCAACAAGATTTAAGAGATCCTAATCTTAAAGAAACCGCTCTCATCCATTCCCCCCTTCTAGGGCGTTACAACCTTTATAATATCTTAGCGGGCGTTTTAGGGGTCAAATTACTCACTCAATTACCGCTAGAAGCGATCGCGCCGTTATTAGAAAACTTTTATGGGGTGAAAGGGCGTTTGGAAATTGTGCATTCTAAACCTTTAGTGGTCGTGGATTTTGCCCACACAACAGACGGCATGCAACAAGTTTTTGAAAGCTTTAAAAGTCAAAAAATCACCGCTCTTTTTGGGGCAGGGGGCGATAGGGATAAAACCAAGCGCCCTAAAATGGGAGCGATAGCGAGTTGTTACGCGCATCAAATCATCTTAACTTCAGACAACCCCAGAAGCGAAAACGAAGAAGACATTATTAAGGATATTTTAAAAGGTATCAGCGATTCTTCTAAAGTCATTGTAGAAAAAGACCGAAAAAAAGCCATTTTAAACGCTTTAGAAAATTTAAAAGACGATGAGGTGTTGTTGATTTTAGGCAAGGGCGATGAAAACATTCAAATCTTTAAAGACAAAACGATTTTTTTTAGCGACCAGGAAGTCGTTAAAGATTATTATCTCAATTTAAAACAAGGATAAACATGCAAGAATTCAGGTTGTGGTGCGATTTTATAGAAAGGGATTTTTTAGAAAACGACTTTTTAAAGCTCATTAATAAGGGGGCTATTTGCGGGGCGACGAGTAACCCTAGTTTGTTTTGCGAAGCGATCACCAAAAGCGCGTTTTATCAAGATGAAATCGCTAAACTCAAGGGCAAAAAAGCTAAAGAAATTTATGAAACCCTGGCGTTAAAGGATATTTTACAAGCTTCTAGCGCGTTAATGCCTTTATATGAAAAAGACCCTAACAACGGCTACATTAGCCTAGAAATTGATCCCTTTTTAGAAGACGATGCCATTAAAAGCATTGATGAAGCCAAGCGGTTATTCAAAACATTAAACCGCCCCAATGTGATGATTAAAGTCCCGGCGAGTGAAAGCGCTCTTGAAGTCATTAGCGCTTTGACTAAAGCCTCTATCCCTATTAATGTAACTTTAGTCTTTTCGCCTAAAATTGCTAGTGAAATCGCTCAAATCTTAGCCAAAGAAGCGCAAAAAAGAGCGGTCATTAGCGTGTTTGTCTCACGATTTGACAAAGAAATAGACCCTTTAGTGCCACAAAACTTGCAAGCTCAAAGCGGGATTATCAACGCTACCGAGTGCTATTATCAAATCAATCAGCATGCTAATACGCTTACAAGCACCCTTTTTGCATCCACCGGCGTTAAATCTAATTCTTTAGCTAAAGATTATTACATTAAAGCGCTGTGTTTTAAAAACTCTATCAATACAGCCCCATTAGAGGCTTTAAACGCTTATTTGCTTGACCCAAACACCGAGTATCAAACCCCTTTAAAGGTTACAGAAATTGAAGCGTTCAAAAAAGAACTAAAAGCGCAAAACATTGATTTAGAAAACACCGCTCAAAAACTCCTTAAAGAAGGCTTGATAGCGTTCAAACAATCCTTTGAAAAGCTTTTAAGCAGTTTTTGATTTTTAAGGGTTTTTTGGATAGAATAAGCCCTTATTTTATTTTAAAGGATTGACATGTTAGAAGGCGTTATTAGAGAGAGTATTACTAAAGCTAACGCTAAAGCTTTAAAAAAAGATGGCTATCTAATCGCAAATGTTTATGGAAAGGGTGTTGAAAACGTGAATTGCGCATTCAAATTAAACCCTTTCATTAAATACCTTAAGGAAAAAAAGCATTTGATTTTTCCGGTGAAATTAAGGGATAAGACTTTTGAAGTCGTGGTTCAAGAATACCAAAAAAACCCTGTTACTAACGAGCTTATCCATGTGGATTTACTCGCTGTTACTAAAGGCGTGAAGTCTAAGTTTAAAGTCCCTGTCAAACACCAAGGCACTCCGGTGGGCTTGAAAAATAAAGGGATTTTGATGCTCTCTAAAAAGCGTATCAGCGTGGAATGCGCTCTAGAGCATTTGCCCGATCACTACTTAGTGGATGTGGCCCCTTTAGATGTGAATGAGTCTATTTTGGTGCGCGATTTAGAAAAACACGAAAATGTGAAGATCTTAGATCATGATTCTATCGCTGTGATCGGTGTGATTAAAGCGAAGTGATTTCAGGTGATGACGCTTTTAGTGGGTTTAGGTAACCCTACTTTGCGTTACGCTCACACCAGACACAACGCTGGTTTTGATATTTTAGATTTACTCGTTAGCGAGCTGGATCTTTCTTTCACTTTTTCTCCCAAACACAACGCTTGTTTGTGCGTTTATAAGGATTTTATCTTACTCAAGCCCCAAACTTACATGAATTTAAGCGGCGAGAGCGTTTTAAGCACTAAAAATTTTTACAAACCCAGAGAGCTTTTAATCATCCATGACGACTTGGATTTACCTTTAGGCGTTGTGAGGTTTAAAAAGGGTGGGGGGAATGGGGGGCATAATGGCTTAAAGTCCATTGATTTATTGTGTTCTAATTCTTATTACCGCTTGAGGGTGGGGATTTCTAAAGGAATTGGCGTAATTGAGCATGTGCTTTCAAAATTCCACAAAAACGAAGAGCCTTTAAAAAACGCTGCGTTTGAACATGCCAAAAACGCCTTAAAATTTTTTATAGAAAGCCATGATTTTAACGCTATGCAAAATCGTTTCACGCTTAAAAAACCTTTACAAATAGAAAGTTAGGGGTTTAAAGTGCGTTTGTTTAAATTTGTGGGGTGGTATTATTTCAAATACTTTTTAATCGTGCTTTTGGCTTTGGAATTGTTTTTTGTAGGCATTGACAGCCTGAAATACGCCGATAAAATGCCTGATTCTGCGAACATGATCATTTTATTTTTCACCTATGATATTTTATTCGCCCTCAATTACACCTTGCCTATTTCCTTGCTTTTGGCGATGGTTTTATTTTATATCGCGTTCATTAAATCCAACCAATACACCGCCCTGCTCTCCATTGGCTTTTCCAAATGCCAGATTTTAAGCCCTATTTTTTTGATTAGCTTGTTTTTCACGGCTGTTTATGTGGGGTTGAACGCCACTCCTTTTGTGTATATGGAAGAAAAAACGCAAAATTTGATCTATAAAGACAATTCTTTGAGCGTCTCAGAGCATTTGTTAGTGAAATACAACGATGATTACGTGTATTTTGATAAGATTAATCCCTTATTGCAAAAAGCCCAAAATATCAAGGTTTTTCGCCTAAAAGATAAGACTTTGGAATCTTATGCTGAAGCTAAAGAAGCTTTTTTTGAAGACAAATATTGGATCTTGCATGACACTACTATCTATGAGATGCCCTTAAGTTTTGAATTGGGCGCAAACGCTTTAAACACCACGCGTTTAAAAACCTTTAAAACGCTCAAAAATTTCCGCCCCAAAGTTTTAGACACCATTTATCAAAACAAGCCTGCGGTTTCTATCACAGACGCTCTTTTATCCTTGCATGCTTTAGTACGCCAAAACGCGGACACGAAAAAAGTGCGCTCGTTTTTGTATGTGTTTGCGATTTTGCCCTTTTTTGTGCCGTTTTTAAGCGTTTTAATCGCTTATTTTTCGCCCAGTCTCGCCCGCTATGAAAACCTGGCTCTTTTAGGGCTAAAGTTTATCATTATCACGCTCGTTGTTTGGGGGCTATTCTTTGCTTTAGGGAAGTTCAGCATTTCAGGGATACTCATTCCTGAAATAGGCGTGCTATCGCCCTTTTTCGTATTCTTAGCCCTCAGTCTTTGGTATTTTAAAAAACTCAATAAGAGATTGTGATTTTTAATCTTATATGTTACTAAGTGGTTTTATTCTCTTAGTTTAAAGGTGGCTAGTGGAAAGATTTAATCTAAAAAACCGCCGGTATATCGGCTCAAAAACCAAGCTCATAGAGTGGGTATTTGGGAATTTAAAATTAAATAATATCAAAAGCGTGTGCGATATTTTTGCCGGAAGTGGGGTAGTTGCTGGTCAATTTGCTACTATTCCTAACATTAAAAACATTATTATAAATGATATTTTATTTTCTAATGAAATCATTTATCATGCTTTTTTTATGGGGCAAGACGCTGATTTTAAAGCACTTGAAGAACTGAAAGAATATTATACTCAAGCTTTAAAGCTAGAAGAAAATTATTTTAGCCAACATTTTAGCGACAAGTTTTTCAGCTATAAAGATTGTGTCAAAATCGGTAGCATTAGAGAGCATATAGAAAGCTTGAACTTAGATAAATTAAATAAAGATATTTTATTAACAAGCTTGATTTATTCAATGGATAAGATAGCTAACACGGTGGGGCATTATGAAGCTTATAGGAAAAAAGAGATTTTGCAAGATAGATTTATTTTTGAACTTATTAGCCCTATAAAGCATGATAAAAACATCATGATAGAGAGAAAAGACGCTAACGAATTGGCTAAAACCTTAAAAATAGACTTAGTCTTTATTGACCCTCCATACAATTCAAGACAATACAGCCGGTTTTATCATCTCTATGAAAACCTAGTGCAGTGGAAAAAACCCAAACTCTATGGAACAGCTTTAAAGCCATCATGCGAGAACATGAGCGAATATTGTCGCTCTAATGCCATGAAAGAATTGAGCGATTTAATTGAAAAACTAGATTGTAAAAGGATTGCTTTAACTTATAATAATACCTATAATTCTAAGTCTAGCTCTTCGCAAAATAAAATAGGCCTTAAAGATTTAGTGGAAATTTTAAGCCAAAAAGGAAAATTAAGCGTTAAAGAAAAGGCTCATGGTTTTTTTAATTCAGGAAAAACTGATTTTAAAGAGCATAAAGAATTTTTATTTATAGTGGAAGTGAAACCTTGAAAAAAGGTATTCGTTCTCCCTTTTTCTATGTAGGGGATAAATATAAACTTATGCCACAACTCAATAAGCTATTCCCAAATAACATTAATCAATTTATTGAGCCTTTTGTGGGTGGGGGTAGCGTGTTTTTAAACACTAAGGCTAAAAGATACCTAGCTAACGACATAGATACCAATATTATCAATTTACATAAAACTTTAAGCAAATTCAATACTTGTGAGCTTTTTGATGAATTGTCTAAAATCATCATTCATTATAGCTTGTCTTTCTCTTTTAAGGGGATTACAGCCCCTGATGAATTAAAAAAACAATATATAAAAACTTACTACGCCAAATACAATAAAATAGCTTATGAAAAACTAAGGGCTGATTTTAACTCCAATCAAAACAACATGCTCTATTTGTATTTACTTTTAATTTATGGGTTTAATCACATGATTAGATTTAATTCTAAAGGGCTTTTTAATTTACCTGTGGGTAATGTGGATTTCAATGAAAATGTTTATAATGCCCTAAAAAACTACATAGATTTTATACAGCAAAACACCATTATTTTTCACAATGATGATTATATTGATTTTCTTAACCATACTACCTATTTAAAAGATGATTATGTTTATTTTGACCCCCCTTATTTAATCTCCAATAGTGAATACAACAAGTTATGGGATAGCGATAATGAGATAGCCTTATATGGCGTTTTAGATAGACTAGATAAAAAGGGAGTTTTATTTGGTATAACTAATCTTGTTTATCACAAGGGAGAGACCAATTTTATTTTAAAAGAATGGGCTAAAAAATATTATATTTTTAATATCAAAAGTAATTATATCAGTTATAATGACAATACTATTAAAGAAGATAGTCAAGAAATCTTTGTAACTAATTATAGGTAATTATTATGACTAAAAAACCGGCACGAAAAATTTTAAGCTTTTCAACCACTATGCGAAACCCTAAAAGAATGGGACAATTTTTAGCTGTTTTAGGAAAATTTGAAAATCAAATCCTTAAATCTTCAACAATCATGCAAATTATCAAATCCGTTTTGGCTCATAGGCTTTATAGGCCTACTTCTATCAATCAAAATAAGGAATTGAAAGAAAAATTTGACTCCAATGAATATGTCTTTAGCGATGAAGAATTAGAACGCATTATAGAAATATCCCCACAACAGCATAAAGAAATGGGCTTTGAGCATGGATGGGAAAGTCGGTTTGACACTTGGTATAAGCTTATGTGTGAGTTTGGTTTTTGCTACTATGCAAAATATGAGAAAATACTCATCAGCGATAGCGCTAAGATGCTTATTCTTGCTTATTATGATAAAGAAAACGATATTTTTAAAGAAAGCGTTGATGAAAGCGTAGTTGGGGCTATATTTTTAAACGCTCTGTCTAAATATGAAGCAAGAAACCCTTACAAAAAGAACTTAAACCATAACAACCCCCTCAAACTATTGCTCTCGCTTTTAAAACGACTCAAAAATGCCCATCTAACCCCCCCTATCTGTCAAAGAAATCCCTATTTTACTTTGTTGGAAAGACGATAACGCCAATGGGCTTTATGACCACATTATTCATTTAAAACAAGAAATTGTTGCTATCAATAAGACAGAATTCAGCTACTCAGATGAATTTATCTATGAAAAATGCCTAAAACTTTTAGAAAGTGTTAATAAAACACGATTTAAAATGAGCCAAATCACTAACGAAGCCGTTGATGAATGCATTAGAAAAATGCGTATTACAGGACTTATTTCATTGCGTGGTAATGGTAGGTTTATTGATATTAATACTAATGAAAATAATAAAATAGATTACATTTTACAAACCCATAAGGCTTTTAAAGGGGATTATTTAAACGACACTCAAGCTAACAGACTCGCCTTTTTTAACTACATGGCGATCGTGGATAGCTTTCTTGTTAGCGTTACTCCAATCAGCGCTGATGAGAGCGTTAAATCAAGTAAATTGAATGAACTAGCAACCACTTATACTAAAGATTTTATCAAGCAAGAATTACTCATTACTTGCAACAAGCAAGAATCAAAAGATAGTTTTTTAAGACTCATTGATAAACCTTTACGCTTAGAATTTTTAAGTGCTATTTTCTTGAAACAACATTTTGAAAATTTAAGCGTGATACCCAATTATAAAAGCGATGATGAAGGCTTGCCCGTATACACAGCAAGCGGTAATAAACCTGATATTGTAGCTATGGACACAAAAGCCCAAAGTTATATAGAAGTGAGCTTGATTAGAGACAGAAGTCAAAGCACCTTAGAAATGATACCTATTGCCAGACATTTAAAAGAATTGATTAAAAATAGTGCTGATATTAGAGAGAAATTTAGTGTTTTTGTGGCTCCAAATATCCATGATGACGCCAAAGAATATGCGGAATTTGCCCATTTCAAAGATAATATTAATATACGCTGTTATGCTATCAATGATTTTATCAAAAAAGTAGAAAACAGCGCAGAGTTATTGCAACTCAATGACAACCCTAAAGCTTGACAAATCAAGCTTTCATATATAAGTTATAGGTCTTACCCAAAAACCCTACCAAACTTAAAAAGTATAAACATAACGCAAATACATAGAATACTGACGGCGTAAGGTTTGGGTTAAGCTGAAATTGGTTTCTGCTCCTGTGATAGTGGTTGGTTTGCCGTCTTTTAGCGGGCCTTGGCTTTGTTCTTTGATAGTGGTAGAGCCTTTAAAAAAGTGATTAGGGAGCGTGGGGATTTTGATACCAAACTCAATGCCATGGTGTTCAAAAATATTAGTTCTAATGCCCACATTCACTAAAAATTGGAAAATCGTGTGATTCACTTTAGCGTTTAATTTTCCTGTGGTATAGACGCTATTAGGGTTAATCCCCACATTACAACTCGCCGGCGTCGTGTCCCCGCAAGTGATCGTGCCATCAGCGTTAGTCATGTAAGCGTCAGCGTCCGTATTGACGCCATAAACATACCCGTCCTTAAAATACCCCACACGATTGTTAGTCCAAGTGTTACCCGCAAAATTCACGCCTAGAAAAAACCCGGCTGTGGCTTTAGGCTTGTCTATAATGTTAAAAAGCATGTCTGTGCCAAAACCATAAGTATACATGTCCGCTTTTTGATTACTCAAATAAAAAGGCGATATAGCGTTAGCGGCCCTGGAGTTAGAGAAGTTGGTATGCCCATAATCAAAAAAGCCATAATAACGCAACCCAAACCACCTTTTTTTACCGATAAAATGCTTATAGCCTGTCATCACGCCTAGCCCATACATCGGCTGGTTACGGCCAGGAATGTTTTTATTAGTGCTTAGCATGGTGCGAGAAGTCCAATTGACCACGCAATTAGCCTTAGTATAGCCTGGCGTCCCTGGCGTCCCTGAAGCTGGCTGACAGCCACCGGTCTGCCCATCAGGAACTTTGCCATCATCATTAGCCGAAACATCGCCAAAAGGCACTTGAAACAATTCGCCGTTTTTATAAGCGTTGGTCTTTTGATCAGCCCTACCCACTTCCAAGCTAATCCCCACAAACGCGCCATTTTTTTCATGGGCATTTAAGGGGTTTGTCAGCCATAACGAACTCAAAAGAGCGCCTAAAATTACCGAGCCTTTTTTAGAAATTTCTAAAGATTGAGCTATCAAAACAGATTCCTTACGATTAAAATTTTTACAAACCATTTTGCAATCTTGCATTCTATTTTTCTTCTTTGTCATAAAATTGAGCATCACTCTCTAGGGTCTCCGCTTAAGTGTTACTTTTTTAATTATTTTATTATAGCTAATTGCAATCTTAAAAGTCAAACAAAAACCACCCCTAAAATTCCCATAATAGTGGGATACTTGACAATAAAACCCTTTTATAGTAGATTAAAAACTCTTTAATTTTCCCATGGATAAAGGATTTTAAATGGATGCGATTTATCCTTATGTGTTGGTTGTTCATTTATTGTGCGCCATTATTTTTATTGGCTACTTGTTTTTTGATGGGGTAATTTTCCCCAATGTGAAGAAAATGTTTGGCGAAGAGTTTGCCAATAAAGCGAATACAGGAATCACTCAAAGAGCGATCAAAATCATGCCCTTATGCGTTTTAGGGCTTGTTTTAACAGGGGGCATGATGCTCAGTCAATACATGGGGGGCGATAAAGGCTGGTGTGAAACCCCTTTTCAAAAAATACTCATGCTTAAAGTGATCTTAGCGTTAAGCATTTTTCTTTTGGTGCTTTTTTCTTTGTCGTGTAAGTTTTTGGGTAAGAAAAACCCTATTGGTAAATATATCCACCCTATCGCTCTAACTTTTGGCTTTTTAATCGCCGTTTTAGCCAAAACAATGTGGTTTGTTTAAGAGCGTTTCAACCTCAAAGAATTTAAAACCACTAAGAGCGAGCTACCACTCATGCTCAAACTCGCTATTAAAGGGTTGATGTATCCTAGCATAGCGACCGGGATTAAAATAGCGTTATAAATCAAGCTCAAAACAATGTTTTGCAACACCACTTGATAGACTTTTTGAGCGTTATGAAACGCTTTTTCTAGCAAACTCAAATCCTCTTCTAAAAGCAAAATATCGCATGCGCTTTTACTCAAAGCGCTTTTTTCAAACCCTAAAGAAACGCTCGCTTGTTTTAAGGCTAGCGCGTCATTATTGCCATCACCTACCATCGCGCAAACGCCCTTATAAGAGCTGATGATTTGAGCCTTATCTTCAGGGGTCAAATTAGCATGATACTTAGAAATCCCTAATTTTTTCGCACACTCCTTAACCGAGCTTTCATTATCCCCGCTTAAAATTTCTAATTCTAATCCTTGATTTTGTAAAGCCTGAATGACTTCTTTAGCGTTAGCTTTCAAACGCTCTTCTAAAATGAATAACGCGCATAAAGTCTTGTTTTTCGCAAAGCCTACCATGATATTAGCGCTCTCTTTAGTCTTTATACCAACCCCCATGGATTTTAAAAATTTCAAACTCCCCACTAGTAGGGTTTCGTTTTGATAGCTCGCTTTTAAGCCATGAGCGAAAAACTCTATCTTTTCTAGATTAACCTCATCGCCATTTAGAGTTTTAAGAATCGCATTATGGGCTAAATGCTCCCTGGTTTTTAAAAGGCTCTTCAAAAGCCTTTCATCAAATTCTTTATGAATGATTTTTTCTTTTAAAAGGACTTCTTTTTGCGTGAGGGTGCCGGTTTTGTCTATAAAGATTTTTTTCACTTTAGCCAGAGTTTCTAAAAACAACGCTTCTTTAAACACGATCAAAGGGTTTTTAAACACCCCTATCACTAGCGCAATGGGCGTAGCCAAGGCGAACGCGCAAGGGCAACTGATGACTAACACGCTAATACACACCATTAAGGCTTTTTCAAAATTACCCCCCAAACCAAATTGCCATAATAAAAAGCTTACAAAGGCTAAAAACAACACCGCTTTAGAAAAAATATCCGCAATTTTATTCGCGCTGCTCTCAATTAAGGGCTTTTCTAAAAAACTCTTTTTTAAAGTTTCTAACAAACTAGAAAGGCGTGAGTTTTGAAAAGTTGCGCCCACTTGATAGCTAAAAGGCACGCCCACATTCACATAACCCCCTAAAATTGGATCATTAACGCCCAATTCCAAAGGCTTAAACTCCCCGCTGATCAAAGACGCATCCACGCTCGCGTTATTTAAAAGCACGCCATCTAGTGCGATTTTAGCCCCGCTTGGCACCCAAACAACCGAGCCTATCGCCACATCTTTAGGGTGTTTTTCTGTTTGCTTGCCATTTTCTACAACGATCACGCTATGGATTTCATGCGATTCTAGGGCCAAACATTTTTCATTCGCAAACAGCCTAGCCTTTAATTCCAAAAACTTAGAGCCAAAAATAAGCGTTAAAATCGTGCTGCTCGCTTCAAAATAAGTTTCTTGGGACACCAACATCGCATAAATGGAATAAACAAACGCCGACAACGCCCCAAAAGACACGCTCAAATCCATGCCCAAAACGCCATTTTTTAGCCCATAAAACGCCCCCTTAATGAAAAAACGCCCCACCACCACTAACACCAACAAGCTTAAAAAGAGCGATACGAGATCCAAATTCCTTTGCATGAGCTTGTCCATGCCGCTACCATAGCTTGCGTATTTGGCAATGGCAATAAACATCAAATTCATGGTGGCAAAAAACCCCACGCTCAAAGTGAGCAAGTAGGAGCGCTGCTCTTTTTGGGCTTTTAGGGCGTAATTTTGTGCGTTATAGATTTTAGCCCCATAGCCCAAACTCTCAATTTTTTGAATAATCTCTTTAGGGTTTAAGGACTTCTTAAACACGATTTGCAAGTGGTGGGCGGTGAAATTCACGCTCACTTTTTTAACCCCACTTAAGCGTTCTAAAACCTTTTGATTGAGCCACAAGCAAGCGTTACAATGCGTTTTTTCTAGCAAAAGATTAAGGATAAAATCGCCCTTATTGTTTTCTTCAAGGGCTTGTTCTAATTCCAAAGCACTCATTGAATCTTGGGGCGTTACAGGGGCTAAAGTGGAATCGTTTAACTTGTCATAAAAGCTCTCTAAATTCAAATCCAACAACAACGCATACACCCTAGCGCACCCTGCGCAGCAAAAATATAATTCCTTATGATGGATCACCTCTTTAAAAAGCTCACTTTCTTTAAACTCCAACTGGCAATGCGAACATTTCATTTTTTAATCCTTAATTTAAGGGCGCTAATTGAGAAGCGCTTTGATAGAATAAGTGTTACAAATTTGATAGATGCTTAAAACTTCTTTGGTGTTGTCGCTTTGGTTTTTGGAATTGTGCGTGATTAAAGGGGGCAAAACTTTTAGAGCGCTTTTGGAATTATTCCTAGCCGCTCCAAGCATCAAATGGGCGTTTTTGTCTTTAAAACTTTGGACAAACCTTAAAGCCTCTAGCGTGAGCTTAACGCTTTTTAAACCCTCTACCACCAAGCAAAGCGACAAGGCTTCATAGCAAAAAATAAAATACCCTTTAGGCTTCAGGCATTTTTTCACTTTAACCGCTAAAGAAGCGAAGTCTAATTCGCTCTGGTGCCTCGCATGCCCTTTAATTTGAGATTTAATAGAGCCTAAGGCATAAAAAGGAGGGTTACACACAATTATATCATACAAAATCGGGGGGTTGAAATCTAAAAAATCGCTCTCAAACACTTGAGCGTTAGGGAATTTAAGGGCGTTTTTTTGGGAGCAAAACGCCATTTTGCTATCCTTTTCCACTAAATGAACGCTCGCTAGCGGGTTATCTCTAGCGCAGAGCAAGCCTAGAACCCCACACCCTGAGCCTATGTCTAAAATCACGCCGCTATTTTTGATAAAAGGGCGTGAAAAATCGTATAAAAAAAGCGAATCGCTATTGTAAGAATAAGCGTTTAAGGGCTGGTATAATCTTAAGAGTTTTCTATCCATAAAAGGGCTTCATTTTCTAAGATTTGCGCATGCAACAACCGCCCCTTAAAAGGGGTTTTTAGAGTGAGCGTATTAAACGCTTCGCTAATCATAGACGCATGCGAATGCAAAAGCAATACATCAATTTTGTCTCTCAAGCTCTCAAACAATCCCCACCCCCCTTCAATGAAATTAAACCCCTTCTCTAGGGGTAAATCTTTGGGGTCATGGAAAGTATTAACCAAACGATTGGGTGCAAAAAAAACTTTTGAATTAGGATTAATTGAGTGCTTGGATAAAATAGCGATATTGGGGTTTTTATTGTGATAAAAGCTATCGCAAAAGCGAGAGTCTAATAAGGGGTTGTCCGTTCTTATGGTTTTCCCAGAAATGATGAGCGTGTCGCATATTGCTCGCTGGTTGTGCGTAAAAATAACGCTTTTTGGCCCGGTGATCTTGCCATGGTAATAATCCCCATTCATCCTTAAAGCGAGTTTGAACAAATTAAAACGCCCCTTTTGTTCCATTACTCTAAAAGGCAAGAGCAAGTCTTTAGCCTTGTTTTCTAAATTATGACAAATTATTGTTTCAATACGAGCCTTTTGTAGCCTTGCTAAACCCCCTTTTTTAGCTTCGTTTTCTTCTGCGGCAATGACCACCCTTTTAGGCTTTAAAATTTCTAACAATTCGCTGCACGCCGGGGTTTTGCCATAAGAATTGCATGGCTCTAGGGTGATTAAAAAAACGCAGTCTTTAAAAGCGTTATCGTGGCGCGTTTTTAAAAAATCGCTTAAAGTTTTAGGGTCTTCTAATTTTTCTAAATCGTTTTTTAAATGGGGGCGTAAAATCTTTAGCGCTGATTTAGCGGCCAAGACTTCTGCATGCGGGGTTTTGGCTTTTTTGTGGGTTTCTAAACTCAAGATCTCATGGTTTTTATCTAGCACCATGCAAGCCACGCTTGGGTTTTCTAAGGCTAGGGTTTGATGCTCCCATGCCTTATTCAAGCACATTTCTAATAAACTTTCATAAAGTCTCATGATGGGAAAAAAGGCAAGAGCAAAAAGCCTTTAATCGCTAAAGCGTTAATAATATCAACAAAAAACGCCCCCACTAAAGGCACGACGATAAACGCTACATGCGATGGTCCATAGTGGTTGGTGATGGTTTGCATATTCACCATAGCCGTTGGAGTCGCTCCAAGCCCAAAACCGCAATGCCCCGCGCACAACACCGCCGCATCATAATCCTTCCCGCATACCCTAAAGGTTACAAGCACCACATAAAGGATCATAACCACCACTTGAACGCTCAAAATAACCGCTAACGGCACAGCGAGTTTTAACAATTCCAATAAATTCACGCTCATTAAAGCGTAGGCTAAAAATAAGCTCAAGCTCACGTTCCCTATGACTGAAACCTCTCTGTCAAACACGCTATGGATTTTAAAAAACGACAAGGCATTTCTTAAAATAACCCCTACAAACAAGCACCACACAAAAGTCGGCAAGGTGAAGCTTTTAGGCATCAAATGCGATAAAAAAGTCCCCACCAATAAAGCGATCGCAATCAAAGCTAAAGTTTCTACAAAACTGGATGCGGTGATCAGGCGTTGCTCTTTAGGGGTTTCAAAGCCTTTAGACACCACGCCCTCTAAAGTGTCTTTTTCTTTGGTGTCTTTAGGCTCTAGTTTGTATTTAGAAATCAAATATTTAGCGACAGGCCCTCCAATAATCCCTCCGCTCACCAAGCCAAAAGTCGCGCACGCCATGCCCACTTCTAAGCTAGAGCTAAAATTGTAAGGTGGTTGGGTGAAAAAATTAGCCCATGCCGCGCTAGTGCCATGCCCTCCCACTAAAGCAATAGATCCCCCTAAAAGCCCCATTAAAGGATTGACCCCTAAAAGGCTAGCGATAGAAATCCCCACTGCATTTTGACACACCACAAACCCCGCCACAGCCAGCAAAAAGACCGCAAGCATTTTCCCGCCTTTTTGTAAAGATTTGAAATCCGCGCTCAAACCAATGGTGATAAAAAAAGTCAGCATTAAAGGATCTTTTAAAGAAGAATCAAACTGCAAGCCAAAATTATAAAACTGACGCACTAACATGATAAAAAAAGCGACTAAAACCCCGCCCACAACAGGCTCTGGAATATCATAATCGCGCAAAAACTTGACTTTAGAAATCACATAACGCCCCAAGAGTAACACTAAAACCATGCACACCAAAGTGGCATAAATATCCAACTTAATTTCTTGCAAGCTTGCATCCTTATTAATCAAATTTATCTTATTATAATATAATACCCCCCTAAAAGAACGAGATTAGTTAGAAAGTAGGTGTTCCTTGCATACAGTATTACAAATTGGAGCTGGTGGCGTAGGCAGTGTGGTAGCACACAAAATGGGCATGAACAGAGATGTGTTTAAAAATATCATTTTAGCGAGCAGGAGCTTAGACAAATGCTATGCGATTAAAGAAAGCATGCTCAAAAAGGGTTTGGGGGAGATCAGCGTTGAGCAAGTGGATGCAGACGATACGCAAGCCTTAGTCGCTTTAATCCAAAAACACAAGCCTAAAGTCGTTGTTAATGTGGCTTTACCTTATCAAGATTTAACGATCATGCAAGCATGTTTAGAGACTAAAACGCATTACATTGATACCGCCAATTACGAGCACCCGGATTTAGCGAAGTTTGAATACAAAGAGCAATGGGCGTTTGATAGGGCCTATAAAGAAGCAAGGATTTTAGGGGTTTTAGGGGCTGGGTTTGATCCGGGCGTTACTAACGCTTATGTCGCTCACGCTCAAAAACACCATTTTGACACCATCCACACTTTAGATATTTTAGATTGTAACGCCGGGGATCACAAACGCCCTTTTGCTACGAATTTTAACCCTGAAATCAATTTAAGAGAAGTCAGCTCTAAAGGGCGTTATTATGAAAACGGCAAATGGATTGAAACCAAGCCTTTAGAAATCAAGCAAGTGTGGGCTTACCCACAGATTGGCGAAATGGATTCGTATCTTTTATACCATGAAGAATTGGAATCGTTAGTCAAAAACATTAAAGGCTTGAGGAGGGCGAGATTTTTTATGACTTTCTCCCAAAATTATTTAACCCACATGAAATGCTTAGAAAATGTCGGCATGCTAGGCATTAAAGAAATAGAGCATCAAGGCGTAAAAATCGTGCCGATACAATTTTTAAAAACCTTGCTTCCTGATCCAGCGACTCTAGCCAAAGACACCACCGGTAAAACCAACATCGGGTGCTATATGACCGGCATTAAAAACAACCAAGACAAAACGCTCTACATTTACAACGTGTGCGATCATAAAAAATGCTATGAAGAAGTGGGATCGCAAGCCATAAGCTACACCACCGGTGTGCCAGCGATGTGCACGGCTAAAATGATTTGTAATGACACTTGGAGCGCGGATCATTTTAGGGCCGGGGTGTTTAACATAGAAGAATTAAACACCGATCCCTTTATGGAAGAATTGATCAAACAAGGCTTGCCTTATGAAGTGATTGAGCGCTAGTTTTAGGCTTCAATCCTCACTGGGTGCGATAAACACCGATTCCCTTTCTATCGTAATATTCTTATCGTCTGCGCTATAAGCTTGTATGGTAATAGGGATTAAAGCGTCTTTAGCGCGTTTGTATTCTGTGGCGTTACTTTTTAGGGGTTTTCTTAAGATCACTACCGCTTTGATCTTTTGCCCGGCTTTAATGGCGATAGGATTCAAAGGCTTTTTGATTTGAATGTCTTTTTGCCCTAAAATTTTGAAATAAAACTCATGGTCTTTATTGTCCGTGTTATGGAATAAAAACACGTAATCGTTATCCACATACCCACTAGATCGCAATTCATACAGATCGCTGTTGCGGTTAATGTCTAAAAGCATGCGTTCTTTTTTAAACGAAGTGATGGCTAAAAGAGCTATCACAACAGCGATAACCCCCATGTAAGCGATCGTTTTTAAACGCACTAGGCGCACTTTTTGGCGCGTGTTGGTGGCGTTGGTTGAAGACCATTGGATGAGTGAAGGGCGGTTGTATTTAGCCATGGTGATGGTGCATGCATCCACGCACTCTAAGCAATTGATGCATTCTAATTGCAAGCCCTTCCTGATGTCAATATGCGTGGGGCAAACCTGCACGCAATGCAAACAATTCACGCATTCGTTTTCAGCGCTGCGTTTTTTGGGGGGTAAGGGAAAAAGGCGGCCCTGATTGTCATAAAGCGCTCCGCCGCGCTTTTCATCATAAATAGGGTTTAAGGTGTCATTGTCATACAACACCGATTGCACCCTAGCGTAAGGGCATAAATAGATGCAAAAACGCTCCGCAACCACCACTATATCAAACAGCACCACTAAGGCGCTAAAAAGCCAAAAACCCATAGCAACAGGGTGATCGCTAGGGTTTTTAAGATACGAAAAAAAATCTTCTGGGGCGATGAAATAAAAGAAAAACAACATCATTAGCCCCGCCACAACAGGAGCGAATAACAAAACGCTCAACGCTTTACGGATCTTATAGCTTGGGGTGTTTTTAGGGCTTTCTTGTTTGTTGCTGATCTTTTTATGGAGTTTGAAAATCTTAGTTTCAATCACATCTCTATAAAGCACCCTTAAAAAGGTTTGCGGGCAAGCCCAACCGCACCACACACGCCCAAGGCTAGTGGTGATGAAAAAAATCCCTATAAAAAGCAAAATAACCATAAAAGGCATAACTTGCAATTCTTCAGCGCTAAAGATCTTGCCTAAAAAATGCAGTTGCTTATGCTCAAAGGAGATCAAAAACAAATGCGCCCCATCAATGCGAACAAAGGGCGTGACTAGTAGCGCTAAAGAAATCAATAAAAACCCTATATAACGCTTCAAGCGAAACGATTTTAAAAAATGGCTAGAAGTTTCAAGCATTCTCAATATCCTAAAATTTTTAAGCCACTATACCCTAACAACTTAACGCTTTCACTTAAAAAGCAACATGTTATAATGATCGCTATTTTATTTGAAAGGGTATTTATGGAAGGCGTTTTAAATTTCCTAACCAATATCAATGTGATTTTCACCCTTTTGGGCTATTTGATTGGGGGGATTCCTTTTGGCTATGCGTTAATGAAAATCTTTTACGGCATGGATATTACTAAAATCGGATCGGGGGGCATTGGCGCAACAAATGTCTTACGCGCTTTACAAAGTAAGGGCGTGAGCAACGCTAAACAAATGGCTCTATTAGTCTTAATCTTGGATCTATTCAAAGGCATGTTTGCGGTGTTTTTGAGCAAATTGTTTGGGTTAGATTATAGTTTGCAATGGATGGTCGCTATCGCTAGCATTTTAGGGCATTGTTATTCGCCTTTTTTGAATTTCAATGGAGGTAAGGGCGTTTCTACAATCATGGGCTCTGTGGTGTTGCTCATCCCTATTGAAAGCCTCATCGGCTTAACGGTGTGGTTTTTTGTGGGTAAGGTGCTTAAAATCTCTTCACTCGCTAGCATTTTAGGGGTAGGCACAGCGACTGTTCTTATCTTTTTTATCCCTTATATGCATATCCCAGACAGCGTCAATATCCTTAAAGAAGTCGGCACACAAACGCCGATGGTGCTTATTTTTATTTTTACCCTTATCAAACATGCGGGTAATATTTTTAATTTATTGACCGGCAAAGAAAAGAAAGTCTTATGAAAACTAAACAAGCCGTCCATATCCACCACTTGGTGTTTGAAACGATTTTAGGGATTTTAGAATTTGAACGCTTAAAACCCCAAAAAATAAGCGTGAATTTGGATCTTTTCTACACGGAATTACCCAATAAGGCTTATTTAGACTACATGGAAATCCAAGAGCTTATTCAAAAGATGATGCAAGAAAAACAATATCTTCTCATTGAAGACGCCCTGAAAGATTTAAGCCATGTTTTAAAAACGCGCTATAGTGGAATCTCTGAGCTTTATTTAAAAATCAGCAAGTTAGAAATTTCTCCCAATTCTCAAGTGGGAGCGAGCGTGAAAATTTGCTATGAAACCAATCTTTAGCCTCTTTTTTCTCCTTATGGTTTTAAAAGCGCACCCCATAAACCCTTTATTAGAGCCGTTATATTTCCCCAGTTACGCGCAATTTTTAAATTTAGAACCTCATTTTGTCATTAAAAAAAAGCGCGCTTATAGACCTTTTCAATGGGGGAATACCATTATCATCAAACGCCATGATTTAGAAGAACGCCAGAGCAACCAGCCAAGCGATATTTTCCGCCAAAACGCTGAAATCAATGTGTCTTCTCAAACTTTTTTAAGAGGGATCAGCAGCGCTTCTTCACGAATAGTGATCGATTCGGTCGCTCAGTAATCAGCCGCTCAGTAAAATGCTAAAACTTTTTTTAATCACATTTTTCTTCATATTTTCTTAATCCTAAAACAAATTTAAGGTATTATTAAATAGAATAATGTAATAATAACCTTAGGTTTAAAACTTGACTAAATTTTTAGAAGAAAGTAAATAAAAAGGCTAAAAGAAATGCTTAGAAATCAATTTCGTATCGTGTTTGTCTCTTGTATTGTCGCTAGCAGTTTGCAAGCTCAAGAAAATACCCACACTTTGGGTAAGGTAACCACTAAGGGTGAAAGGACTTTTGAATACAACAATAAAATGTATATTAACAGGAAAGAGCTCCAACAACGCCAAAGCAACCAAATCCGTGATATTTTTAGGACTAGGGCGGATGTGAATGTGGCCAGTGGGGGCTTAATGGCGCAAAAGATCTATGTTAGGGGGATTGAGAGCCGTCTCTTAAGGGTAACCATAGATGGCGTCGCTCAAAATGGTAACATTTTCCACCATGACGCTAACACCGTGATCGATCCCAACATGATTAAAGAAGTGGAAGTGATTAAGGGGGCGGCGAACGCTTCAGCGGGTCCAGGTGCTGTTGCGGGTAAATTATCTTTCACCACGATTGACGCTAACGACTTTTTAAGAAAGAACCAAACTTATGGTGCTAAAGCGGAAGCGGGCTTTTACACTAACTTTGGATACCGCATGAACGCCACTGCAGCCTATCGCGGTAAAAATTGGGACATCCTAGCCTATTACAACCATCAAAATATTTTTTATTACAGAGACGGGAACAACGCTTTTAGGAATCTCTTCCACCCTAACTACGATTTACAAGACCCGAGCAATAGCGACATTGGCATAGGGACTCCAAGCGAAGTCAATAGCGTTTTAGGTAAAGTCAATGGCTATATCAACGACACGGATACCATCAGCTTAAGCTACAACATGACAAGGGAGAATTCCACCAGGCTTTTACGCCCTAACACCACTTCAGCCCTCTCTAAAGCCAACGACCCAGGAAGCCAGCCAGCGCCTTTTGTGATTGACTTTGGGAAAGAATTAGCCCATACGATCAACTTCAACCACAATTTGAGTCTGAAATATAAGCATGATGGAGGCACTAGTTTTAGTCAGCCGCGCGTTGAATCTACTGCCTTTTTAGGGGTAAGGGGGGGCGATTATAACCCTGTGGTGAATCCTTTCGCTTACAATTCTAACGAGCCGGCTAACCCGGATTACATCCCTGAAGTGAGAGAGTGGTGTAACAACCCAGACAATATCAGCCAGTGCACGCAAGGGGCTATCAGGCCTTCTAATGGAGGGTATCAAATAGGCTATGGTGCGCCTAACTCTATTAATTGGCAAGGGACTAGCGATTCTAGTGGAGGGGCGCAAGCAGGATACGGGCAACTTAGCGCTACCATGCTTTCTACAAGCGCGAATGTTTATCATGGGCTTGTCCCTAAAAATCCTGATTATGACATGACCCCCCCTAACGCTCAAAACCCTAGCGCAAACGATTGGACTTTAGGGAATGCGGACGCTGAGGGGACTTTAGCCAGAAGGATTTTCTTAATCAACTCAGGCGTTAATTTTAAAGTAACCCACCCCATTAGCGAAGATTATGGGAACGTGTTTGAATACGGCATGATTTATCAAAACCTGAGCGTTTTCTCTGGATTGGATAAAGGCAAAAACGGCTATTATAAAAACAACATTGACCCTAACGACCCTAATGGGCCGGGCTTGCCTTACCGCCATTACTACACCGATCAAAGCTCTCAATACCCCCAAAATCTAAATGCGCCTAACCCGCTCTATCGTAACATGCCTCAAAATTCGCATGCGATTGGGAATATCATCGGTGGGTTTATGCAAGCGAACTACAATCTCTTGAAAAACCTCATCGTGGGTGCGGGAACTCGTTATGATATTTATACTTTGTTGGATAAAAATGGCCGCACGCATGTAACTTCTGGATTTTCGCCTTCTGCGACCGTGCTTTATAACCCCATTGAAAGCATTGGCTTGAAAGTGAGTTATGCGTATGTAACTAAGGGGGCTTTGCCTGGCGATGGCGTTTTGATGCGCGATCCCACGGTGATTTATCAAAGGAACTTGCGCCCATCAATCGGTCAAAATGTGGAATTCAATGTGGATTACAACAGCAAGTATTTCAATGTGCGCGGGGCAGCGTTCTATCAAGTGATCAATAACTTCATCAACAGCTACGGGCAAGACACTTCTAAAAATGGTGGGGGTAACGCGACTGCAAAAAACATGTCAGGGAATTTACCCGAAACCATTAACATTTATGGTTATGAAGTTTCAGGGAATGTGCAATATAAAAATTTCGTAGGGACTTTCTCAGTAGCTCGCTCTTGGCCGACAGCTAGGGGGCATTTATTAGCCGATACTTACGCTTTAGCCGCCACGACTGGGAATGTGTTTATTTTAAAAGCCGATTACAATATCCACAAATGGGGGCTTACTTTAACTTGGCTCTCACGCTTTGTAACCAATATGTTCTATGAAGGCTATTCTATCTACTACCCCCAATACGGCTTGATGAAAATCCATAAACCCGGGTATGGCGTGCATAATGTCTTTATCAACTGGACCCCCACTTCTAAAAAATGGCAGGGTTTAAGGATTTCAGCCGTGTTTAACAATATCTTAAACAAGCAATATGTCAGCCAGGCTTCCGTGTGGCAAGCGAGCGCGGACGCTCCAGCGAGCGATATGATCCCTAAAAATAAACGCATGGCTCTCCCGGCTCCTGGATTTAACGCGCGTTTTGAGGTATCCTATCAATTCTAAAATGAAAGGAATCTTAGGATTTCTTTTTGAATTTTGAACATGGAAACAAACATGAAAAAGCCCTATAGAAACCGCCAAACTCTATGGAAAAAGTTCCGCTCGCTCAATAAACTCATTAAAATGCTCTTAAGGATTTTAAAAAAATAGTTTTATCAAAAATTTAGCGGGTTTAGTTTAAAATAACGCTTTATTTTAACTCTCAAAAAGGAAAAGCAAACGCGCTTATTATGGCTAAAGAAACGCTCTCAATAACCCCGGATCTTTTGAAAAGCCCTTATCAAAAAATCATCAACGCGAGCGCGAGCGTTTTTGATGAAAATCATGGGCGATCGTTTTTTAGCCCGCAATTTTATGAAAAAATTGAACCTTATTTAAAAGAAGTTTTAACCCAACCCATTGATTTAGAATGCGATCTCAACACCGCTAAAAAAAAGAACCGCTTAGCCCCTTTAAAACAGCTTTTTAAGGCGTGTTTTGGCACTGAAGAAATTTTGATCGTGAATAACAACACCAGCGCGATTTTCCTCATCGCTAACGCTTTAGCGCAAGAAAAAGAAATCGTTGTTTCTTATGGCGAATTAGTGGGGGGGGATTTTAACCTTAAAGATATTTTATTGAGTAGTGGGGCTAGGCTGCATTTAGTGGGGAATATTAATCGCGCTTATTTAAGGGATTACCGCTTAGCCTTGAATGAAAACAGCAAAATGCTCTTTAAAACCCACAACCCTACTTTTAAAAAAGACACGCCCTTTAAAGATTTGCAAGCCCTAGCCAAAGAGCATGGTTTGATAGATTATTACAATTTAGGGGATGTGGATTTGTCAGACAGAGCGGCTTTAGAAGAAATTTTAGCCCTAAAGCCATCGCTTTTAAGCTTTAGCGCGGATAAATGCTTTAACAGCGTTCAAGCCGGCATTATTATGGGGCAAAAAGAATGGGTTGAAATGTTAAAAAACCACCCCCTTTATAGAGCCTTGAGGGCGGGTAAAATCACCCTCACCTTGCTTTTTCACAGCCTAAACGCATGGGTCAATCATCAAGAAGAAATCACAATCCATGCACTACTCCACCAAACTAAAGACGCCTTATTGCAAAAAGCTCTCAAACTCTACGCCCTTTTAAAGCCTTTAGAATTGAACGTGAGCATAGCCTCTAGCTTTTCTAAAATAGGGAATTTACCCAACAAAGAATTAGAATCCTTTTGCGTGAAAATCCAGCCCAAAAACACCCAGAATTTAGATTGCGAGAAACTTTATTTAAAGCTTTTCCAAAAAGGCGTTATTACAAGAATTTCATGCGAATTCGTGTGTCTTGAAGTCTTTAGCTTGAATGAAAAAGATTTGGAAAAAATCGCTCTGGTTTTAAAAGAAATCCTTAACAAGGCTTAAAAATTCGCTATAATAAAATTTCTTTTAAACGCACCGCTCCCCACAACAGAATGACAGAAAACGACAGAACATCAATTTAAAGGAACTTAAGAATGGAAAAAATCAGCGACCTTATAGAATGCATTGCGTATGAAAAAAATTTGCCTAAAGAGATGATTTCAAAAGTGATTCAAGGCTGTTTGTTAAAAATGGCGCAAAACGAATTGGACCCCCTAGCACGTTACTCGGTAATTGAAGAAAACAAGCAGCTCCAGCTTATCCAGTTGGTAGAAGTTTTAGAAGACGATGATGAAAGGTTAATTAACGATCCGTCTAAATACATCAGCCTGTCTAAAGCCAAAGAAATGGATCCAAGCGTTAAGATTAAAGACGAATTGTCCTATAGCTTGAGTTTGGAGAGCATGAAGCAAGGAGCGATCAACCGCCTTTTTAAAGATTTGCAATACCAGCTAGAAAAGGCGTTAGAAGACAGCCACTTTGAAGCGTTCCAAAAGCGCCTTAACAGCGTTTTAATGGGGCAAGTGATATTAGTGGATAGCAACCAAAACACTTTTATTGAGATTGAGCAGCAATTTCAGGGCGTTCTTTCCATGCGCCATCGCATCAAGGGCGAGAGTTTTAAAATAGGCGATAGCATTAAAGCGGTTTTAACGCAAGTCAAACGCACGAAAAAGGGCTTACTATTAGAGCTGAGCCGCACCACCCCTAAAATGCTTGAAGCCTTGTTGGAATTAGAAGTCCCTGAAATTAAAGATAAAGAAATTGAAATCATCCATTGCGCGCGAATCCCAGGCAACAGAGCGAAAGTGAGCTTTTTTTCTCATAACGCTAGGATTGATCCCATAGGCGCGGCCGTGGGGGTTAAGGGCGTGCGCATCAATGCGATAAGCAACGAATTGAATAAAGAAAACATTGATTGCATAGAGTATTCTAATGTGCCTGAAATTTATATCACTTTAGCGCTCGCTCCAGCCAAAATTTTAAGCGTTGAGGTTAAAAAAATCCCCATAGAAGAATTGAGTGCTGAAGAAAAAGAATCCATTCAAGAGCGTTTCATTATCAATAACCATTTGCAAAAGGCTAAGGTGCGTTTGTTAGACGTTGAAAAATCTAAAGCTATCGGTAAAGGCGGGGTGAATGTGTGCCTAGCGTCCATGCTTACAGGCTATCACATAGAGTTTGAAACCATTCCTAGCGTCAAAGAAAACGCAGAAAATGAAAGCGAAAAAGAAACGCCAAAAGTAGGGGTAGAAGCTTTAGAGTCTTTGTTTAAGAATTGAAATGATTTCTGTGAAACTTATTGAGTCCTTAATCAAAAGGACTTTAAGCTAAGAGCGGTATTAAATAAGCGCATGATTGAATTTCTTAAGGCTAAATTTGAAAGAAATAATTCAGGTTTTTCAATGAGTATTGAGATTTTCAAAATTGCAAAAAAACACTCAATTAGGAAAAATTTGCATCAAATTTTATTGGAATGACGCAAAAAATGGGTTGGATTGAATTTAAAGATATTTAGAAACTAAGCCTTGTATATAGAAACTAATCTCTGTATTATATGCAATTCTCCACAAAAACCAATCACAAATAGAATTGTAACTATTAGATTAAACCAAAAACATGGGGTTTTTGCAAAAATTTTCTTGTTTATCTTTTTTCTCTTTTGACAAGGATATTTTTGATAAAAAAGAAAAAAGCAGATACAAAATATTCCCAAAAAAATAAAGCTATAAAAGCCATAACAAAAACCAAGCGATAGGCGTTCGCTTTATCAATATTTGATAAAACAGAAGTGGAAAACGCTAATCCCGCAACAAATGTTAAAACAATAGAAGCAAAAATACCTAAAATGGTTATGTATTGTGTTTGTTGTTTATTCAATTCTTCGCTTAATTTTTTATAGTTTTTATTTAGATCATCTTCTAGCTTATTAGAAACATCTTTAACTCTACTCATTTTCTCATCAAAATCTTGCAGTCTGATACACTCTAAATTCATGTGATCATAAAGCTTTTCTAATTTTGGTTTAATGTTTTCAACTTCTTTATTATCTTGAATCTCTTTGAGTGTCCTTATATTTTGTGCGAGCGTCATAAAGGCTTGCTCTTTATCCCTTGTGGAATTTAAAATAGTAGTTGTAATTTTTGAGTATTTATGCCTGTATTCTCCTTCATAGATTTCTTTGAGATCTTTGATGATTTGATCTGTTTGGCTAGACAAATCCCCCTTTTCGCACAGCAATACAATCATTTCTTCTAGCTTTTTATCTTTATCTTCTTCTTTAGTTTCCATTTGTTTGCTTTGCTTCTTGTTTGATCAAATCTTTGCTAATAATTTCTTTTCTGTCTTCTTTGAAGCTTTTATGCCAAGCACCATCTTCTTTATGACTCTCTTTCGCTAAGTCCCAATAGGATTTTTCGTTGCATTTTTCTATGGAGTGGTTGATGGTTTCAAGTTCATCTTTTCTAAGATTTTGTGAGAGAGTTTCTTCTTTGGGTTTGTCAATGGAATTGGCACCATAATTGCGGTATTCATAATACACCTCTCTTGCAACAGGCCCGTATTTCCAAGCTTCAAAATCATCAGAAACTAGGTGTTTGTCAAACTTTTTGATATAATCAAGCTCTGTGAAATACAAAGTTTTTTGTAATTCTAAGTTACTCAATTCTTTGTTTGAATGCTTAAGAATATATTTTGCTAGTTCCAAAGTATTGACCATTAATACCTCCTAGTTAGTTTTTGCTAATTTTAACTAAATATTGTTAACTTTTCTAACCATTTCTTTTCCAATGATTTTAATTTCTTGAATTTCTTAAAGCTAATTCTAGAGAAATAATTCAAGTTTTTTCAATGGATATTTAGCCTTTCAAAATAGCAAAAATCGCTTGATGGTTCAACTAGTGAACTATTTCCCATATTAAGGGAATTCAGTAACTTTTTTAATTTATTTTTGAAATTCTTTTTTGATGAATGAAATCCCTTTTTTTTGACAATTCACTCCAACCATTGCAATTTTTTAATGCATTTTCGTTTTCAACTCTCAATACTTCATATGCAAAAAGCCAAAATTCATCATCTAATATATATGTTCCATCTTCTGACTTAATCATCGTTTCAGCTCTTTTTAAATATTCATCAATCGCAGAACTCTCTGAATCTTTTCTTGCCCTTAAATATCCTAAAAGCATAAAAATACAATCATTACTTTCAAGGGCCATACTATGGCAAGTTTTTTCCATCTCAAAATCATATTTTAGAGAGAAATACAACGCATAAGAACAAGCTTCATGATTATTGTTTTTTGACCCTGCTTTAAATATATCATTAGAAATTTCTTGAATTTGATTGGTTTGGATCGAATAGTTATTGTTATCAAACACTTCTTCAATACAAGGGATTAAATAAGGATAGAGCAAAGCTAAATGGTGCAAGGTGCTAAAATAATATTCTCTTGCGTTATCTGTCATCTTCTTTTTGTTGAGCATTTTTATAGCATATTTTAAAATGGAAGCCTTATTATCATTTTGTTTTATCAATGCAATAGATTTATCTAAAAAAGCAACAACGCTAGGGTATTTAATTTTCCCTTTATACTCATCCATTTTAAAAATTTTTAACTGATTGATCCATTCTTCTTCATACGTTAAGGGGAGTTCAAAAATTTTTGTTTTTTTGTGGTTGAGTGAAAGGCTATATTTTTTAAGACACTTTGCGAGATCGATTGTAAATTGTTCTGCCTCATCTCTTGAATTCACATAGCAAGTATAATCATCAATGTGCCTAATATATCTATATTCTGTTTTATTTTGCTCTTTTCTTAAATTTTTTAAATCCCTATCAACGGCGACTAAAATAATTTCTGAAATCAAATTAGAACTATGCGGTCCAATAAGAATCCCCATAGTTTCCTTATGATTCATGTTTCTTGTTTGGGTATCAATCTCATCGCTCCAATGATTTTTGTCTTTTTTAGCAATTTCTTTACCACTTATTGCCCAAGGAATTGAATGCGTATAAATGCTTGGGAAACAAGTGGATATATCAGCCTTTAGCTTGTATCTCGCACCAATACGAATACTCCTCCCTAATTTCCCCTCACAAAAAATATCTTTATGACCCATATCAAAAATACTTTTTCTCATAGCAACTCTATCTTTAGAATAATCGTTTTGAAAAATTTTTTATTTTTAGGAATTTTTTGAATGTGGATGCGGCTGATCTTATGGGTATTGCCATCTGTCTTTTCTTTAAAATACTCCTTTAGTTTATCCCAATTATCCCGTAGAATTTTGCATTGATTGTAATAAGCCAAAGGATTAGGGATAGCAAAATATCTTGGTGTTCCAATATCTCTTATTCTCTCGTAAGTAATATGCTGATACCCCATCTTGCGTTTGGGGAATATCTTATTTTCATTATTCTTGCAATATCTGTAAAAAGGCTTTGATGTCAGAAAATTAGGAATCCTTTCTACAAACATCCCATATCCTAACAATCCCTTAAAAAGTTTATTTTGAGAAATCTCATCAAGACATTCAAAATAAGTCTTTTCTTTCACTTTTTTCATTAACATTACCCTCTTTTTGAAAGTTTTCCTGTTGCCAATATACAGATTCAAAAGCAAGTTGATGGTATTTTTTAGTTTTTAAGGCGTTTGCTTTAAACATTACGATCCCTACTATTTATGGTTTTAGTCCAAAGCCATGCGTTAGAAAAAGCTTTTTTAATCTTTAAATCGCACTTGATTGTTCTTGTTTGTTTTTATAGGGTTAGGATAAAATAACACTCACCCCCTAGTTTTTCGCTAGAGATTAGGGGGTAAATTACCTTCAAAGGATTACTATGTCCAAAAAACATGGTAAAAAGCCTTTGGTTATATTATACTTAAAAATACCTTTTTTTAAGTATAGGGTTAAAATCGTTGTTAAAAAAACCCATTAAAACCAAAGGTTTCCCCTATTTAAGGGGTTTCCTTTAAGGTGAATCGCTTTTTATTCACTGCCCGTTTTCAATGATTTTGATTTCTTCATCGGTGAGGTGGTAGAGCTGATAGACTAAAGCGTCAATTTCTTGTTCTAATTCTTGGGTGTTGGCTTTAGGGTCTTTTTCTTTTGATTGTAGGATTTGCTCCACTAAAGCGGTGATTTTATCGGCTAATTCTTGGTTTTTTTCGGTGATTTTAGGAATGGGAAGCCGTTCTATAAAAGCCTTTTTATAGCGATAGCCACTCTCACCTAGTCCTCCGCCAGCATAGAAAGTTTTGAAAGCAAAAGTGATCAATTTAGAATGTAACATTCCTAAAAGATAGCGCAAATGTTCTCCTGTGAGAATGAAGCTCGTGGCTTCTGCATAAAAATACCCTAATTCGCATTCTCCATTATCTAAATAAAATCGTGGCTCTTGAACGATTTCGCCATACACAATTTTCTCTTTTTCAAAATCCTCTAAATACGCGCAGTTCCTTAAGTGATAGGGGGTGTCTCCTTGATCGCATCGTGTTGCAATAGCGTCGTAATGAGCGTCTAAATGCGCTTTAATTGCGGGGTATTCTTCTATATCAATGGGTGGGATTTTAGATTTTGGGGCAGAAGTGTAGCCGTTATGGGTGTTAATCACCCACTCCCCCGCCCACTCATAAGAATACCTTTTAATGTCTTTCCCTCTTAAAATGGGTTTGATAAGCTCAATTGTCCTTTCTCTTTCGCTCATTCCCCTTTCATCTTTTTGCACATCGTCGCAGTTCTTTAAGATTTCGTCTCTTTTTTCAGTGGGAATGATGAAGGCTTCGTTAGCGCCGGTTTTTATCCCATAATTGATTTGAATGTCCCAGTCTTTAAGCGGGGTGCCAACACTCTCTATTTTGTCCCTCAAATCCAAAAGCGTGGCGTTGGCAAAAATAAAGCTTTCTGTTGAAAGCGCGTTTTGTTTCATGGAGAGGTGGGGGGTGCTTTTCAAATTTTCCTTATTGTTTTCGGTGGGTTCGTAATAATTAAAAACGCTCTCTTTAAGGGGCGCTTGCTTGATGAAACTGATAATACTTGTATCCACTGTGGCACTCTCAAAGACTTTTAAGGCGTTTAGTTCCATGTAGCTAGTAATCGTGGTTTTTTTGAGTAATAATTCTCTCAATTTGGCGCCGTATTTGGCTCGCGCGTATTTGTTGGAAGTGATGAAAGCGTTAAACCCCTTTTCTTTTAAAAGGTGGTAAGCCAGGGCAAAAAAGTAGGTGTAAATGTCGCTTGAGCTGTTATAGAAATCCTGGTATTGCTTTTGTAATAAAGGCTTTAAGTCTTTGATGTGTTCTTGGCGGATATAAGGCGGGTTGCCTATGATGCAATCAAAGCCTAAAAAATTCCCCTCATCGTCTAAAACTTCAGGGAATTCAAAGCGCCATTCAAGAGCGTTAGCGTAGCGTTCGTTTTCATCTTGTAAATCTTTATAAGATGTTAGGACATAGCGGTTAAAATGTTCTAGCCCTACTACTTTATCCGTTTTGTCTAGTTTGGGGTAGGGTGTATAATCATGAAAAAGGCCTTCATGCGCCATTTTCTTTTCTAATGCTAGGGCTTCCAATTCTAAGCCGTTATCGTTTGCCTCCTCTAAGATACTCTTGCCATAGAGTTCTAAATGCTCTTTTAAAAATTTTTTAAATTTTAATTCTTTTGGAGGGGGTTCTAAAGTGAGTTTAAAAGCTTCTTTAATTTTCTCTATCCTATCATTGAGAGCCTTTTTAAAATCTTTGTTAGGGTTTTGTGCTAATTCTTGATAAAGGCGTTCTTTAGCGTATTTTCTAACAGCGTGAGAGTCTTTTATGGGGTGCGTTAGGGTTTCTAAGATTTTAGGGTCTTTGTAGATTTTAACGAGTTCTTTATATTCAGCGATGTAGTATTCTAGATTTTTATTTTTTTCGGTTTTTAATAAGGCTTTATCTTTGAGGGCAAACCTAGAAATGAGCGAATTACCGCACTTGATGTTAATGTCAATGTTGGGGAGGGTTTCAAGATTGTTAGTGTTCTTGCCCTTTTCAAAAATATAATAGCTGTATTTTAAAAGCTCTATCCATAGCCTGAGCTTGGTGATTTCGCATGAATTGGGGTTAATATCCACGCCAAAAAGGCAGTTTTCAATGATGTCTTTTTTAAGCTCAAAAAGTTCTTTTTGGATTTGGTGGTGGGGGTCGTTTTCGCTATGCGGTATGGTGTATTTAAAGACTTTATCCTCTGGCGTGTGAATGATGATTTCATCGTTTTCTAATTTAAGATCATAGCGATACAAGGAAGCAATAAGCCCTAGCTCATAAGCAATTAACACCATTTCATTGAGCGCAGAGACTAGAAAATGCCCGCTCCCCACCGCCGGATCGCAAACGCGTAAAGTTAAAAGCGTGTTTAGGTATTCTTTAGCTTTTTCATTTGAAAAATTTCTGTCTATTTTTTCTCGCAACGCTTTTAGATTTTCGCAGTTCCACTGATAAGTGGCGTTGAATTTATCCAACACGATGGGCGTGATACTCTCTTTGCACATGTAGCTTGTGATGAAGCTTGGGGTATAAAAGCTCCCCTCTTTATAGCCGTTGAGTTTTTCAAAAACAAGCCCCAAAACGCTAGGGTTAATCAAACGGCTTTCGCTCTTATTTTGGTTATCTTTAATGTCTTTAGGGGTGGTGGTGAAATCATAAACGCGCAAAAATGCAAAAAGGTATTTTAGCAAGGGTAAAGGCTCTTGTTTTGGGTTGTCTTTTTTGAGAACGGAATTTTTATAGATTTCTAGCTTTTTATTGTCTAAAAGCTTGATTTCATACCCCTTTAATTCCAAAGGCGTTTTATCAAACAAACTGGAATTCAAATAAGGGATTTTTTCTAAAATCTTGTCTTGTTTAATTTCTGGTAAACGCTCGCTGTTTTTCTTGGCTAGGACTTCAAAAAAGAGGGTGTTTAGGGCGTTGAAATCTGTAAAGTTTTCTGTGGTTAAGAAAGATTTTTCAAAATGCTTGAAAGAAATTAAAAGGCTTTCTAAAAGCCGTAAAAACAAGATGCGGTTATTCCAAGCGATGAGTAACGCCATGACTTCTTCATCGTCTAAATTATTGTATGAACCTTTTAAAGCACCGCTTAGGGAGTTTTGGGTGCGGCTGGGCTTGATTAAAATTTTCCCTTTATCATTTTGCTCTTCTAACCCTAAAATGTAAAGCAATTCTTCATAAAAATCTTTGTTAAGCGTGTTAGCGTCAGAATATTTTGGAATTTTGAGCAAAAAATTAGGGCTTAGGGCTTGATAGATTAGGGCTAAATTTTCTTTTTTGAGAGGAATATGGTGGTATTTCAAAGAACGATCAAGCTCATTAAGGCGCTTTTGGCAAGCGTCATAAAACGCTTTTGTGCGTGGATCGTTACCCTTTTTATCATGGCAATTTTCAAAGGCTTTTTGAATTTCTTTATCTTTATTAAAAACCTCAAATTCGTCCGCATCAATGATATAAAGCTCTTTAATAGTGGCTAAGATAAGATGCTTAAGGTTGTTATTACCCTCTTTTCTTTCTGTGAGATAATACAAAAGGCTTTCATGAAAGGCTTTAACATTCAAATCGCCCTTTTTAATAAATTCGTTGGGGTTTTTAAGGGCTTTAAATTCAATGATCACCTCCACTTTGTTATTTTCATTAAGAATAGCGCTGTCTATTTTTTTGGTGGGCTTAACCTTGTATTTAAAAACGCCTTTCAATAAATCATTAAAAGCGTCGTTGTGGTGATTTTCATTTTCTTGTTGATTGGTTTCTAAAAAGGCGTTAAAAGCGGTTTCAAAAGCTTTCAGTTGCTCTTGATTTGGGTAGTTTGTGTTGGGTAAATCTAATTTTTTATAATCCATGTTAATTCCTTACATCGCTTAAAAACACATGCTTTAAAAGTTTATCATTGTTTATAAAAGCGTTTTTTAACACCGCGCTTTTATGAGCGTAACGCTCTTTAATGCTTGAGATTTTGCCTAAAAACTTATTGATTTCATTTTTTTGAAATTCTTCATCATCTTGTCTTGGCGCGTTTTCTAATAAGCTGTTTATTTCTTTTTCAAAATTTTCTATGGTTTCTTTTGTGGGTGTTGGGGGATTGTATTTTTTAATAAAATCTTTGAGTAAAATGCGAGTGAAACGAATCATAAAACGCCTTTAAAATTGGATAAAAACGATTATAACAAAAGCGCCATGAATTTTAAATAAAACGCTTTTCTTTGAAATTGTTCCATGTGAAACATTAGAATAATCAGTTTGTTGATAATCCTTGTTTAATTTAAATTTTTGACTTCCTCCAAACATGCATATAAATGATCAAGGGGTGTGTCTAAAATGGGTTCGAACATGAAAGAGTTAATGTGGATATTTTCAGGAGTAATCATTAAAACCTTTTGTATAACCCTTTTTTCATCATCAGATAGTTCTTTTTTGGTGGCATCATATAACTCCCTTGTTTGATTTTTCTCCGATTTGAATTCTTGATTTAGTTTATTTAGTTTATTTAACATCCATTCTTCAGCTTTTAATCTGATCGCCATTGAAAGAATAATCTTATTTTGTAATTCAATATGATTACAATCTTTATCGTTATAAATTTCTTCTGCAATATCATAAATTGCTTGAAAGTATAATTTTGAGTTATCTTCTTCAATTTTTTTCTTTTTTCGCTCTTTGCCAAAAACGCTATCAAAAATCTTTGAAATATCTTGAATGGGAATAGTTTTTGTATCTTTTTTCATGTGCAAGCAATTTGTAAGTGTTATATAATTGCTGTCTTTGTCTGCTTGAGAGCTTGTGTATTCAATCAAATTCCTCACAAAAGGTATCAGTGTGAAAAAGTCTTTATCTTTTTCTGAGTCTCTAATACATTTAATAAAACTCTTCAAATACCCACCATTTTCAAAAATTATTTCTCTGGCATCATTTTTACGGATCATTTTAATCTGTTCTCTAGGAATATCCAAACGGCTTGCTAGGGTGCGATAAAAATCAAAATTATGCGTCATCACAAGCAATTTAAATTGTCTGTATTCTTGCAAATCCTTAAGATACTCAATAATTGCATATTTATTTCTATAATCAAAAGAGTCTGAAATATCATCAAAAACTAAAAGTTGGACTTCGTCGCTTCTTTTTCTAGCCTCAATTTCAAACAAGATTTGTAAGATATATAACGCTCTCTTTTCTCCTCCGCTTAAATGTTTTTGCAAATCTTCTTTTTGAACATTCATATCCTGATTGTTATCAGAAAATATAAATCTAAATTGCGCGGTGTCTTTATTCAATAAAATATCTTTTTGATTTTGAAGCTCCACTTTAAAGGGAACAAGAAATCTTTGATTAAAAATTTCAATGACAGATTCCCATTCTTTCTGGTCTTTGTTAGCTTGTTTTATAATTTCTTCTATTTTAGGCTTTTTCTCTCTATAAAGATTAACCAAACTTTTAATATTTTGAATAACTTGTTTAAGATAGCTAAACAACACCTTTTTTCTAAAAGAATCATAATCTAAAAGTTCTGTCAATAATGTATTATCCTTATTGATAACATCTTTAAAGGCTTTAAGTTCCTTATTAGCATTTATGACTTTTTCAATCTTATCAAAGCTCTCTTTAAGCTCCTCATTATTTAAAATTCTATTTTTTTCATTTTCAAAAATATCTGACAATTTTTGATAATTCGTAATTTCCTCTCTAGCAATTTTTAAACTATGGTTAGCTTTAAAAAACCTGTTATTTTCTAAAGCTTTTTTAAGATCATCAGCATGGTTTGTTCCAAAATCCCCACCATCCATATGTTTAAAAATCTCAGATTGAGACAATAATTCTTGATATTTGTTAAAATACTGCTCAATCAAATCACGATGCTCATTGACAAAATCTTTTACTTTTTTTGATCTATCAAATATATCACGATATTCAAAAGAATAGTGTTTTTCGCTGTTTTCTATTTCAGTCAAATGATTATCTAAAATTTCATAAAAATTTTTATTTTTTTCATTTTTAATTATTTCTTCTTCACAATCAAAACCGCTTGCAATACCTCTAAGACTTTTTAAAAGTGCCTTCTTTTCTTTTTCTAATTCTGAAAGAATATTATCATATCGTTGTTTGAGATCTGATTTTGCCATAAAAGTTGTAACGCTGTCTTCAGAGCTAAATTCTTCATCATAAGAATGAAAAACAGCAACATTTTCTTTTAATATTTTCTCACCATTAAATTCAATCTCTATTTTACTTTTACGATTAGGATAAAAATTATCTTTTGGCATTTCGTTATTTATCAAATCGGTCAGGCTTTTTGCAAATGAAGTTTTAAAAACCCCATTTTGAGCATATAAAAGATAGCTGTTTGATTTTGAAAAATCTAAAGATGTTTTTTGTATCTTTCCTATCCCATAACAATTCTCTATATTGATAATTTTTAACCCCATTGACTACTCCTTAGTAAATTTAATCAAACCTTATCGTATTCATTTTAATAAGATCTTTTTAAAGATTAAGTTTAAATTGATTCAAATTGAAATTGTTCCATGTGAAACATTAGAGTAATTGAGCTTATTAACCCTAACCTTTACGATTTAAAACTTCATTGATCAACGCGCTCAATTGATCTTTATTTAACTTGGTTTCGTATTCAATATTCACGCCTTGCTTTTTTAAAGCTTCAAAAAATTTCTTAGCGGTTGAAATTTTCCGCTCTTCTTCAGGGCGTAATTCGCTTTTTTTATCAACCCCCTTAGTTTCTACCACTAACAACACTTTTTTATCGTTATTTTCAACCACATACCCAAAATCAGGGCTATAAGTTTGATTTAACCCTATTGGGATTTTAACCCTAGGGAGCTTGCCAAAAACAATGATTTTAGTGTCGTTAGATTCTTCAATCGTGTCTTTTTCAATCTCGCTATCCACTTGCATGAAATTTTCATACAGGCATTTTTCTCGCGCACTTGAATTTTTAATCTCATATTTATCCGCCCCCAAACTCCCGTCTAAAAACTCTCTAATCTCTCCCTTTTCATCATAAAACGCATCGTTTTTTCTGTTTTTAATGGTCGTTTCGCGCATTTGATAGGAAATTTTATCTTCAATATTTTGATAAATGATTTCTAAAAACAGATCTTCTAAGCGCTTTAAGCCCTCTTGTTCGTTTTTTTTAATTTCATTAAACTTGTTTTCATCAATGTTTTCTAACACTTTAGCCACGCTTTTGAAACTCAATTTCACTTTATTGGACAAGGTGCTGATAAATTCATGCAGACTCCACACGCATGCGCTTTCTCGCTCAAAAGTCTCTGTCTTGGCGTTATTCCCCATAGTTTCTACTTTTTTATGCATCGTAACCGAAACGCTTTTTGAACTGACCTTAAAAGAAGAATTGATTTTTTTAACAATCTCATCAATCAAACTCTCGCTATCCATAGCATAAGCGATCCGGGCTTGATGATTCAAACCCGCCCATAAGGTTTCAAATTTTTTAAAATTTTCTTTATTAATTTTGATTTTTTCAGTTTTTCGCTCGTTTTTGTTCCTAACTCTAGAATTTCCAATCAAGCGATCTTTTAAAAAATCTTTTAATTTTTCAAAATCCAAGTATTTTTCATCTTTTAATGTTTCTAGTTCCGGCTCTTTTTTTAAAAATTCGTTTTGATTGAGGGTGAGTTTAAAATTTTCATCATCTGTTCTTTCTCCAAAACCCAAACTCTCCAACTTTTCAAATAAAGCCCCGTAATACCCTTTTTTAACCATGCCGCTTTTTTCTAGCTCTTCCCCACTGAATGCTTGTTTGATCAAGCTGTGTTCGCTTATCTCTTGCTGGATCGCTCCCACAAAATCCCCCTCCACTTGCGGCACGATCACGACTAATTCATTGACAAAATCAAAATCGGCATGCTCTTTAGTGATGCGTTCGCCCTTATCATTTACAGCGAGCCTTAGCCCCCTACCGATTTGTTGCAATTTAGTGATATTAGAATGGCTGGGGGCTAATTTGCAAATCGTCATCACATTAGGGTTATCCCACCCCTCTTGCAACGCCCATTGCGAAAAAATAAACCTGAGATCGGAATCAAAACTCAGCAATTTTTCTTTTTCTTTTAAAATGAGTTCGATCGCTTGAGCTTCATCGCCCTCTTTCTTGCTTTTAGCGAAATACCCTCCATGCACTTTTTTAATATCATCTTTGGTGCGCTCTAAATACGCTCTATAATTTTCATCTAAAGAAGGCTTTTTTAAGACTTCTTCAAGCTCTTGTTGGTAAAGTTTTTCAAATAAAAGGGCTAATTTGGCCGGCTGTTCATTTTCGCTTAAATAGCTATTCACCCCACTAATAAACACCATGCACAAGGCTTTAATCCCCTTTTTAAAAAGCCCTTCTTCTCTTTCAAAATGGCTTTTTATTGCCTCTTTCAGCATCACTTCTTGCTCGCCCTCTACAAAATAAGAAAAAGGCTCTTTTTGATCCAGCAACAAATTAACGCCATTGAGAAAACGCACCTCTTTTTTAGTGATGTTTTCTACAATGTAATCTTCTAAAGCGCTGATATGAGTTAGCACGCCTAAATTATCATGCGTTTTGACTTTGACGCTTTGAGTTTTATTTTCTAAATTCGTGTAATTGATCGTCGCTTCATTTTGTTTTTTGTTAGCCTCTTTAAGCTCTAAAAAACACTCATCACTCTCCCCCACAGACGCCACGCTAATGCTTTTCACTAGGGCACAATCAAACGCTTTTTTGCTGTCTAGCGCATAAATCAAATTATTATAATCATCTTTAAAAGTCGCCCCAAACCTGAGCGTGATTAAAGCGTTTAATTGTTCCAAATATTTTTTTGTTTTATCGCCTAAAAATCGGTGCGGTTCGTCCATGATTACGATAGGGCGCATACTCGCTAAAGCTTGCATGTAACTTTTTGCGCCATTGAATAAATTCGTGTTTTCTAAGCATGATTGATTGATAGTGTTTTTCTCTTTATTAAAGGCAGCATCAGTCATCACCAACACGCAGCATTTATGGTTGCTCGCTAAAATGAATCTTTCTGCATCTTCATAGCTTTCTAAATGCGTGTTAGAATACTCGCTTTTAAAAAATTCTCTGGTGATTTCAACGCTCTTTAAAACCCCTAATTTAATGGCGTTGCTTGGCACTAAAACGATAAATTTTGACAAATGGTAGTTTTTGTGCAAGGCATAAACGCATTCCAAAAAGCAAAAGGTCTTCCCGGTGCCTGTTTCCATTAAAATATCGCAGTTTAACGACTTCTCAATCCCCACGCTTCCTTGGGTTATTTTTTGTTTCGATCGTAAATCCTCAATATTTTCTAATAAAACATCTTTGATCGCCCCTATTTCAAAAACAGGGTTAGCAATCCTTTGAGCGTCATTTTCTGGCTCTCTCAAATCAATTCCTTTAAACACCCCTAAAATTTGGTCCCGGCATTGCTCCTGATAATCCAATCGTTTGAATTTGATTTTCACCTCTACCCCCTAATCTTTAAATCGCCGCTCTCTAATTTCAAATCAAACAAATTACTGCCCAATTCCAAACACAGCCTGTCGTTACTGATAGCGGGCATATACATGCTGATTTTTTCCACCCCTTTATCTTTCAAGTTTTCTAAAACCTCACTCATTTCTATATCCCCCACAATGAAAGCCGTATTTTCAGCCAGATACAAGGCGTTTTCAATCAAGCAAATTATAGGGGTGGTTAGCTCCAAACCCTCGCAGCCTAAAAGCTTGATTAAAATCGTTTGAGTTTCCATTTTGTCAGGGTTAGAATAAGCGAACAAATCCTTTTGATGGGCTTGACTGAGATTTTTATCATTAACATGCGTTCCATCATCAATGATTTCAAACGCTCTAAACCCCACATCTAAATTGGGGCAAGCTTCTTTGATTTTAGCCCCCGCTCTTTTAATCCTTTCTTCGGTGATGTCAAAAATGCTTGGGGATTCAGATTTTAAGGTGTTCAAACAAAAATCATGCGTGCTTTTGTCTTTCTTGGGATCAATTTTTTCATCTAACTGGACGAGAATGAAGCGCCTCTCTTTAAATGCGGCGTTCAAGCCATTAAATAACCCCCATCACTTAATTTTTGATAATCGCTCTTATTACTCTCTAACACCGCATGTGCAGTTGTCCCGCTCCCGGCGAAAAAATCTAAGATGGTATCGCCCTCGTTTGTGGATAATTCAATCAGTCGGTTGATGAGTTTTAGAGGTTTTGGGTTATTGAAAACCTTTTGATTAAAAAGATCATTAACTTCTTTTGTCCCATTACCACCGCCGATATTTTCTATCACATTTCTTGCGGGCGATGACTTGTCTAAAATAGCATAAAATTCGCCGTTTTCATTTTGTTTGACTTGCTTTTTATTTACCCATTCTTTCCTTAAAACACTATAACCATTTTTACCTTTTTTAATCAAAATTCTATCTAACTCATTGAGGCTTTTTTCCAACGCCCATTTCCAACACCCATTTCCAACACCCATTTTTGGGGGTCTTATAGGGATATAACCCTTTTCAATTAAATCTATATTATCCTTGTAAATATCTGTGTGTTTTTTGGCATCTTCTCTATCATAATCCATAATAGGTTTAATATTTTTTGTTAGAGGGTTATAATAAAATGTATAACCAAGATTAGGACGATTTTCTAAACTTCCACCATCACCACCCCCCATAGAAAGCCCAGCCCCTTCATAATAGTATTTATCATTTTCACAAAATACTTTGACTTCTTTTTTTGAAGCCATGCGATTAAGACTGAGCGCTTCAATATGTTTTGCATAAGCAAGAATATTTTCATAATTGTTTTGAAAATATTGCGCATCATTTTGAGCATTACCTTTAAGCCATATCATATTTCCACAAAAATTCCCCTCCCCAAAAATTTCATCGCATAAAAGTTTGAGTTGGGCGCACTCGTTATCGTCAATGCTGATGAAAATCACGCCGTCTTGTTTGAGCAAATCTCTAGCGAGCAGCAATCTGGGATACATGAAACTAAGCCACCCGCTATGGCATTTTGACCCAAAAAGATTCTTGATATAATCCAGCTTTTCTTTAGAATAATCCAATTGTTTTAAAACCTCTTCATTGGATTGCGAGAAATCATCGCCATAGATAAAACTATTGTTTTTCGTGTTGTAAGGCGGATCAATGTAAATCATTTTGATTTTTTCACTATAGCTTTGTCTTAAGATTTTGAGAGCGTCTAAATTATCGCCCTTGATGAGAACGTGCTTGCTCGTGGATTCGTTTAAGGGCTTTAAAATCTTATGATTTTTCTTAAAAGCTTGATTTAAGGCGATTTTCTTACCCACAAAATCCAACCCATAGCCCTCTTCTTTTATCTCGCTAAAATCCCCTAGTAACGCTTTTAATTTTCTTGTATCCAGCGTGAGTTGGTTGTCATTTTCCATACTCAAGCAACCGGGAAAATAACGATTAAAAACCTCTACATTTTTTTCATTAACGCTTTTTTCTTGATCCATTTCTTTATTTTGCATCTCTATCCTTTATTTTAAATGATTTAAATTACCCAATTCCACCTTAATTTTCAATTTTCAAATGTTCCCCGTGAAACGCTAGCGGCCTTTAAAAAATCCTGTTTCACTTCAGCGATAATATTTTCATCTTTGGCTAAGTCAATGTATTCAAAACTATTCCCGCTCTGCTCTCCGCCCTGAAGTAAATCCCCGCTTTTTCTGTATTCTAAATCCAATTCAGCGATTTTAAAGCCGTCCAATTCATCAGCAAACTTTTCTAATCGTTCGTTTTCTTCTTGGATCGTACATAAAAAACAATAGCCTTTCAAGCCGTTACGAGACACGCGCCCCCTTAACTGGTGCAAAGTCGCTAAGCCTAACCTTTCGGGCGCTAAAATCACCATCACGCTCAATCGTGGTAAAGAAATGCCCACCTCAATGAGCGTGGTCGCTAAAAGAATGCTCCCAAACTCTCTAAATTCTTCAATCACTTCTTCTTTATTTTTATCTTGCCCTGAAGTGGTATAAACGTTTTTAAAGCGTTTTTGCCAGAAACTCGCCCCCTCACTGAGCGATAAATACGGGATTTTTTCGCTCTCATTCACAAGCGGATAAACGACAATGACTTGGTGGTTTTTAGCGATTTCTTCGCTAATTTTTTCCATCACTATTTTAAAATCTCTTTTATGCAAGACTAGAGTTTCAATTTCTTTAGGGTAAGGGATTTCTCTAATCATGGTCGTTTTCACAAACGCGCTTTTGGCTAAAGCCAGAGTGCGAGGAATGGGGGTAGCGGAAAATTGCAAAGAATGGGGTTTATTGCCCTTACTGCTTGCCATTTTTTCTAATTGGTAGCGCTGCTTGGTGCCAAATCTATGCTGTTCATCAGTGATCACTAAAGCAAATTCATCTAAATCGCGCTTATCAAACAACAACGCTTGCGTGCCTATAACCACATGCGTGATTTTTTCAAACAAACAATTAGAACGCTTTCTATGGCTCCCGCCAAGCAATAATTCCACTTCAAAATAAGGGGGTAAAAATTTTAAGGCTTCGTTATAAAGCTGTTTAGCGAGAATGGAAGTGGGCGCCATTAAAAGGGTTTTATTAGGGTAGGCTAATACCATGCTCGCTAAAATCACCATCGTTTTCCCGCACCCCACATCGCCTATAATCAAACGCTTGCACGCTATGGGGCTAGTGAGATCGCTTTGGATTTCTTTAATGGCGTTTTGTTGATCGCGCGTGAGCTTAAAGGGTAAAGAAGCGATAAAATTATCCAAGCGTTCGCTGTTATCAGGGCATGCGATTTTAGCGTTGAATTGTAATTTCTTGCGCTCTAAATTTTTCATATAAAAAAACATTTCAATGTATTTTAGTGCATTTAAATGTTGCGAAGGAAAATTTTTATTCGTTTCAAAATCCTTGACAAAATGCGGCGTGGGGAAAAAGATTTCTAACAATAAATGCGCGATATTCTCTTTAACGCCTTCCTTTTTTAAATTTTCTAAAGAAATGAGTTTTTGTAAATTTTCTTGTATTTTTTTATGATTTTTAACTTTTTTAAAAATTAAAGAAATCTTGCCAAATTCGGTAAGGATTTTAGGCGTGTTAATGATATAAGCTTGATTAAAAGAGCTTTGCTCTAATTTACCATAAATGAATAAACTCTCGCCGGTTTTAAACTGGCTGTAATGGAACGCGCTGTAATTGAAAAAAACAAGCTCTAAATTTTTGTAAAATCGTTTGGAATAGGCAAAAATCTTTAAAACTTTGGCGTAGTTTCTTTTCTCTAAAATACCCACTTCTAAAACGCCGCTCAAGCCCATTTCAAAACGCTCTAATAAATTCAAATCTTTATAGCCTTTTGGCGTATAAACAAGCAAGGCTTCTAAAAGCGATTTCACATTCAATGTTTTTAATAAGTCATCTGTTTCTTGCAATTTGTTCTTACCCTAGCCAATCCTTAATCATTTTTATGATAAGATAATCAAATTATACATTGACTTAAGGAAATTTAATTGATGAAATCTAAAATCACTCATTTTATCGCTATCTCTTTTGTTTTAAGCCTGTTGAGCGCGTGCAAAGATGAGGTTAAAAAATCGTCCCAATCGCACCAAAATAACACTAAAACCACTCAAAACAATCAACCTAATAAAGATATAAAAAAAATTGAACATGAAGAAGAAGATGAAAAAGTCACCAAAGAAGTGAATGATTTGATCAATAACGAAAATAAAATTGATGAAATCAATAATGAAGAAAACGCTGATCCTTCGCAAAAAAGAACGAATAACGTTTTGCAACGAGCCACTAACCACCAAGACAATCTCAATTCTCCGCTCAACAGGAAGTATTAAAGTGTGAAATTTTTTTCAAAGGATTTATTTAAAAAAGTAACCCCTTTATTTTTAAGTGTTTGTTTTTTAAGCCCTACCCTTACGCAAGCTAAAAGCCGTTTTTATGTGGCTTCTCAATACCAGGTGGGGAAAATGATCATGAAAAAATACAACGATCTCAAACGCACGATTGAAGGGGCGAGCTTTTCTTTAGGCTGGGAGATTAACCCCACTAATTACTGGTTTTATTCGCGCTATTACTTTTTTATGGATTACGGGAATGTCATTCTTAATAAAAGAACGGGCGCTCAAGCGAACATGTTCACTTACGGCTTTGGAGGGGATTTGATCATGGAATACAATAAAAACCCCTTGTATGTTTTTTCCCTCTTCTATGGCATGCAAGTTGCCGAAAACACATGGACGATTTCCAAACACAGCGCGAATTTCATCATTGACGATTGGCGCAGCATTCAAGGGTTTTCGCTCAAAACTTCAAATTTCAGGATGTTGGGTTTAGTGGGGTTTAAATTCCAAACCGTGCTATTCCACCATGACGCTAGTATTGAAGTGGGGATCAAATGGCCTTTCGCTTTTGAATACGACTCACCCTTTGTGAGGCTTTTTTCTGTCTTTATTTCGCACACTTTCTACCTTTAAACTAATTCCAACCCTACCGGGCAATGATCGCTCCCTAAAATGTCTTTATAGATTAAAGCGTCTTTTAAGCGCGTTTTTAAAGGATTAGAGCATAGAAAATAATCAATGCGCCAACCAATGTCTTTATCCCTTGCTTGTTGCATGTAACTCCACCAGGTATAAGCCTTTTCTTTGTTGGGGTAAAAATAACGGAAAGTGTCAATGAAACCGGCGTTCAAAAGCTCGTTGAATTTTTCTCTCTCTTCATCGCTAAAGCCGGCGTTTTTTCGGTTGGTTTTGGGGTTTTCTAAATCAATTTCATTGTGGGCCACATTCAAATCCCCGCACACAATGACCGGTTTTTTTAATTCTAAAGCTTTTAAAAATTTCTTAAATTCCACTTCCCAACTCATGCGGTAACTAAGCCTGGATAGGGCTTGTTGGGAATTAGGGGTATAAACATTCACCAAATAAAACGACTCAAATTCGCAAGTTACCACGCGCCCTTCTTTGTCATGCTCTTCTATATTAATACCATAGCTCACGCTTAAAGGCTCTTTTTTAGTGAAAGTTACCACCCCAGAATAGCCCTTTTTAATCGCGCAATTCCAAAAATCAAAATACCCTTTAAATTCAAAGGTGTTTTGTTCTTGCTGCATTTTAGATTCTTGAATGCAAAAAACATCCGCATCAACGCTATTAAAAAAATCCATAAAGCCCTTAGTCATGCAAGCCCTTAACCCGTTCACATTCCATGAAATCAATTTCATTTTAATCCTTGTTTGATTTTGAGTGAATTATATCTTTTTAGTCATTTTTTTAAAAATTAAGCTTTATTTTACCTTTTTTATGTAATAATTGTTTTTTGCTTGGCTTGATAGCTCAGTCGGTAGAGCAGAAGACTGAAAATCTTCGTGTCGGTGGTTCGATTCCGCCTCAAGCCACCATTTTAAACTTCGTTGAATAAATAATTCCCCTTTTTGACACACACAACACGAGAGTTTTCAATACTCAAAGGCGTGCTTTTGGCTCGTGGCTGCTCTTCTATTTCTAAAGCCATGCACACCCCTTCTTTAAAGCGCACATGGTTTTTAACCCATTCTTTGTATTCGCTGCTCTCTTTGACTATATCGTTTAAATAATGCCCCTCATACACTTCCACAAATTCCATGAATTTTTCATTCAAATTCAATTCATTGCGCGTTATTTCGCTTTTTCGTGTGGAAGAATAAGCCAATTCGCTGGTTTCATAAAAAGTCGGCTCTATTTGATCGTCTTGTTTGGGGCGTTCATATACGGCTTTTACTAATTGCGTGGTGATTTCATACTCGCTCTCCCATGCTTGTTTTAAAGGCTCTTCTATCAGATAGCATTGTCTAGTCGTGCCGTCTTTTCTTGCTCTAGCCCTTTTACACTTTTCTGTAGAGCTTCTGGCTTGGAGAATGGCGAAATTGTTTTTAGCTTCAAAAGTTTGCGGCTCTTCTAAAGGCTCTGTTTTATGAACAGAGATTTTAGTATAAGGGGTAATGATCTTACCGCTTTTATTTTCAGCGGTGCTGTAATCGCAAGGGGTAATATCTGTCGCAGTTTGTTTGTCTTCATCAACGCGTTTTAAAATGCTTGGGCGATAGGCTTGTAAATTTTCATCATCATAAACCCACTTCCCGCACGCAAATTCTTTAATATTAGGATCTCTAATGGCTTGTTTTTCCACATTGTCCCTATTATTTTCGTTGCTTTCATTGTTTTCACTCGCATCAGCGTTAGAAGTGCTGTTAGGGAGCGTTTTTTCGGTGGGTGGCGCTACAAAAAGGTTGTTTTCTTGATCTTGTGAAGAATGCTTTAAAGGGGGATTAGTGTCGTTTGTTGGCGTTTTAACTTCGTTAGTGGGGTTTATTTTGCTAGGAGTTACTAAAGGCTGTAAAAGGCTGTTTTTAGAATTTTTAGAGCCTAGTTTGGACTCTGGGTAAGAAAAGTTTTGAGGGGATTGTTGCGATGAGCTGGGTTTATTTTGTGGCTTTTGCATGGGCGCGTTTAAAGAAGGTATTGGGTTTGAGTGCGATTCTTTCAATTCCTTTGAAGAAAAAACGATTTGGGTGTTTCTAGGGATAGTAGGGCGGTTAGGGCTTAAGGTCGTTTCTGAAGAAAGTTTTTCATCAAGGGGTTGATAGACAATTGCAGTGGATATGTGGGTGATAGTGAGCGTGAGTTTTTTGTGTGGGGAGATATTATAAACGCCTAAAACTTGTTTTGGTTCTTTAGAATCAAGGACTTTAGCCTTAAAAGTGCCTTTATGCGGCGAAGTTTTGATCTCTTCTAAAAGCTCGATTACAAGGGCTTGAAGAGGGTTGGAGAAAGTCAGAAAGAAAGACAGACAAAGGGATTTTTTCATGCTTATTCCTTTTTATTTTAGATTTTTGGATTATATCTTAAAAAAAGGTTTATTAAAAGTCATAAATAGGTTATAGATAGGTAACACTTTAATTAATAATAATTAGTAACAGTAGTAGGGGCGTGAATGGATGGAATGAAAAATTAAAAAGTTTCAGGGATGCGCGTTTTTAGGGGGGTTGTGGGATTTGAAAAAAAGTGAATGAAACGCTTTTTGATAAGCCTTTTTTTATTCACTCAATTTGAAAGCGGTTTTTTTGTCGTTCAATTCGTTCAAGCGGTTTTTGATTTCTTCTCTAAGGCTTAAAATAAAAGGGCTTTTTTCTTCTTCAAGCATTTTTTTAACGCCAGAATACATTTTAGAAATGCTTGAATGATCCTTTAAATCCAAAAATTGAGCGAGCGAAAGCGTGGGGTTAGGGGTATAAAGCCTGGCGAAATACACGACTAATTTTCTCGCCAGAGCGACATTTTTTTGGCGCGAAGAGACTTTGATTTCGCTGGATTTGAGATTCAAGCTTTGCGCGACAGCGAGTAAGATATTTTCCAAGCTTGAGCCTTCAGCATGATCTTTTTGCAAATCTTCTAAAACGGTTTTAGCGAGATTCAAATCAATGGAAGCGTTCATTAAGCTCGCGTTCACGCTGATTTTAATGATCGCGCCTTCCATTTGGCGGATATTGTCGCTGATGTGTTGGGCGATGTATTCCATCACCTCTTCAGGCAAAGTGATTTTATTGAGCTGGCATTTTTGTTTGACAATGGAAAGTTTGGTTTCTAAATCAGGGGGCATGACTTTGGCGGTTATCCCCCATTCAAAGCGCGATTTTAAGCGATCTTCTAAGCCGGCGATGTTTTTAGGCGATCGGTCTGAAATCAATACGATTTGTTTGCTGTTGGCGTGCAATTCGTTAAAGGTGTGGAAAAATTCTTCTTCTAGCTTGGGTTTTCCTTGCAAAAATTGGGCGTCATCTAACAAGAAAAAGTCGCAATGGCGGTATTTTTTTTTAAAAGAATCCATGGTTTTGTTGTCTAAATGCTTTAAAAAGTCTGTCAAAAAATCTTCTGAAGTGACTAACACGACTTTTTTATGCTTTTCTAGGGCATGGTTACCGATAGCGTTTAAAATGTGCGTTTTGCCTAACCCTGTGCCGCCATAAAAAAGCACCGGGTTATAAGGGGGCGTATCGCTTTGGGCGACTTTTTTAGCGATTTCATAAACGGTGTTGTTGCATGAGCCTACGACAAAATTTTCAAAAGTGTAAGAGTCTTTGACGCTCGTTTTTACCGCTTTGTAATTGATATTAGATTGGGCATTAACCTGGATTTTAGGCGCTACTTCAATACGCACATCCACGCTATGGGCTAAATGCATGCCGACTTTATTCTGGCTTAAAATTTCTTTAAGCAACGCGCCGTATTTAGCCGTAATCGTGGTGCATAAGACTTGGTTGGGGGCATAAAAAAAGGCAATATCGCTCTTGCTCGCATTAGGGTTGTATTTGAGTTGGCTAAAGTAATTTTCATACTCTATGAGGCTAACTTTTTGTTTGACTAGTGCCAAGATTTCTTTTTCAATATTGTTGTTGGTATCCATGGCGTTATTATAGCGTGAATAAGTGGTGAATGAAAAAGGAATAGCATGTGAATGAAATGTGAATGAAGCCTTAAAATTAAGGTGTTTCTTTTAAGGGTTTGTCTATAATGCTTGCTTTATAATAAGCTAATGGATGAAAAGGATTTTCATGCTGCTTTGCGCGGGAAGGAATGAAACTTTAAAAGGGGCGGTGCCTATTGGCGTGGGCTTGATAGAGAGCACGATTAATTTAACGAGAATGTGTTTAAAGAACCCTGATACAGAAAGCCTTATTTTTATAGGGAGCGCGGGGAGTTATAGCCCAGAAACGGAGCTTTTGAGCGTGTTTGAAAGCGTTCAAGGCTATCAAATTGAAGAGAGTTTTAGCCATTTAAACAGCTACACGCCTTTGGACAATTCCATTCACATAGAAACTAAAGAAGAAGCTCTGTTTGAAAGGGTGGGCGTGAATAGCAGTAACTATATCCACACCAATGAAATGTTTGCTAAAAAAATGGCTCAAAATGGCGTTTTGTTAGAAAACATGGAGTTTTTTAGCGTCTTAAGCGTGGCTAAGGCGTTTTCTTTGAAGGCTAAAGGGATTTTTTGCGTGAGTAATCATGTGGGGATTAACGCGTATAAAGAATTTAAAGAAAACCATGCCAAAGTCAAACAGATTTTAGAAAACATCATTGATAGTTTGATAGTTTAGCTATCATGGGGTATCATGGAGCATTTTAAATTAAAGGCGATCACATGTTTGAAAAAATACGCAAGATTTTAGCGGATATTGAAGATTCGCAAAATGAAATTGAAATGCTTTTAAAATTAGCGAATTTGAGTTTGGGGGATTTTATTGAGATTAAAAGAGGGAGCATGGACATGCCAAAGGGCGTGAATGAAGCGTTTTTTACGCAATTAAGCGAAGAAGTGGAGCGATTGAAGGAGCTTATCAACGCTTTAAATAAAATCAAAAAAGGGTTATTGGTGTTTTAAATGTGTGGGATTGTAGGTTATATAGGGGATAGCGAGAAAAAATCCATCCTTTTAGAGGGTTTAAAGGAATTGGAATACAGAGGTTATGACAGCGCTGGCTTAGCCGTATTGAGCGCTAATCGTTTGGAAGTGTTTAAAACTCAGGGGAAATTAGAAAACCTTAGAACAGAACTTAAAAATAAAGAGTTTTTAAATTTTGGCGTGAGCATCGCTCATACGAGATGGGCAACGCATGGCAAGCCAAGCAGCGCAAACGCCCACCCGCATTTTACAGAAAATTTAGCCTTAGTGCATAATGGCATCATTGAAAATTACGCGAGTTTGAAAAAAGAATTAGAAAATAAAGGGCATGCGTTTTTAAGCCAAACGGACACGGAAGTGATTGCGCATTTATTAGAAGAAACGCTTAAAAGCGAGAGCGATTTATTGAAAGCCTTTGAAAAAAGCATCAGCCTTTTGAAAGGGAGTTATGCGATTTTAATGCTCCATAAAAGGGCTAAAGAGAGCTTGTTTTACGCTAAATCTTCTTCGCCTTTAGTCGTGGGTAAGGGCAAAGAGGGGGTGTTTTTTGCGTCCAGTTTGAGCGTGTTAGCCCCTAAAGTGGATCAATTTGTCATTTTAGAAGAAAACAGCGTGGGGTGGATTTCTTTAGAAAATTTTAAAGATTTAAAACACATTGAAAACATGAAAGATTACGCTTTTGAGGATAAAGATCATTCTAAAGGGGATTTTAGGAATTATTTAGAAAAAGAGATTTATGAGCAGCACAGCAGTTTGTTGGAGTGTTTAGAGGGGCGTTTGGAAGCCTTGAATGTGTATTGCGAGATCGATCCTGAATTTTTAGAAAATGTGAATGAAATCACGCTGTGTTCTTGCGGGAGCAGTTACCATGCGAGTTTGGCGAGCGTGTATTTGTTTGAAAGATTAGCCAAAATAAGAGCGAGGGCCATTTTAGCGAGCGAATACCGCTACGCCCATTTTAAAAGCAACCCTAACGAGCTTTTTATAGCGATTTCTCAAAGCGGGGAAACCGCTGACACTTTGGAGGCTTTAAAATTAGCCAAAGCCCAAGGGCTTAAAACCATTAGTTTGTGTAACGCCCCTTTTAGCATGATGAGCCGCATTAGTGATCACACGCTTTTAATTAGAGCGGGGGTGGAGCGGAGCGTGGCATCCACTAAGGCGTTTTCTTCGCAAGTGATGCTTTTATGGCTTTTGAGCGTGTATCTAGGCAAACAACTAGGGACCATCTCTAAAGAAGAAGAAAGAATCCAAGCTAAAAACATGCTCAATAGCGTGAAGGCGATGAAAGTAGAGCCTAAATTGCATGAAAAAATCAAGCGCTTATCCAAACGCTACTTGCATGGGCATGGTTTTTTTTATATCGGGCGCGATGTGTTTTACCCGCTCGCTTTAGAAGGGGCGTTGAAACTTAAAGAAATCAGCTATTTGCACGCTGAGGGGTATGCGAGCGCGGAAATGAAGCATGGGCCTATTGCGTTAGTGGATTCTAACCTTTTTACCATTGCTCTATTGTCTAAACACTTGTTATTTGATAAAACCAAAAGCAATATTGAAGAATTGAGCGCTAGGGATTCTACGATTTGCGTGTTAAGCTCTGAAATTTTAGAAATCGCTGATGATTTTATCCAATTAGAAGAGAGCGAAAGCTACATGGAAGAATTTTTCCGCATGAATTTAGCGATGCAGCTTTTAGCCTTAGAAATCGCTATGCGCCTAAATCACGATGTGGATCACCCAAGAAACTTAGCTAAAAGCGTTACCGTGGAATAAAAAGCGATATTAGGAGTCAAATAATGGAAGTGATTTGTAAGCATTACACCCCTTTAGACATTGCAAGCCAAGCGATCCGCACTTGCTGGCAGAGCTTTGAATACAGCGATGATGGCGGTTGTAAGGATAAGGAACTCATCCACAGGGTGGGGAATATTTTTAGGCATTCTTCCACTTTAGAGCATCTTTATTACAATTTTGAAATCAAGGGCTTGAGTAGGGGGGCGTTGCAAGAATTGAGCCGGCATCGAATAGCGAGCTTGAGCGTGAAGTCAAGCCGTTACACTTTAAGGGAATTGAAAGAAGTGGAGAGCTTTTTACCCCTTAATGAAACGAATTTAGAAAGAGCTAGAGAGTTTTTAGTTTTTGTGGATAATGAAAAAGTGAATGCAATGAGCGTTTTAGCTTTGGAAAATTTAAGGGTTTTATTGAGCGAGCATAACATTAAAAACGATTTAGCCAAATACGCCATGCCTGAAAGCTATAAAACGCATTTAGCCTATAGCATTAACGCTAGGAGCTTGCAAAATTTATTGACTTTAAGAAGCAGCAATAAAGCCTTAAAAGAAATGCAAGATTTAGCCAAAGCCTTATTTGACGCTTTACCTGGCGAGCATCAATATTTGTTTGAAGATTGTTTGAAGCATTAGTTTTAAACAATACCGCTTAATAACGCTCATTCTTTGATGTTTTAAAAACGCCTTGTTTTTGATTAGATGGAGTTTTAAGGGGGTTTGTTGTAGGATTTCATCACGCCCCATAGTTACGATATGGGGCAAACTACCTTAAAAGGAGCATGTTATGCCTAAGACACATAACAAACGCTCTTGGAGATCATTATACTTTGAGTTTGCTTTTTTGGGGCTTAAAGTGATCGTTTCTGTGAAACGCTGATTTTTTCAAGAGCGTTCCCTTAAGTTTAAAAGCTTAGGGGTTTCCTTTAAAAAGCGGGTTTGTCCTTGACTTTTGGGGCGTTTATTTTTTTAAAACCCTGATTTTAGCGCTCATTAAATCGTGGTTTAAAGCTTTTTTGATGTTTTCAAATTGGCGTTTTTTGTTTTTAAGGCTGATGATTTCATGATCCAAACCGCTTAAAATGTTAGCGATAGCGGCTTGTTCGTTTAGGGGGGGTAAAAGGATTTCAAAATCTTCAATATCAAAAGAACTTATATTTGGCTGAGCTCCGGCTGTAAGTATAAGTTTTAATCGTGAGGTAAAAAGTTCGGAAAAAACAAATTGGACAAGAAAATCATAGCAAAATGAAGTTTTTGCTCTAAAGACTCCTACACGCTGATTTAGATAGGCAATTTTGTTCAAATTGTAAAGACAAGATTTTCCAGTTGTTGCACCAGACATAGCTAAAATTAAGTCGCCTTGCTTTAGAATATAATCATTATCTATTAAAATAGGGTCATAAAAAACTAAATCATTCGTATTGATACAATTATCTACACTAGAGATATTTGAAATCCGTATAATAGGAATTCCCATATTTTTGAATAAATCACTTTTAAAAGAAAAACCATTTTTTAAATAACATATATCCCCAAGCCTTACTTTTTGCCAAGCTTGATTGAAGCCTTTCAAGCGTTTTCTTTGGCTCAATAGTTCAAAGCTTAAAGCTTTTTTAACGCCCTCTTTTTTAAGAATGAGGGCGTCTAAAGAATAAAGATAACGATCCACATCGCTTAAAACGTTAGCGATAGCGATTTGTTCGTTTAAATCTTTAGGGTAAAAAACTTCTTTATTTTTAATTAAATCTACATTTAAATTTACTTGTGAGCCTTGTTGCCCACTTTCTAGCCATTCTTTTTCTATATAACATAAAAAATAATATAAGTAATTTAAGTCTATCTTTGGATTTTCAAAAACTACAAAACCATCATGAATACAAGTATCAATTTTAGTGATAATAGGCTTACCAATTGTCGCACACATGCTCATAATCAAACTATTTTGTTTAATAAACCTACTTTTTTCAATGCCTTTTTTAGAAAGTTTTTGGGCTGTTTTGTATAGAAAACGGCTATTTTTTGAAATATCTGAAATTCTTACCCACCCTACATTAGAATTAGTGCAAAACCATTTAGGATTTTCAATAGGTCTAGGCGATGCCCCCCTTTTAATTTCGGCAACATCCCCAAGCCTCACTCTTTGCCAATTTAAGGGCAGCATTAATGCGTCCATGCGTTTTATCACCCCATTAACCCCAAATCTTTCAAATGCTCTAAAACTTTTGATTCGCTCTCTTTGACTTCTTTGTCTAGTTCTAGCAAGCTGTTAGAATAGCTTGAAATGATTCCATTAAGAGCACTTGTAAAAGCGTTGATGCGTTTTTGGATCTTGTTTTCTAGGGCGTTTTTTAGGCTCTTAAGCCATTTGTCTTTGATGATGAGATCTTTAATTTCATTGATTTCAAGGTTTTTATACTGGTGGAACGCTTTTAATTCCAGCTCCTCATAAGCTTTATTTTTCATTTTTAGTGCCTTGTTTTTAGTCTCTAGCCATTCTAAAGCGGTTTTTAGGATTTTTTTATCTTCTGAATCGGTGGCGTTTTTTAGCTCTTTTTTCAAAACGCTTTCGTTGATTTTCAATTCGTAAAAAAGCCCTTCTTCGTTAGAATGCTCTTCTATCAATTCATCTAAAAGGGCCTCTTTTTCATTGAGGGTGTTTTCTAATTCTTCTAATTCTTTTGTTTCTTTTTCAAAAAAGTGTTGTTTGATCAAGTTTTTAGGGATTAGATCGCTTTTATAGTAGGTTTTTTGAATGACAAAATCCGGCTCCTCTAAATAATTGGCTTTTTTGTTTTTGTCTTTTAGGGGGTTTAATTTCCTTAATTCTTTAGCGCTTTCAAAGCCATTGAATGAGATGAGAAACCAATCGTCTTGCAAGACTTCGTTGTAGTAATCTTTAAAGAGCTGATACACGCCGTATTTGTCTAAAATTTCACCCTTTTCAAATTCTTTTAAAACTTTTGAACAAACGCTCTCTATGAGGGTTTTTGGGTTAAAACCTGGCTCTAAATCATTAAAAGTTGTAAATAGTTCCAATCGGTCAAAAGCGCTCAAAACAGAAGCGTGGAAGGTTTGGAATTCTGAGCTTTGGGTGATTAATTCTTTAATGTTTTCGCATTCTGTTTTTAAGGCGTAATAACCCTCTTTATCGCTCTTTTTAAACAGCGTGTTTTTAAGCTCTTTAAACACTTGAAAATAAGGGTCGTAGGCTTTTATTTCGTTTTTGGGCAAATAACTGGCCTTGTGGCTGTTGATTAAAGCGAACAAGTCTTTTTCCAATTCTTGCTTAGAGGCAATGTAGCGTGGGATATTCAAGTTATAGTCGTTAGCGCTGATTTCTTCTAGGCTCACCATTTTGGAATAATAAGGGATTTCTTTGTAAGCGTTAAAAGTGTCTATCATTTTTTGGACATCTTGATCCCTCAAGCGGTTTTTATTGCCGTCTTTTTTAAAATCCTTGCTCGCATCGATCATAAAAACGCCCTTTCTGGCACGCGCGTTTTCTTTGTCTAAAACAATGACGCATGCAGGAATGGAAGTGCCATAAAAAAGATTAGGGGCTAGGCCTATCACGCCTTTAATGTAGCCTTTTAATAAAAGATTTTTTCTAATTACTCCCTCAGCGTTCCCCCTAAATAGCACCCCATGGGGTAAAATCACTGCCCCTTTGCCTGTGTTTTTTAAGGATTTGATGATATGGAGCAAAAAAGCGAAATCGCCATTTTTTTCAGGGGGCGTGCCGTCTTCAAAACGATTGAAGCTATCGTTAATGACTTGCTTGCTTTTAGGGTCTATGCTTGCCCGTCAGTCCAATTTTTCAAACTAAAGGGAGGGTTAGCCACAACATAATCAAAGGTTTGCAGCATGCCATTTTTAATAAAAAGGGGGTTAGAAAGGGTGCTAGAACCCCCTTTAGCAATATCAGCATCAGCGCTATGGTGTAAAATCATATTCATTTTACAAAGGGCTGTCGTGGAAATGTCTTTTTCTTGACCATAGATAGTTAAGCCGTTTTTGCCGGCCAAACTAGAAGCTTTTAACAATAACGAACCGCTCCCGCAAGTGGGATCATAGATGCTTTTATCCTGTCTGGTATTTTCATCAATGCCAAGCAAAAGGGATAATAAAAGCGAAACTTCGCTAGGGGTGTAAAACTGCCCTTTGGATTTACCGGATTCGCTGGCAAAATGGCGCATTAAGTATTCGTAAGCATCGCCCAACAAATCATCGTCTAAAGCCCCATGCGCACCTAAACTTAAATCCGCAAAGATTTTGACCAAATTAGAAAGGGCGTCCATCATCGCTTTACCCTCGCCTAGCTTAGTGTTATCGTTAAAATCCACGCTGTCAATCACGCCTTTTAAATCGTTTCGCTCTGCGATCTTGGCGATGATTTTATTGAGCTTGTCGCCTATTTCCTTATCGCCCTCTAAAGCGAGAATGTCTTCATAAAAACACCCTTCTGGCACTTCTATTTCGCTAAAGTTATTGTTTCTGGCCTTATCGCTGATGTATTTTAAAAAAAGCAGGTTCAAAACATAGTTTTTATACTCGCTCGCATCCATTCCGCCCCTTAAGCTATCCGCTCCAGCCCATAAAGAGCTATACAATTCGCTTTTTTTGATCGCCATTTTAACCACCCTATTTTGTTTTTAGGATTATAATATAAAGCGATAAAAAGCGTTCTTAAGGGGTTTATGATGAAAACAGAAAAAGAAGTTCAAAAACAAGTCATAGAAACTTTTAAAACCATGGGCTATGCGTATTTAGGGGATTTAACAAAGATCGATAACGAAAACATTAATAAAGAAAGCTTGAAGGCATGGCTAATTAAAAATCAAAAAATCAGTGATGAAAGGTGGCATAAAATTGAGCATAAAATCCATGACGCTTTAAAAAACGATTTATACGAAGCGAATCAAACATTTTACAACCTTTTGATTTATGGCGTGGGAACTAAAATAAGCCAGAATGAAAACACTCAAACGACTTATCTCATTGATTGGAAAGATGTTTCTAAAAATGAATTTAGCGTGGCTGAAGAAGTGAGCGTTAAAGGGCCAAACGCAAAACGGCCGGACATAGTGCTTTACGTTAATGGGATCGCTTTAGGGGTGCTAGAATTGAAAAAATCCAGCGTGAGCGTAGAAAGCGGTATCAGACAAAATTTAGACAACCAGAAGAAAGAATTTATTAGAGATTTTTTTAAAACGATCCAATTGGTTATGGCGGGTAATGAAAGTCAAGGGCTAAAATATGGCGTCATAGAGACTAAAGAAAAATACTACCTTTCTTGGAAAGAAGAGGGCGTTTTAAAAAATTTGTTTGAGACGATTGAATGCTTTTTAGAAAAAGAAAGGTTTTTAGAATTTATCCATGATTTTTTGATTTTTGATAAGGGGCAAAAGAAATGCGCCCGGTTCCATCAGTATTTTGCAATTAAGAAAACGCAAGAATTTATCCAAAGAAAAGAAGGGGGGATTATCTGGCACACGCAAGGCAGCGGCAAGAGCTTGACTATGGTGTGGCTCACTCAATGGCTAAGAGGAAATATCAAACAGCCAAGGATTTTAATCGTTACGGACAGGAGGGAGTTAGACGCTCAAATTCAAGGCGTGTTTTTGGGAACAGGCGAGAAGAGTTATTATCGCGCAGACAGCAAGAAGGATTTATTGAGCGTGCTGTTTGAAAATAAGGAATTTTTGGTTGGAACGCTTGTCCATAAATTTGATGACAACGACTTAGAAGACTTAAAAAAGCAACCTATTTTAAAAGAATGGGTTGTTTTAGTGGATGAATGCCACAGAACCCAAAGCGCTAAATTGCATAAAGCCATGAAAAGCCTGCTCCCTAATGCGATTTTTATAGGCTTTAGCGGCACGCCTTTGTTGAAGCAAGAGAAAAAGACAAGCCAGGAAGTGTTTGGGAATTATATCCATTGCTATAAATTTAATGAATCCGTTAGCGATAGGGTGGTGCTAGATTTAAATTATGAAGCCAGAAGCGTGGATCAATATGTCAGTAGTCCTGAAAAGCTAGACGAATATTTTGAATTAAAAACCCAAAACTTGAATGATACGGCTAAAACAGAGCTTAAAAAGAAATGGGCTAATTTGCAAAAAGTTTTTTCCACTAAAGACAGATTAGCTCGCATTGTGCAAGATATTGTATTGGATATGGCAAAACTCCCACGATTAAGGAGTGAAAAGGGGAATGCCATGCTGGTGGCTGAAAGCGTGTATAACGCATGCCGGTATTTTGAACTCTTTTTGGAAACAGAATTAAAGGATAAGGTGGCTGTGATCACAAGCTATGAACCCAGTATCGCTGATCTGAAAGATTGTGGGAGCGATGAGAGCGAAGAGAGTTATCAATACCGCGCTTATTGCAAAATGCTGCAAAACTTTTTTGATGAAAAAGATGAGAAAAAAGCCCTTAACAAAATTAAAGAGTTTGAAGAAAAAGTTAAAGAGCGTTTTATTAATGAGCCTAATAGAATGAAGCTATTGATCGTGGTGGATAAGCTATTGACCGGTTTTGATGCACCAAGCCTCACTTATTTATACATGGATAAGAAAATGCAAGATCATGGGCTTTTTCAAGCGGTGTGCAGGGTGAATAGATTAGATAGCGAAGATAAGGATTTTGGCTGTATCATAGACTATAAGGATTTGTTTGATAGCCTACAAGAAGCGCACAGCGATTACACTAATAAAGCGTTTGAAAACTATGAAAGAGAAGACATTCAAGGGTTTATCTCTGATAAATCCCAAAAGATTAAGAAAAAATTAGAAGAAACTAGAGATCAGTTAAAATCGCTTTGCGAAGGCGTGAAAGAGCCAAAAGATGAAGAGGATTATATCGCTTATTTTTGTGGGAGCGATTTAGAAAAAACGCTCAAAAAAGGCGGTTGTTTTACCAGCTCGTTGGCGCGTTTTTAAGAATGTTTGTGGAATTGAATAATTTAGAAAAGCCCATTCATTCTAAAGAAGAAACGCAACAAATCAAACAAGAAGCGGGATTTTACAGGCATTTACAAAAAGCGATTGGCTTGAGTAGTGGGGATAGCGTGGATTTAAAAAGCTATAGCGAGGACATGCGCCGGATCTTAGACGCTTACATTAAAACCACGGATAGCGAAGTGTTATTCCAAATAGAAGATCAAGGGCTGTGCGAAGTTTTAGCCCAAATGGATATTGATGATTTTAATAAGGCGTTATCTCAAGTATTTAAAAATGAAAGCTCTATGGCAGAAAGCATCGCTAACAACACCAGAAAACGCATTATAGAAAAAGAAGCGAGCGATCCTAAGTATTACGAAAAATTATCTTCGCTTTTAAACGATTTGATTCTCCAGTTTAGAGAAAAGAAATTAACCTATTTAGAATACTTGCAACAAATCCACGACTTAGCCAAAAAAGTTATTGATAAAGAAGATAGAAATTACCCTAAAAAGATCAACACTAACGCTTTAAAAACCCTCTATGATAATTTAGACGAAAATGAAGCCTTAGCCCTAGAAATAGACGCATGCATTAGGGGTAATAAAAAAGATGGTTGGGTGGGGCATAATCAAAAAGAAAAAAACCTTAAAATCGCTTTAAGAAAAATCATAAACGATGAGGTTTTGTTAGAAAATGTCTTTAATTTAGCCAAACACATAAAGGAGTATCACTAATGAACGCTTATTGTTTGACTTTAAATAATACCAACATCGCTATAGAAAAAAAGGATATTAAGCATTTACACATTAGCGTTTGCCCGCCTGATGGCTCTGTGCATGTGTCTTGCCCCCTAGCTCTAAATGATGAGAGCCTTAGACTTTCTTTGATTAAAAGACTCCCTTGGATAAAAGAACAGCAACAAAATTTTTTAAACCAAAACAGACAGAGCCAAAGGGAAATACTAGAGAGAGAAAGCCATTATCTTTTTGGGAAACGCTATTTGTTAAAGATTGAACACACTATAAAAAAACACTTCGTCCTCCAAAGCCCTAAATATTTAATCTTGCATGTCCAGAAAAAAACAAGCTTAGAAAACCGCTTAAAAGTGTTAGAAAACTATTACAGACAAGTTTTAAGAGAAAAAATACAAACCTATATCAACCAATACGAAAAGATTTTAAACGAAAGCATACAAAGCTTTAAGATCCAAAAAATGAAACGGATATGGGGGAGTTGTAATATTGCTAAACGCACCCTACTTTTTAATTTGGAATTGGCTAAAGCGCCTAGAAAGGGCATTGAATATGTGGTTGTGCATGAATTATTGCATTTCAAAGCACGCCACCATAACGAATATTTTAGGGATTTGCTGAGTTTGTATTTGCCTGATTGGCAAAGGGCTAAGGCCAGCCTCAAAGAAACTTATTTGGAGCGCTCTTAAATGAATGCTCCACAATATTAGTGAAATTAGTGAAACCGATAAGCGGCTAATTTGAGCGGCTCATCATAGCGCAATAACCCCCTCCTTTTAAAGCCTTTAGAAAGTGTAGTTCAAATACGCTGTAACCGATCTTCCAGGTGCGGGTTGCAAGCCTGCAGGGCTAGAGCCAATCCCTGTAAAATAATACTTCATGTTGAAGATGTTATTGATTTGCAAGCTTCCTGTAACTCTGTGTCGTCCGTTTTCCCAGAAAATTTGGCTCACTTGGATATTCCACACCCAATACCAAGGCAAGAGCCCTTCATGCTGGGTCATACACCAAGCTTCGCATTGATAACCGCTATTAAGAACGCTTTCATAGTTGTTCCCCCCACTATAATATTGCATCCCATAATAGCCTCCTGCTGCGCTGTTGCTAATCCCGCTATAAGCACGGCTATAAAAATAGCTAGAAATACCAATGGTGGTTTTACGCCAGTTGTAACGAGCGTCAAAAATGAACTGGAAAGGGCTTACAAAAGGGAAATGCTTGTTATAGCTAGTCCCTTTTAGCACATCCCCGTTCAAGTCTGTTAAAGGGCCATGGCTAGTTACACGAGTGTCAATGTAGTTGAAAGCGGCATGGAATTGCAACCCTCTAATGGGCCTGTAATATAATTCCAGCTCCACGCCTTGAGAATAGCCGTTAATGGGGCGCACATTGCCTTTCATGGGACCGCTTGTATAGACTGAATACTGCCCGGTGGCAAAATCGCGCGCCCAAATCCTGAAGTAGTCTGCATTGAAGCTGAATTTATCTTTATAGGTGTAGCGCGCTCCTGCTTCCACCGTGTCAAAGTGTTGGGTGAAATACTCCGCTCCTCCATAGCTCAAAACGTCTAATTGAGGCGGGACGAAAGAGCGTTGGTAGTTGAAGTAGGTAAGCACATTGTGATCGCCTTGCACAGGGATAAAGCCAATGTTGGTTGAAGGCATCCAATTGTTCATGTGCTTGATTTTTCTTAAATCCTTCTCAGGGATTTGCATCCAGTTGGCCGCATTTTCGTTGTTGTATTGCACAAAAGCGTAGCGCAAACCAGGCACGATAAAAAAGCGCCCGTCCCAAGCTTCAATGCGATCGCTCAAATAGACTGCTGTGTAATTGTTACGCCAGTTATTCCAGTTTCTATAAACGCCATGCTTGATGTGGGGTTTCCAACCGCTCATCACATTAGCGCCCTCACACAAGAATCCTGCCCCCTCACCGCTCGTTTTGGTGGCGCATTCATTGGTGTTTAAGTATTGGCGTTGTAAAAAGGTGGTGGTCATGAAACGCAAGCCCATGATAAAGGTTTGCTTGACTTTACCGGTATTGACGATCAGATTCACTTTAGGCTCAAAAGCGTTGTTAATGGAACGCACAGGGTTTTCTACTTCTGCCCAGCCATTGTAGTTAGTGGCATAATAAGGCACAGCCAAGTTATACCCTGCCGGGAGTCCCGCCGCCCTGCATGCCGCTTCGCTAAAGCAAGTAACCATGTTAGCGCTATTATAACTAGAGCTCACTTGAAAGTCCCTAGTCATCAACTGCCCATAGTAGGTGAAGCTAAAAGTCCCGCCCACTCTGTCTAAATCCCCGAAGCGGTTTTCATACACAGCCCCAAAGCGTTGTGAGCGCCCGCCTTTTTGGTTTAAGGGGCGCAAATTAGCGAAGCGGTTTATTTTGTAATCTTGCTCGCTGAGTGATCCTGGTTGGGCGATAGCAAAATCGTAGTATTGGTAATAGGCTTTAATCCCATTGCTTTCATTGATGTCATAGACCCCATCTAGCCAATAGTTTGAAATATTAGAGGGGCTATTGTCCCTAAAGCCTTGTCCTCTAACCCAGTTAGCTTGCGCTTGGATACCCACATGCTTATTGATCATCCCTCCGCTTCTCACATAGGTGTTATAGAGGAGGTTGTTGCCTAAAGACTTGATAAAAGAAGGATCGCCGGTTTTATCAGGGGGAGCGGCAAACCCGGCGTTTCTAGCCTTAGCCCAATAAGTGATCCTTTCAGCCGCTTGGTTTTCCCATTGAGTAGGGATAGGCTTAGTGATGATATTGACAATACCCCCATAAGTGTTAGGCCCGTATTGCACGCTGCCTCCACCCTTGATCACATCAATGCGATCAATGGCTTGGAAGGTAACAGGGAAAATGTCTAGCTCAATGTGGGCGTAGGGGGCCATATAAACAGGAATACCATTGACTAACATCAGCGTCGCATCGCTATGCCCTGAACCTCCAGCTCCAAAGCCACGGATTTGGATAGTGGGCATAGCCCCTACACCTGTCGCATTCCTAATTTGCAGACCGGGGACATTCTGTAAAGCTTCTTCAATGCTTTGGTTAGCTTGTTGGGTGAGCGCTTTGTTAGAGATCACCGTGCGGCTTCCTGTGTATTTTTTCACTTCTTCATCTTGCCAACTCTTAGGCGCGGTAATCCCGCTATAACCCAAATTGACCTGCCCAGAATAATCAGATTTATCCTTTTTGCCGGCAGTAGAAACCTTGCCCAAAGTGTAGTCTTTCTCCTTAGCGAACAAAGACTCTTGGCAAATCAAGCTGGCAGTTAAAGCCAACAGAACTTTTTTATGCAACACCAACTCCTTGTATTTTGGATTAAAAAATGATTTAAATTTTTCAAGTAAAATCACACTGATAACGAACGCCTATTAAGTAATAAAAACAAAAAAAACTTAATAATGTGCAGAATTTTATCATAAAAATTCTTAAAATTTTATTAATCCCATGAAAATCTTTTTTTTTTTTTTTTGATTTCGCTTGGTTTTAGTAGAAAATACCCATTTTTGACACACAGATAGCTTGCATGCGTTCTCAAAACACACAAGACATTCTTTGACGCTCAAAGCGGTTTAATTTTCCATCTAAACACTGCCCCTTTTTTCAACCTTTTATCGTTTGGTTTAAAAAGCGATCAGCGACTCATTGCAAAAGATCGCTCCTTGTCTTTAATTTTACAGCGCTTGATGATGAGATCCAAGATTTCTAAAACCTGCTTTTCTTCTTCATTATTGTGTTTAGCGTTCACCGTGGGGTTGTATTCGGTTACCTCAACGGCCCCTAATCGGTCTTTAAAACTTTCTAAAAGCAAGCCCAGTAATTGCCTTAATTCATCAAAACTCAGCCCGTTATTTTCACGCACGCCGGTAGAAGTGAAAAGCTTGCCATCCATAATGTCTAAATCCAAGCTAAGGTAAATAATATCCACCGCTTTTAACAATTCTTTGGTTTTTTGAACCACTCCTTGCATGTTTTCTCTTATCGCGCCCACGCTAAATAAAGGGATTTCTAATTCCTTAATCACATCTCTTTCGCTTTTTTCTGTGCTTCTTACCCCAAAATACACCAAACATTTAGGATCAATTTCTAACGCTCCCTTTTCTAACCCCAAAGAGCAGAGCTTTTGCCATGCCTTTTCTTCGCTCTCGCTCATGCGATTAACCCCGCTATGGACACGATTTAAAACCATGCCTAAAGGCATGCCGTGAATGTGCTTTGTATCGCTGTCATAAGCCGTGTGGATATCCGCATGCGCGTCTAAATACAAAATCCCTATTTTTTTGTCTTTATGAACGCTTCTAAAGGCTTGGAAAATCCCAAACATGTTCGCATGCTCTGAGCTTAAAATCAAAGGGAATTCTTTTTTCTCAAACACTTCTTGCATGCAAGGGATCAGATTTTCTTTACAAAAAAGGTAGTAATCTTCAAAATTCTTAGCGTATCTAAACTCCTTATAAAGCACGCACCGCTCTTGAGTGATCGTTTGCATGCCTTTAATTAAATCGCCATGCGTTTCGCTTAAAACCTCTCTCAAACGCCTAACCCCTTTATCGGTGCCTCTTTTTGACGCTCCTAATTCCGCTTCTAATCCTACTAAAATCATTTTATAACTCCTTTTTAAATCCCCACTCATATTTTCCATTCTAAACTAAAATTAACAATCAATTATTAATAAGCAAATGGATAACAAATAAGACAATTTCATTGTGTAAAAGAGTAAAACCATTCAAGTTTTTGACAGAAAAACACTCAAATAGTCTTATTGAGCGAATATAATCATAACTGACACTACTACTTAAAGGATTAACATGACTATTGGGCTAGTCAAAGAAAGCATGGATTTGGAATCCCGAGTGGCTTTAGTGCCTGATGATGTGGCGCTAATCGCTCAAAAGGGCGTGGAGGTTTTAGTTCAAAATAGCGCGGGCGCTAATAGCGGTTATAGTAACGAAGCGTATGAAAGCGTGGGGGCTAAAATCGTGGATTCTAAAACGGCATGGGGGCAGGATTTGGTGGTCAAATGCAAAGAGCCTTTAGAGCATGAATACCCTTTGCTAAAAGAAAAAGCGACTCTGTTTAGTTACTTGGATCTAGCGTATCAAAAAAGCTTGTGCGAAATGTTTATAGATAAAAAAATCACTTCCATTTGCACTGAAACCATTGCCGGGCCTAAAAACGACTACCCTATTTTAGCGCCTATGAGCGTGGTGGCTGGGAGGTTGGCCGCGCATTTAGTCCAGCATTATTTATTGGCTTTAGAGCATGTTAAGGGCTTTATGGGTAAGGGGGTCATGCTAGGGGGTTTGTCGGGTGCACAAAGGGCTAAAATCGTTGTGGTTGGGGGCGGTGTGGTTGGTATGGAGAGCGCGAAAGTTTTAAGCCAAATGGGGGCTAAAGTAACGATTTTAGAATTAGACTACGCTAAATTGCAAAACCACCCCTATTATCATTTGTATGATTTAGAAGTCTTAAGCGTGAATGAAGCCAATATCATTCACGCTTTAAGTGGAGCGGTGGGGCTAGTGGGAGCGGTGTTAGTTACAGCGAGCCAAACCCCTAAAGTGATCTTAAGAAGGCATTTAAAATACATGCAAAAACAAGGGGTAGTCATTGATGTGGCTTGCGATTTAGGGGGGTGCATAGAGACCATACGCCAGACAAGCCATTCTAACCCGGTGTATGTGGAAGAGGATTTGTTGCATTATGGCGTGCCGAACATGCCAGGGATTGTTGCTAAAACGAGTTCTACGGCTTATAGCCATGCGAGCGCGCCGTATTTATTGTATTATTTAGAGCATGGCTTAAAAGGTTTTTTAACAGCCAACACTAAAATCGTGGCGAACACGCTTGGAGGCTTGAGTGCTTATAACGGCTATATCACCCAAGAAGGCATCGCTAAAGCGTTCAATCTGGCGTTCAAATCGCCTTTAGAGGTTTTAAAGGAGCTTTAAAAATAAGCTTTAGCAAGGGTTTTAAAGGCCGCTTTAGGGTAAAGATTTTCCTTTAGCTTAAGAAAGCTTTAAGCATAAATCCCTTAAAATCCTTTCACATTTAGCCTTTAATAGTTTTTGTTAAATTTTTGACGGTTACAGAAACACACAAACACTCTTCTTTTGAACCTGTTTGACGGTTACAGAAACACACAAAAATCCCCTTTTTCCTTGTTGTTAAAACTACAAATAAGACTGAATGATACTTTGATGTTTTAAGGAGTTTTCATGCATAACGCTTGCAATTGTAACAACCAACGAGTGCCTTTTAAAGGTTTTGCGATAGACAGCAAAGACGGGAAGTTCCACGAATGGGAGCATAGCCGCCATGCCATGGGCGAATACGATGTTGTCATTGACACCCATTTTTCAGGAATTTGTCATACGGATATTCACTTCGCTCATAGCGATTGGTTGCCTGGAATTTATCCTATGGTGCCTGGGCATGAAATTGCTGGGGTAGTGCGTGCGGTTGGCTCTAAGGTAACGAAGTTTAAAGTAGGCGATCACGCTGGAGTGGGTTGCATGGTAAATTCTTGCGGTGAGTGTCATACCTGTAAACATGAACACCAAGAACAATGGTGCGAAAACAACAAAACCATTTACACTTACAGCTGGGAAGATTCTTTCCACAATAATGAGCCTACTTATGGCGGGTATTCTAACAATATCGTGGTGAGCGAAAACTTTGTGATTTCTATCCCTAAAGAAGCCCCATTGGATAAAGCAGCCCCCTTGCTTTGCGCGGGCATTACCGTGTATTCGCCTTTAAAATTTTCTAAAGTTACTAAAGGCTCTAAAGTGGGTATCGCTGGCTTTGGTGGGTTGGGGCATATGGCTTTAAAATACGCCGTGGCTATGGGAGCGCAAGTGAGCGTGTTCGCAAGGAACGACAAGAAAAAACAAATGGCTCAAAAACTAGGCGCGACTAACTTTTATACAAGCGTGGGAGAATGCAAAGAAAAATTTGATTTAATCGTTTCTAGCATTCCCACGCAATATGACTTGCTCGCTTACACTAAATTATTAAAATATGGCGGTGAAGTGGCGATTGTGGGTATCCCTCCAAAAGATCCGCAAAGGAATTTGGATTTTGGCGATTTGGTGCTGTTTTCAGGCAATCATAAGGTTTATGGCTCTTGGATTGGGGGCGTGAAAGAAACCCAAGAAATGATGGATTTTTCCATCAAGCATGGCATTTACCCTGAGATTGAGCTAGTTACCGGTCAAGAAATTGATGCGACTTGGGACAAACTCTTAAACGGGCAAGGGAATTTCCGCTATGTGATTGATATGAAAAAATCCATGGAAAATTTTAAGAAATAAACCCCAAAAACCCCTAAATTAGGGGTTCTTTTCTGTCTGTTCTAACAAAAACCATGCGTTTTAATGCGTAGAAATATTTCAAAAAAAAAAAAACACTTTTTAATGTTATAATCTACCCTAATCAATACAAGGGGTTTTTATGGCAAAAATTGATAGCTATGAGTGGTATTTAAAAAATACTTTGAAAGAAGAACTCTATTATCAAATCCCTATCTACCAACGCCCTTATCAATGGACAAAAGAAAACTGCGAAAAGCTTTTAGACGATTTGTTTTTTAATTATGAAGATGACAGAGAAAGCGATTATTTTTGCGGTTCATTAGTCTTAGTCAAATCCGATCCTCATTCCAAAACCGAAACCTATGATATTGTAGATGGACAGCAACGCTTAAGCACTTTCATTCTGCTAGCAAAAGTTTTAGCCGATCTTTATAATGATTGTTTATTAGAAGATCCTAAGCATCTAGAACGTTTACAAGAGGGTTGGAAAGATAGGCATACAGAAAGAAAACGACTGAGTTTTAACACTATAGGGTCTAACGCTGAAGATGATTTTGCGTATGCATTAGAACATTTCAACGACTCTCAAGCAAGCAAGAATAAAAATAATGAGAACAATTACCTAAAAAATGCGATCTGTTTAAAAGACTATCTCAGGAAAAAAGAAATTGAAGACATTAACGATTTCATTGAGTGGCTGTATTCTAATGTTAAATTTATCACCATCATTTGCCCAAACATAGACAAGGCGTTAAGGATTTTTAATGTTTTAAACGCTAGGGGTTTGCCTTTGAATGCGACAGATATTTTTAAGGGAGAGCTGTTAAAAGAACTCGCTAAAGAAGAGGATCAAAAAAAGCTTGTGTCTCGTTGGAACGCCTTAAGCCAAAAATGTTCAGACAATGATTTAACAATAGAAACCTTATTCAGTTGGTATTTAACCTATCTCGAATCGAAAACTTCTAGAGAAAAAATGCAAAAAAGGCTCGTTACTTGGTTTAACAATCTTAACAAAACCCCCTTAGAATACCTTAAGGGCGTAGAGGATTTTTACAATGCTTATGGTGAAGTATTGGAAATGCAAGATCGGCATGCCCATTTGCTCTCGTATAAAGACGATGATTATTTGTATGTTATTTTGTGCGCTAGTTTGTTACACCGCTATAGCGATCAAGACATAGAGGCTTTAAAGGAGTTGTTGGTCAAGTTTTACTACCAACATTGGGTTGCAGGGCGGACAAAATCTCAAATCGAACAAACTTGTTGCAACATTATTATTGCCTTAAAAGAAAAGAAAAGCATGGATTACATCACTTCTATTGTGAAAAAATATTTAGATGACTATAATGTATTACAACGCTTTAAGGACAATCTAAAAGACAGCAACTTATACACGAAATTCTACTACACTGGTAAAACTCCTAAAAAAAATTCATGGCTCAAACCCATTCTCATTTTAGTGGAATATTCCATGAGCGACGATCCTAAACCTAAACGCATTCAAAAGGACGATTATCATATCGAACACATTTTACCTCAACAACCTGGTTCTTCAAGCCAGTGGGTTAAAGACTTTAGCGAAGAAGAAAGAGGATTATACACGCATTCTTTAGCCAACCTCACGCTTTTAGGAGGCACGAAAAACGCTCAAGCTTCAAATTTGGATTTCAAAGAGAAAAAAGAAATCTATATGGGAAACGCTGTCAAGCTAGGTAAGGACAAGCGAGGTAGGGAAAAACCTTTTAAGGTGATGACTTGCTATAAGATGACCATAGATGTTGTGCAATACACAGAATGGACGCCCAAAAGCTTAGAAAAAAGAAAAGAAGAGTTGATTCAAATCATTGAGGGCGTGCTAGCGCTCTAGGGATACGCCCCTAGAAAGTGAACACGTAATTCACATACCACGAATACACGCGTCTAAACCCTATATCCAAATTTTTTGCAGTGATGTAGGGGTTTTTCTTTAACATGGGGAATTTCACGCCCGCTTCAATGCTAGAATGCTTTAAGATCCTTAAGCGAGCCCCCACATTGAATAAAAATTGGAAAGAAGTGGCTTTTTTGCTCACCAAAGCTTGCTCCACCAAAATGCCCTCAAAACTTGGCGTCGCCATAAGCCATGAATTGCCGGCTAATTGCACCCCACCAAAAGCCCCCAAACTCATGATGCCGTTATTGATGACATTAACCATTAAATCCATAGCCCCCCCATAAGTGAGCATGTTTGGCTCAAAGGTTTTGGGATCAGCAAGGCTCGTTAAGCGATTGATTTCTTGTTTCCCAAGAACTTGACCCGCCAATTGCGCCACTTCGCTGTTATAATTAGGGTTTTTAAGCCTAATAGAATTGGCATGAGCGTAGTCAAAAAACCCATAAAGGCGTAAGCCAAAGTGTTTTTCAAAGAAAAATTGATACCCTAAAAGCACATCAAAGCCCTTAATCGTAGCGTTAGTGGCTTGTTTTTGAGAATTAATATCCGCATGCATTTGTGCTTGCCCTTGCAAATAACCCGCCCCTAAAAAAACGCCATTGCCATCCATGGCTAATAGCGCGTTCATAGAAACAATCAAAGCTAATAAAGATTGAAAAAAAAATTTTTTCATGGATGATTCCTTAACATAATGCTTACATTTTTAAAAAGAATACCCAAAAAATAATTAAAAACGATTAAAGAATGAAACATTAATAAAAATAAAAACTTTTCATGAACTTTACATAAGATGATAAAAAAGCAATTAAAACCTCCTTTTTTAAAATTTTGTTTCAAGCTTTAAGCTACAATATACGCATGAAAGATTCACTTCAAACTATCGGCGTGTTTGTGCGGCCCACTCATTATCAAAACGCTCTTTTTGAAGAGCTAGAGCAGGCTAAAGAATGGGTTTTAAAGCTTTTAGAAGATGAGGGGTTTGAAAGCTTTATGATTGATAGCCTTGATGGGGCAAAAGACGAACGATTGATAGAAAAAGCTTACGCGTTTTTGTGTTTAGGGGGCGATGGCACGATTTTAGGCGCCTTAAGAATGACGCATGCTTACAATAAGCCATGTTTTGGGGTTAGGATTGGGAATTTAGGGTTTTTGAGCGCGGTTGAATTGAACGGGTTGAAAGATTTCTTACAAGATCTCAAGCAAAACAGGATCAAATTAGAAGAGCATTTGGCTTTGGAGGGCCGTATTGGAAACACTTCTTTTTATGCGATCAATGAAATCGTGATCGCTAAAAAAAAAGCTTTAGGGGTTTTAGACATCAAAGCATGCGCGGGCCATACGCCCTTTAACACTTATAAAGGCGATGGGCTTATCATTGCCACGCCCCTAGGCTCAACCGCTTATAATTTGAGCGCTCATGGGCCGATTGTGCATGCTTTAAGCCAGAGCTATATTTTAACGCCCTTGTGCGATTTTTCTTTAACGCAACGCCCTTTAGTGCTAGGAGCGGAATTTTGCTTGAGTTTTTGCGCTCATGAGGACGCTCTTGTAGTCATTGATGGGCAAGCCACCTACGATTTGAAAGCTAACCAAAAACTACACGTTCAAAAAAGCCCCACCACCACCAAGCTCTTACAAAAAAATTCAAGGGATTATTTTAAGGTGCTTAAAGAAAAGCTATTATGGGGGGAAAGCCCTAGCAAAAAAAGATAAAAAAGGGTAAAAAACATGCGAGATTTCAATAACGCTCAAATCACACGCTTAAAAGTGCGTCAAAACGCTGTTTTTGAAAAGCTGGATTTGGAGTTTAAAGATGGCTTGAGCGCGATTAGTGGGGCTAGTGGGGTGGGGAAAAGCGTCCTTATTGCGAGCCTTTTAGGGGCGTTTGGGCTTAAAGAGAGCAACGCTGCAAACATTGAAGTGGAATTGATCGCGCCTTTTTTAGACACGGAAGAATATGGCATTTTTAGAGAAGATGAGCATGAACCCTTAGTCATTAGCGTGATTAAAAAAGAAAAAACGCGCTATTTCTTAAACCAAACAAGCCTGTCTAAAAACACGCTCAAAGCGTTATTAAAAGGGCTTATTAAACGCCTATCCAACGACAGATTCAGCCAGAATGAACTCAACGATATTTTAATGCTCTCCTTATTAGATGGCTATATCCAAAACAAAAACAAGGCGTTTAGCCCCCTTTTAGGCGCGCTTGAAACAAAATTCACCCATTTAGAGAAGCTGGAAAAAGAAAGGCGATCGTTAGAGGATAAAAAGCGTTTTCAAAAGGATTTAGAAGAGCGTTTGAATTTTGAAAAAATGAAATTAGAGAGGCTGGATTTAAAAGAAGACGAATACGAACGCCTTTTGGAGCAGAAAAAATTGCTCTCTAGTAAGGAGAAATTGAACGATAAAATCGCCCTGGCGTTAGATGTGCTAGAAAATACCCACAAAATCACGCATGCTTTAGAGAGCGTGGGCCATAGCGCTGAATTTTTAAAAAGCGCTTTATTAGAGGCGAGCGCTCTGTTGGAAAAAGAGCAGGCTAAATTAGAAGAGTGCGAGCGTTTGGATATTGAAAAGGTGTTAGAAAGGCTTGGCATGCTGAGCGGGATCATTAAGGATTACGGGAGCATTGCGCATGCTAAAGAACGATTAGCGCATGTTAAAAACGAACTGCACAACTTAAAAGAAATCGACCATCATTGCGAAACTTACCACAAAGAAATAGAGCGATTGAAAGCCGAATGCTTGAAATTGTGCGAAGAAATAGGCGGCTTTAGGAAAGAGTATTTAGCCGGTTTTAACGCCCTTTTAAGCGATAAGGCTAAAGATTTGTTCTTAAAAAGCCCTAGTTTGATCTTAGAAGAAGCCCCCATGAGTGAAAAAGGCGCTCAAAAACTCGTTTTACATTTACAAAATTCCCAATTAGAAACTTTAAGCTCTGGAGAATACAGCCGTTTGAGGTTGGCGTTCATGCTTTTAGAAATGGAGTTTTTAAAGGATTTTAAAGGCGTGTTGGTGTTAGATGAAATGGATTCCAACTTGAGCGGCGAAGAGAGTTTGGCGGTCTCTAAAGCCCTTGAAACCTTAAGCAGCCATTCGCAAATCTTTGCCATTTCGCACCAAGTCCATATCCCAGCGCTCGCTAAAAACCATATTTTAGTCTTCAAAGAAAACCACAAAAGCCTTGCAAAAACCCTTAGTAACGAAGAAAGGGTTTTAGAAATCGCGCGCATGATAGGGGGGAGCGAAAACATAGAGAGCGCGATTTCTTTCGCTAAAGAAAAATTAAAGGCGCAAGAATGAAATTTTTTCTTTTAAAGAAATTCAGCGAATTTTTAAACACCCAAACGCATTTTAACCTCAAACGCTTGAGCGCGTCTAGCTTTTTATTAGAGGCTTTTTCTAAAGAAAAACACGCCTTTGTTTTAGATTTGAATGCGCCTTATATCGGTTTGTCCAAAAAACCCCCAGAGAGCGTTTTAAAAAACACTTTAGCGTTAGATTTTTGTTTGAATAAATTCACTAAAAACGCCAAAATTTTACAAGCAAACATCATTGATAACGATCGGATTTTAGAAATCAAGGGCGCTAAAGATTTAGCTTATAAGAGTGAAAATTTTATTTTGCGTTTAGAGATGATCCCTAAAAAAGCCAATCTCATGATTTTAGATCAAGAAAAATGCGTGATAGAGGCCTTTCGTTTTAATGACAGGGTCGCTAAAAACGATATTTTAGGGGCATTGCCTCCTAATATTTACGAGCATCAAGAAGAGGATTTGGATTTTAAGGGATTGTTAGGCATTTTAGAAAAAGATTTTTTATTTTACCAACACAAAGAATTGGAACACAAAAAAAATCAAATCATCAAGCGATTAAACGCCCAAAAAGAACGCTTGAAAGAAAAATTAGAAAAACTAGAAGATCCTAAAAATTTACAATTGGAAGCGAAAGAATTGCAAACTCAAGCCCAGCTCTTGCTCACTTACCAGCATTTAATCCATAAACATGAAAGCCATGTGGTTTTAAAGGATTTTGAAGATAAGGAGTGCGCGATTGAAATTGATAAGAGCATGCCCTTAAACGCTTTTATCAATAAAAAATTCACTCTCAGCAAAAAAAAGAAACAAAAATCGCAATTCTTGTATTTAGAAGAAGAGAATTTGAAAGAAAAAATCGCTTTTAAAGAAAATCAAATCAACTATGTTAAAGGAGCGCAAGAAGAAAGCGTTTTAGAAATGTTTATGCCCTTTAAAAATTCTAAAATCAAACGCCCGATGAGTGGGTATGAAGTGCTGTATTATAAGGATTTTAAAATCGGTTTAGGGAAAAACCAAAAAGAGAATATCAAGCTTTTACAAGACGCAAGAGCGAATGATTTGTGGATGCATGTAAGAAATATTCCCGGATCGCATTTGATCGTTTTTTGCCAAAAGAACACGCCTAAAGATGAAATTATTATGGAATTAGCCAAAATGTTGATTAAAATGCAAAAAGATGCGTTTAATAGTTACGAAATTGACTACACGCAGCGAAAATTTGTCAAAATCATCAAAGGAGCTAATGTCATTTACTCAAAATACCGAACTATTAGTCTGAAGGACACTTAAACATTCTAAGGAGGTTAGCATGGGTGTTTCAGCTTTAGGCAATGTAACTTATATCAACCAAAACGCTCCTTTAAATTCTGCTATCCAACAGGGTGCAAGAAGTGATATGCTGGATTTAGCGCAAAGCTTTCAAAGCAAGCTTGAATTAGCCCAAGAAACAAGGGCGTTAGAAAACATGCAAGCCATTAGCGATAAAGATCCTAAAGAAGGCTCTAAAAACCGCTATCCAAACAGCCAAAGGGCTAAGGCGTTTGGCTTGGAAGAAGAAGAAATTGAATTGTGGCATGAAGAGCATTTGCTGGATATTGTGGGGTAGGGTGTCGCGAATGTCCCTATCCTTTCATGAGTTTAAAATAAAATAATCAAATCCCCGTTTTTTAAACATTAAAAGATTTTAGCTATCAATATCAATTATAATAGAACCTTATATTTTTAACAAAAGAGAATGCGTCATGTTAAGGGGTGTCAAAAAAGCGGTTTTTAGGGTTTTGTGTTTGGGGGCGTTGTGTTTATGCGGGGGGTTAATGGCAGAGCAATCCTAAAGAGCTTATATTTTCAGGTATAACTATTTACACGGATAAAGATTTCACTAGGGCTAAGGAATACTTTGAAAAAGCTTGTAAATTACACGATGCTAATGGTTGCACGATCTTAAGAGAGGCTTATTCTAAAGCCATAGCGAGCGAAAACGCAAGAGAAAGCATTGAAAAAGCTCTTGAACACACCGCTACTGCTAAAGCTTGCAAATCAAACGATGCTGAAAAATGCAAGGACTTAGCAGAGTTTTATTTTAATGCAAACGATCTTAAAAATGCTTTAGAATATTACTCTAAATCTTGTAAGTTAAATAATGTTGAAGGGTGTATGCTGTCAGCAACTTTTTATAACGATATGATAAAGGGTTTGAAAAAAGATAAAAAAGATCTAGAATATTATTCTAAAGCTTGCGAGTTAAACTATGGCGATGGCTGTGAAATTTTAGGGGATATTTATCGTAATGGTGAAGGCGTAACACAAAATTTTAAAAAAGCTTTCAAATATTACTCTAAAGCTTGCGAGTTGAATAATGGTGAAGGGTGTTCTAAATTAGGAGGGGATTATTTTTTTGGTGAAAGCGTAACGCAAGATCTTAAAAAAGCTTTTGGATATTATTCTAAAGCTTGCGAGTTAAACGAGGCTCTAACATGCACGCTTGTAGGAGAGTTTTATCGTGATGGTGAAGGCGTAACAAAGGATCTTAAAAAAGCTTTTGAATATTCTGCCAAAGCTTGTGAATTGAACGATGCTAAAGGGTGTTACGCTCTAGCAGCGTTTTATAATGAGGGTAAAGGCGTGGCAAAGGATGAAAAGCAAACGACAGAAAACCTTGAAAAGAGTTGTAAGCTAGGATTAAAAGAAGCATGCGATATTCTCAAAGAACAAAAACAATAAAATCCTAGCCCTATTAAGCCCCATTAAACAGCTTTCGTTTAACTGGTCGCTTTTATGATATTGAACAAACCCTTTGTCCTTTCAAAAAGAGGGAGCGGCGATGGGATCTCTTGGTATCTGGATCTTGGGGGTCTTTTGATCAAAGTGTTAGCGCATTTGGAAAAATCAATCAAATCCATTGTCGTTTTGATGTGGCTAGGCAAGTTTAATAGGCATATTTCAAAGAGCTTATAGCTCGCTAAAGCGTCCGCATAGGCTCTGTGGCTGACTTCTATGCCAAACCCTAAAAGCTCTTTTAAAAAGCTCAAAGAATAACGCATGGACAAAATGGTGCGTTTGGATAAATCCAAAGTGCAAAGCTTTAAATTCAATAAAGGGCAGTGCAATTTCTCTACAAAATAACGCCCTAAAAAGTTGTAATCAAAATTAGCGTTGTGGGCCACAAACACGCTATTGCCTAAAAAAAGCCGCAATTCTTGTAAAGCTTCATGCGCGCTTGGGGCGTTTAGGGTGTCTTCATAGGTGATTCCTGTAAGCTCAGCGATATAATCAGGCACGCTTTTGACTTTCACAAGGGTTTCAAAACGATTGATAATTTCCCCCCCCTTCACTTGCACGGCCCCAATTTCTAAAATCTCATGTTTTATGGGGCAAGAGCCGGTGGTTTCTAAATCAATAAAGGAAAAAACCTCATCTTTAAGGGGGGTTTTAAGGTTTTTGAGCGTGATTAAATTTTCGCTCGTTTCTACGAAATTAAGCCCGCACGCTTTTAAATATTCCAAATTGATTTCATCATAAATAAGGCGAGAGAGCGATTTTTCTAGCATGCTTAAGCTTAAATCCTGGTGCTTTAAGCGAGCGATTAGGGCTTGAATATCTTTATGCAAGAGATTTATTGGCATTCTGTAAGCCTTCAATAGCCAGCTTACGATCTTTAGATTTAAAAATATAACTCCCTGAAACCACCACATCCACGCCCGCTTGTTGGAGTTCAAAGATATTTTTATCATTCACGCCCCCATCCACTTCTAAAAGACAGCTAGGGTTGTAGCGTTTGATCAATTCTTTAACTTTCAAACACTTTTCTAGCACCAGATCTAAAAACTTCTGCCCGCCAAAGCCCGGATTCACGCTCATTAAAAGCACTAGCCCCACGCTTTCTAGCAAGTATTTAATACTTTCTTCATGCGTGTGGGGGTTTAGAACAACGCCTGGCGTGATGCCTGAACTTTTAATGAGTTGCAACACCCTATGGGGGTGTTTTTCATTTTCTGCATGAATGCTGATGATTTGCGGTTTTAAAGGGGAAAATAATCCTACAAAAAAGCTCGCGTTTTCTACCATTAAATGCACGTCTAAAGGCACTTGGCTCATTTGAGTAACATTCTCTAAAACCAAAGGCCCCATGGTTAAATTAGGCACATAATGCCCATCCATCACATCCACATGCAAAAAATCAGCGTTACTCACGCTCTCTATCTCTTTGGCTAAATGCATAAAATCAGCGCTCAAAAGGCTCGGAGCTACTTTCAAAATACTTCCCTATTTTCAATGTTTTCAAGTAAAATATTAGCATCTTTAATCAAATCATAAAAGGGTTTTTATGGATTACAAACATTTTAAAGGCAAGCATGCGAACATCATTATAGAAATCATCAGTCTTTTAGAAAAAGGGGTTAAAAAAGCCCAAGAAATTTTAGAAAAGCCGGATGCTGGGAGTTACACTAAATTAGAAAACAGCAGCGGGGATACACCCATTAAAGCGGATTTAGCCCTAGATAAGTTTTTAGAAGAAAATTTTTTGAGTTTAGAAAACATCAAAAGCGTTTTTAGCGAAGAAAAAGAAACGCCCGTTACTAAAGAAAACGGCTCTTATCTGATCGCTTATGACCCACTAGATGGGAGCTCAGTGATGGAGGCGAATTTCTTAGTAGGCACGATTATAGGGGTTTATGAAAAGGATTATAAGGCGCAAAATTTAGTTGCAAGCCTTTATGTGGTTTTTGGGCATAAAATTGAATTAGTGGTGGCTTTAGACAAGGTCTATCGTTACGCGTTTTACCAAAACAAGTTTCATTTTATAGAAACCATCGTTTTAGAAAATAAGGGTAAAATCGTCGCTAGCGGAGGCAATCAAAAGGATTTTTCTTTGGGCTTGAAAAAGGCTTTAGAGGGGTTTTTTGCAGAAAATTACCGCTTGCGGTATTCGGGGTCTATGGTGGCTGATGTCCATCATGTGCTCATTAAAAAAGGCGGAATGTTTTCCTACCCGCAAAAGAAATTGCGAAAGCTTTTTGAAGTCTTTCCTTTGGCCTTGATGGTTGAAAAAGCTAAAGGGGAAGCGTTTTATTTTGATAAGGGGGTTAAAAAGCGTTTGCTAGAACAAAGCGTGGAAAGCTACCATGAAAAAAGCGAATGCTATTTAGCCAGCCCGCATGAAGCTCAGATTTTAGAAAAATATTTAAAGGGAGAATGATGCAAAATAGCGCTAAAAAATTAGAATATGAAGAGCGTTTTAATGACGCTCTTTTGAAATTACAAGCATGCCAAGAAGAAAAGCAAGTAACGAGTTGCTTGAAATGCGAGCAGGTTTTAAAATGCGAGATCCGCAACAGCTATGTGGATGCGGCTTATGAAAGCATGAGTTTAGGCGAAGCGGGCGGGTTTGATTTCAATTAAAATGGGATTAAAATGGCTAGTAATACTACCTTGCAAAAGAATTTAGACGCTTTTTACACCAACCCCAAAATCGCACGATTTTGCTTGGATTTACTAAAAGATCTCACCGCTCAAAATCTAGGGCTAGACTTAAACGCATTCCATTTTTTAGAGCCAAGTGCAGGGAGTGGGAGCTTTGTTGATGCGTTAAAAGAATTAGGGATTGCTGATTGTCTTGCCTTTGATATTGCCCCTAAAGCTCAAGGAATTCAAAAAAAAGATTATTTGTTGGAATTGATTGAGTTTAACCAAAAGCGTATTATTATTGGCAACCCTCCTTTTGGGCATAGAGGGAAATTAGCCTTAAATTTTTTAAACAAGTCTTTAAACGAAGCGCCTATCGTAGCGTTTATTTTGCCCAATTTGTTCAAACGCTATTCCATTCAAAAACACATTGATAAGCGTGCAAAATTGGTTTTAAATGCTGATTTGGAGAAAAACGCTTTTATTTTTAATGAACGACCCTATGATGTGAAATGCATTTTTCAAATCTATATGCATAAAAATATTGCCCTAAATCTTAAAGATGAGCGCATCATTGCACCCCCAAAAATCCGCCATAATGACTTTATCACTTACATTCATAACAACACGCCACACACCCTAAAATATTTCAACAAAGAAAAATACCAATGGGATTTTGCGGTGGTGAGACAAGGCTTTTATGACTACAACGAAAAGATCACCAATGCAAATTTACTGGTTAAAAACCGACAATATTTTTTCATTAAAGCCCATTCCAAAGAAGCTTTAATGATTATCCATAAAATTGATTTTAACAAACTCGCTCATAAAAACACGCAAGTTTTAGGGTTTTCTACTTATGATTTTGTGGAAGAATATTGCAAATTAAAGGAAATGCATGCTTGAAAAAGTGTTCCAAGAAATTACCAATAAAAGAAAGTTTTTTGCAAGTTCTAGCACAGGGGAGCAGTTTGAAAACAAATTTAGGAATGAATTAAAAAAACACTTTAGCGAAATTAACGGCGATTTAACAGAAGAATTAAGCCATATTGAAGAAAAACCTAATAAGGAAATCAAAACCACTTTTAACCAACTCAAAAAGCAAGTTTTAGAAAAAAATCACCCACACACCCTTAAAAACCCTTTTTCAAACCTTACAAGCCATTTTTTATACCAGCCTTTTGGCTCGCAAAATTACCCTGATTTTTTGGCTTTTATTTTTGATTATGTGGTGGGGATTGAAATCAAGTTTTCTAAAAACGATAAGGGTGAAAAAAATATTCAAACTTCTCGCCCCATGTGGAATTCAAACCTGCCTAAACCCAATGCGATTTATCTATATGGAGTCGCTAATGCAGACATCACTTTTTTTAAAGGTTCAGATATTTTGAGTTATGAAACCAGAGAGGTCTTACTCAAGTATTTTGATACTTTAGATAAAGATGAAGAGAGTTTGAAAAACGCCTTAAAAGATTTAGAAAACCCCTTTGGATTTGCCCCCTACATCAGAAAGGCTTATGAGCATAAAAAGGAATTTTCTAACCACCACCAGATTGAAAGCTTCTTTTCGCCTAACCACATTTTAAGAGAACAGAATGTCTTAGAATTTTTGAAAACGCTCACTCATTAGCATATTTGCGTTCATTTATCTATTTCTTGTAAAACACGAGTTTATTTTTAGCGTAAAGAAATTGATGATTAGTCTCATAGAAAAAACCCCTTACATTCCTTGCCCCCGGCTCTAGCTTTTAGAATTTAGTTAAACCACTCAAAAAGCTTTGTAGTCATAATACCTTATAGGGGGTTATTAGTAATAATAAAATCCCAAAATAAAGATTATTTTGAAAAAGCCATTCAAGTAACCCACCATGAATCAAAAATTATAAAACCATCCCCCCCCTTTTTTTAATTCAATGCACTTCGCTCCAAACTTTTCTTTTCCACGCGTAAGCCAAGAACGACAGCACCGCAAAGAAAATCATGATCTTAATCCCTAAAGTATTCCTTTCATGCTTTTTCCTATCGCCCGCTTTTTCCAAATAAGAAATGACTTGTTTTTGAGCTTTTTCACTCAACCCCACTCTAGGCATAGCCGTGCCTGGCAAAAGCTTTTGCGGATCGTTGATGAAAACATTCAAGCCATGTTCGCCCTTAGCCCTAATCATCATGGACAAATCAGGCGCATGAGAGCCTAAATAATTGGCTAAATCTTTAGGATCGCTAAAGGCCTTATCTTTAGCATAATCCAGGCTATGGCACCTTTGACAGCTTTGCGCGAACACTTCCTTATCGCTCAAACTTTTAGGCAAAATAGAAGTGAGATACGCCACAATGTCGCTCAAATCTTGATCGCTAAATTGAGAAAACGCCGGCATAGGATAGGGCCTTTCATCGTTGAATTTATGGCTCAATTTCGCCGTTTTCACGGGGTCTTTGATGAAGTGGGCTAAGAAATTCGCGTTCAAAACCCCCGCCACATGGCTTAAATCCGGTGGCACAACCCCAAAAGAGTTGCTCGCACTAAGGCTATCCATAGGGGCTGGAATGTTTTGGGATTTAATGCCATGGCAAGCGGTGCAATTTTCGGCTACAAGCTGTTTTCCCTTATTAGCATCGCCATTTTTTAAATCAATCGGCTCTAAATCCTTGAAAGCAAAATCTGCCGGAGCGACTTTAGGGTGCATCACCGAATGCGCATAAGGCTCAACCCCATAATAAATCACGCCTATCACCACAATAAGGATGATTAGAATCTTAAATTCTTTCATCTAACACCCCCTTGCTTCTTGCTCTCGGCGATAGTGATAATGGGCAACACCACAAAGAAAAGGGCTAAAAAAGTGATTGAACCCGCTAAGCCAATGTATTTACCAATCCCAAGCGGAGGCAATTTACCATAGATCGTTAAAACAATCATATCAATAATTACAAGCCAAAACCACGCCTCAAACGCCGGCCGTTTGTGCGCGGGAGCAACCACAGGGCTTCTGTCCAAAAAGGGCAGTAAGAAAAAGATCACTTGCGCCACGCCAAAGGCCATTAGCCCTAAATCAGCGCTAAAGAAAAAGCCCCTTAAGACTTCATAGCTCCATAAGAAATACCATTCAGGGTAAATGTGAGGCGGCGTTTTAAGGCTGTTAGCCCTTTCAAAGTTGATAGGATCCATCGCAAAATCATAGTGGTAACACACCAAGTAAAAGAAAAAGACCATGAACGCGCAAACCACAAAAATATCTTTAGACAAGAATACCGGCCAAAAAGGAATGACTTTGGATTCTTTCTTCTTGCCTTCAATGAATTTCTTTTCTTCCAATTCAAAGTCAATCTCTTCGCCTTCTTGGTTATTGACATGCGGGATGCGTAAAGAATAAAAATGCACCCCAACAAGTAGAATGATCGCAATGGGCAGTAAAAACACATGGAGCATGAAAAAGCGCGTTAAAGTGGAATCCGCCACGACATAATTGCCCCTAATCCACTCCACCACATCAGCCCCAATGAAAGGAATGCCTCCAAACAAATTAGTGATAACCGCTGCGGCCCAATAGCTCATCTGTCCCCAAGGCAACATATACCCGCTAAAGGCTTCCGCGCTAAAGACCACAAACAAAATCATCCCGCTAATCCAAATCATCTCACGACCCTTCTTGTAAGAGCCATAATAGATGCCAACAAACATGTGGATATAAATGATGACAAAAATCATGCTCGCTGCCGTGGCATGCATGTGGCGCCAAAGCCAGCCATAAGCCACTTCTTGCATGATGGTGAAATTCACGCTATCAAACGCCATTTTCGCATCAGGCTTGTAATACATGAGCAAGAAAATCCCTGAGATCACAAGCACGCCAAAAAGGGTCAATAAAATCACCCCCATAGCCCATAGGAAATTAATGTTTTTAGGGATCCAATATTCTGTCATTAGCACTTTAACAAGCTTGTTAGTGCCAAGACGCATGTCTAGCCATTCGCCTAAATTCTTCGCTTTTTTTATCTCTGCCATTGAACTCTCCTTACGCTTTAGCCATCATTTTCTTGTATTCAGCCCCGGCTTCACCAAAAGTGATTTTAGTGCCTTCAATTTTAAAAGGCGGGATATCAAAAGGGCGTGGAGGGGGGGTGCCGGCAATATTCACGCCATCAGAAGTGAAACGACCCCCATGGCATGGGCATAAAAAGCCTTTTTCTTCATCTTGATAAGTGGGGATACACCCTAAATGCGTGCAAATTTGAATGGCTGTGGTAAAAACGCTCTCGCCAATTTTAAAATCGCGCTTTTCATTAAAGCCCTCTTTTTTAGAACGCTTGAGGATATAGACCGGTTTCCCACGCCATTCCACCGTGGAAAACTGCCCTTCTTGCATGTTCGCCACATCTATGGTTGTAAAACCGGCTGAAACAACGCTTGGAAGCGGATCCCAAGTCTTTTTCATCGCTACCAGACTCGCTATCGCCCCTATAGCTGTAACGCTAGCAAGGCTCATTCCTAAAAAATCACGCCTTTGAATATCTGCCATGATTAAAAACTCCTTAATGATAATTACCTTTTAACGACTAAAGGCATAGCAAATCCCTATTTTACAACAAACTCTCTTAATAATTTTTTTAAAATAACAAAATTGAGGCTAAAATCAAACGCTTTTAACGCCGTTTTAAAGAAATTTGAGCGCGCAAATGTTTCAAAAGGGTTTCTAAAATATCGTTATCGTCTTTGCTTGGGGCTTTTAAGCTTTCTTTATGTTCATCGTTATAAGTAAGGGTGATGTTTTGATTGAAATTAGAAAGTTTGATGATGCCAAGCTGGTTGGCTAGAATTTTAAGCGTAATGATTTGCAAAAATTGAGCGCTCAAATCGTCTATTTTGCCAAACCTGTCTTCTATTTCTTCATGGATTTGCCCCACCTCATCTACATTTTCACACAAACTCAAACGGCGATACAAATCCAATCTCAAACTATCGCTTGCAATGAGTTCAGGGTTTAAAAAAGCGCTCACGCCAAGTTGGATTTCTACGCTTTTTTCAAGCCTTTTCTTCCCCCCACTCAATTCATAAATCGCGTCTTCAAGCATGCGCGTATAGAGTGCATAACCGATATTTTTAATATGCCCGCTCTGATCTTGCCCGAGCAAATTCCCGCCCCCCCTGATTTCTAAATCATGATAAGCGATACTCTCCCCACTGCCTAAATACGAATTTTTTTCTAAAGCGAGCAAGCGTTTTAGAGCCTGTTCATTCAAACTTTTTTGATCTTCTATAAGGAAATAACAAAAGCCTTCTTTTTTGCCTCTCCCCACACGCCCTCTTAATTGATGCAAATCAGCCAGCCCAAAATTTTGCGCATTATCTATAATAATCGTGTTAGCGTTAGGCAAATGAATCCCTGATTCCACAATAGAAGTGCATAATAAAACCTGATAGTTCCCCTTAGCAAACTCTAGCATGATTTCTTCGCTCTCATAAGCGTTAATTTGGGAATGCAAAATAGCGATTTTGAGTTTAGGGATTAAACCTTCTAGCTTGGTTTTGACTTTTGAAATGCTAGCGATGTGGTTATGGATGTAAAAAATTTGCCCGTTACGGCGTAATTCCCTATAAATAATCTCTTTTAAGAGTTCGTCATTCTTTTCTTTCAAAAAAGTGCGGTTGGGCTTTCTGTCTGTGGGTGGGGTTTTTAAAGAGCTAATGCCTTTAATTTGAGAGAGCACCATGTTTAAAGTGCGCGGGATAGGCGTGGCGGACATGCTTAAAAAATGCACGCTTTTGCTCAATTCTTTTAAAGCTTCTTTTTGTTTCACGCCAAATTTATGCTCTTCATCCACCACCACTAAGCCCAAGTTTTTAAATTTCGCGCTTAAAATCGCATGCGTGCCTACAAGAACATCAACCAACCCTAATTCCACCGCCTTTAAAAGCTTGTTTTTTTCGCTCGCATACCGATCCAAACGAGCCACTTTAACGCCAAAATTTTCAAAACGCGCCCTTAAAGTCTCAAAATGCTGGTGCGCTAATAAAGTAGTAGGCACGACTAAAGCGCTTTGAAAGCCGTTCAAAAACGCGCAAAAAATCGCATGCATCGCCACTTCTGTTTTCCCAAAACCCACATCCCCACTCAATAATCTGTCCATCACCCTCTTAGAGCTTAAATCCTTTGAAATTTCAGCGATAGCCTTTTCTTGATCGCTGGTGTATTCAAACCCCGCATGCGATTTAAAGACTTCCAACTCCGCTAAATGCGTGTCCATCTTTTTACCCAAGATCAAATTGCGTTCAGCCGCTAATTCAATGATCTTGCTAGCAATCTCTAAAAGCTTAGTCCTGACTTTAGCTTTTAATTTAAGAAAGCTCCCTTTCCCTAGCCGGTCTTTAGCTGGCACGCTATCGCTTTGCGCCACATAGCGAGCGATGAGATGCAAGTTTTCTGCCGGTAACAGCAGTTTGTCTTCGCCCAAATAAGCGATTTCTAAAAAATCCCTCTTGCTCCCTAAAACGCTGTGCTGGACTAATTGAGAAAACACGCCCACCCCATAATCATCATGCACCACCCATTCGCCCGCATTCAATTCATTCAAAGCGAGCTTGGATTTTTGGCGTTTTTTCTTCCTTTCAAAGGAATTGAGCGAGATAAAAATCCTATCAGGGGTTTTAAAGTTTAACACAAAGGGGGCAATGACGCATTCCATGCTGCTTTTTTCAATCGCGCTTATCGCATTATCTAAAATCGTTTTATTAGGGGCTAGGAGCGTGATTTTATGATTTGAATGCAAAGCGATAAAGCCTTCTAGGGCATGCACATGGATTTCTAAATCTTCATAGCCTTGCGCGTTTTCTAAAACCTTTAAAAATTTGAAACGCTCACAATCCAATTCGTTTAAGCTCGCTAATTCTTGAATTTCTTCTAAAGCTTTAGGGCTTATAACGCTTTTATAGGCATGCAACAAATCGTTTGCTTTTTCTCCTAAAAACCACAAACCAAAACTGGTCAAATCTTTAGAAAAGCTATTTAAGGGGCTTTGTTCCACTTTTGTTTTTAGATCCTTATAAGATGGTTCGTCCAAACTAAAAAGCGTGGGGGGGATTTCAATTTCTAACAAATCTTCTTTAAGGCTCATTTGAGTGGTGGGATCCAATTCCTTAATGCTCTCACACTCCGTGTCAAAAAAACTCAAGCGATACGCTTTAGAATTGGGCGCATAAATATCCACAATATCCCCCCTAAAGCTCGCTTCGCCTTCCACTTCCACTAAGTCTAAAATTTCATAGCCATAATAAAAGAGCTTGTCTTTCAAATCCTTAAGGTTATATTTTTCTAAAAGCGTGATTTTAAAGCTCTCTAAAAGTTCTTTTTTAGGTAAAGGGTGTAATAAAGCGCTAATAGGGGCAATGATGATAGTTTCTTGCTTGTTTTCTAAGCCTGATAAAACTCCCTCAAACCCCCTAAAAGCTGTAAAAATTCTTCAAAAAACGAACGCAAATCGTCGTTTTTTTTAGCCCTAAACTCTGGGAAAAGAACGGCTTTGACATTTGGCTTAAAATAGTTTATGACTTCTTTAGCGAGCCTGGATTCTTTAAAATCCTTACAAGCGAGTATTTGATAATCAAAGCCTTTGTTTAAGGCCCTATAAAGGCTAGATTGGATCATTCCCTATTTATTTTCAATTTTCTTTTCTTGCTCATTGATCAACAACGCCCCCCCTTGAATATTCTTAGGGCGAGTTTCCCCAATCAAAATCCCCTTCCTTTCCACCACAAGCTCTTGGCTAGAGATCTTACCATCAAGGCGCCCTAAAGGCATGATTTCTACCACTTCCGCTTCCACCGTGCCAGTGAACTTGCCATTGACCACTAATTTATTAGCAAAAATCTCACCCACTACCGAGCCGGTTTGCCCGATCACCACCGTGCTTTTAGAATGCACCACCCCTTCTAATTCGCCATCTACATGCAAATGGTAATCCAGATGAAGCTCCCCCTTTATTTTGGTGCCTTGAGCGATGATAGTCGCTGGTCCTGTTTTTGCATTAGCCGATTTATTATTGTTATCAAAGATTGCCATCTGATGCTCCTTTCTTTATTGAAAACTTCTTCAAAATTTTTCATGTTCCATTTGGTGAAACTCATGGGGTTTATGGGCTGATTTAAAAACCGCACTTCATAATGCAAATGCGGTCCTGTACTCATTCCTGTATTACCACTATACCCAATCAACTGCCCTTTTTTGACAAATTCGCCCGTTTTCACGACGATTTTATTCAAATGGGCGTAGTAGGTTTTAAAACCAAAAGGGTGGAAAACCTTAATCAAATTCCCATACCCCCCATTCCACCCTTTGCTCGCTAACCCCACTACCCCGCTCGCACTCGCATACACAGGCGTGTTAATAGCGGTGCTCAAGTCAAGCCCGGTATGGTTGTGCAACACATGCAAAATAGGGTGGATTCTTTTATTAAAGGCGGCTGAAACGCGCCGATAGGATTCTAGCGGGTAGTCATTAGGGATAAGGCGCATGATAAAGCTTTTTTGAAGCCCGGTAATCCCAGCCACATCCAAGCGGCTAGAAAAATTACCCTCTTCTTTTTCTTCAGGCCTATTCACTCCCACCACTTCTTCTAAATCGTTGATGCGCTCCCCTGAAAGCTGCAAATCGTCTAAAAATTCATCCATTTGCAAAGAAAGCTTTTCATTAGTCTCTTTTTTTTTCTCAAATTCTTTAGTGATTAAAGCATGCTGTTTTTCAATGTTTTTAATTTCTTTATTTAAAACCAGTAACGAAACGCCTAAAAACAATAAAGATCCCACAACGCTCAACAGCGCATACAAACTGATTTGGCGGAATAAGATATGAACATTAATATAACGGCTCCCTTTAGAGTCCGTAACCATCACAATCAAACGCCTGTCTAAAAACACCAAAAACCCCTACTGACCTTTTAAGGTGTCTTTATCCACATGCTCTTGGAGCTGGACGATGTCTTCTAAAACCCAAAACAGATTCTTCCATTCAATAAATTTATTTTCTTCTAAAGCGCTTTGAAAATGATCCAAATCCCATGCCAGGAATTTTTCTGCGTCTAAAATTTTACCCAAAAAGCGCACTTCATAATGCAATTTTTCGCCGCCGCTATTACCGCTCTTCCCGCTATAGCCAATCAACTGCCCTTTTTGGATGAAGCTTTTGGGCTGCACATTGACATGATCTAAGTGCGTGTAAATGGAGCTAAAACCAAACGCATGTTCAATGCGCACCAAGTTCCCATACCCCACATTAGAATTAGTCTTCACAAAATCCACAATCCCATCAGCGCTCGCATACACAGGCGTGTTCAATGGCGCGATAAAATCAATCCCGGATTCAACGCCCTTAATTTTTTTAATGGGGTGGTTCCTTTCTTTGGTGGTTTTGATCGCGCTATAAGTTTTTAGGGGCATGCCATTAGGAATGAGCATGAGCGCTAAATGTTTTTGAGCCAAATTCAAATTTTCTAAATCCACTTCATCATAAAGATGCACGCCCCCATTAGCCCCTCTTTTGATTTCAATCAAGGATTCCAACCCGCGAATCTTTTGCCCCACAATAAAAAGCTCTTCTCGCTTGTTTTTAATTTCTTTTGCTAGGGCGTAATTTCTTTGATACAAATCCCTAAAATCCCTTAAAACCGCATTCCTCTCGCTTGTCATCGTATCCATTTTAGCGATTAAAAATTTTAAAAACCCTACGCCAAGCCCCACGATCAATAAAAGAATGATAACAGAAATGATGAGGTTGCGTTTTAAATTTTTAGAAAATTTGAGCTGTTTAGAGCCTGATTCATCAATGATGGTGATCACAAGCTGGTTTTGTGGCATCAATCCCTCTTCTTTTGATAGCGTTTATAAAAAGCGTTGGCTACCAAAAATGAGCCATACACCAAATAATTTTCATTTTCTTCCACATCTTCAAACAAAGCGTGTTCTAACCCTAAAGTTTCTAAAATCCCTTTAAGCGTTTCTAACTTGATAATTCTTTCATTATGCAATTCTAAAATCAAAACCTTTTTAATGACAGGCTTTAAAATTTCTAGCACCAAAAAAGCGTCTTTATCTTGATAGCAGTTATAAATCAAAATGATTGGAGTATTAAAAACGCGCTTGATTTCTTCTTTTAAGGCTTTAGCGCTATGGGGGTTATGCCCCACATCTATTAAGATATTAGGGCTTAAAAGCTCGCAACGGCCGATTAAATTTAGGGGCTTTAGGTTTTTTAAAACTTCTTGTTTATTGCATGGCAATAGCGTTTCAAACGCTTTTAGGGCCACTTCTAAATTCATCGCTAAAAAATGGGCTAAATGGTAGCGTTCAATATAATCCTTGACTCCTTTTGAAATTTCATTTTGAACCACAATCAATTGTGCGTGTTTGTCTTTGGCGATTTTTTGAGCGATATTTAAAACCAATTCTTGTTGGGGAGCGATGATACTAAGAGAGCCCATCGCTTTTAATTTAGTGGTCGCAATGCTTTCTAGACTATCCCCTAAAAATTCCTTATGATCGTAATCAATGGGAGTGAAAACGCTTAGGGTTTTTTCTAAAGCGTTCGTGCTGTCAAACTCCCCCCCAAGCCCTGCTTCTAAAACCAAATAATCGCAATCTTTAGCGAGCATGACAGCTAGTAAGGTAGCGTATTCAAAATACGAGCAAGCGTTGCTGAAAGCGTGTGATTGCAATTGCTGGTGGGCGTTTTCTAAAACGCTTTCTTCAACAACAGAGCCATTCACAAAAAAGCGCTCCCTGAATTCAAAAACATGAGGGGAGGTGAAATGCAATACCTTAAAATTTTGATCGGCTAATAAAAGGGTTAAAAACCGCCCTGTGCTGCCCTTGCCATTAGTCCCTACCACATGAATGACTTTGGCTTGAATCTCAAAAAAAGCGTTTTTAAAATCTTTATAAATTTGAATGAAACGGCTAGGATCAAATTTATGGTATTCCTTGGGCTTTGTTTCTAAAAATGCACTCAATCTAGGGCTATTTTTCATTATTGAATTTCCCCTCATAAGCGATTTGAGCCACAAATTTAGTCAAAGTTTGTTCCACAGCCTGATTGATAGCGTAATAACGGTTCTGGTAGGTGTTAAGGGGATCTTGCAAATTCACGGCGTAATTATAATACCCGCTATTTTGGAAAGTCTTTTGTGTGCCTCTTTTATTATCATAGGTGTAATTCACAGACACGGTTGCGCGATAGAAAGTCGTAAAGCCTTCTTTATTTTGCGTGATACTCGTATCGGTTACATTCGTGATTTCTATAATAATAATGGAATCCGCATCCTTTTCACTCGCTAAGCGGCTTTGGAAGCGTTGCACGACTAAACGATTCATCAAGTCCTTAAACTCTACGGAGTTTTCAGGGTTAGGCAAATTCACAATGAGTTTTACATACATGCTATCGCCAAGCGCGTTTTGAGCGTAAGCGGCGATGGGCTTATACCCACAGCCCTTGAACCAAAGCAATAAAATAAAAAAAAGTAAAGCCCTCATGCGATAACAAAATTAACAAGCTTATTAGGCACATAAATTTCTTTTTTAACGCTCGCCTTTTCTAAATATTTCTCTAATTCTTTTTTAGCCAAAACAATGATTTCTTCTTTGCTGGCGTTAATATTGACTCTCAATTCCGCGCGCCTTTTGCCATTAATGGTAAGCCCTAAAGTCATAAAGTCTTCTATCAAAGCGTCTTCATCGATCGCTATAGGCTTAAAATTCTCTCTTTTAAAAAGCCTCTCGCTCAATTCCCATGCGGTGTGCGGGATAATAGGCTCTAATATTTGCAACAACACAAAATAACCCTCGCATAAAATTCGCTCATTACTTTGCGCGTTCAAAGCGTTTAAAGCCTCCATGCAGCTTGCGATCAAAGTGTTAAACGCGTAAGCGCTTTCAGCCTTATTGAAAATTTCATGCGATTTTTTTAACGCTTCATAGACTTTTTTACGAGCTAGTTTCTGCGCTTCATTCAGGCTCACTCCTTTAAATTCAGGCTTAGAAGTAGTAGGGGTAATGGCGTTCGCTTTATCGTATAAGCGCTTGATAAACCGGTGCGCCCCTTCTAAAGCGCTGTCATTCCATTCCAATTCTTTAGCCGGTGGGGCAGCAAAAAGGATAAAGAGCCTTGCGGCATCAGCCCCGTATTTTTTAAGTATCTCTTTAGGGCTAACGACATTGCCTTTAGATTTGCTCATTTTAGCACCATCTTTTAAAACCATGCCTTGGGTGATAAGCTGTTTGAAAGGCTCATTTAAATTAAGATAGCCCAAATCCCTTAAAGCCTTAGTGAAAAAGCGCGCGTATAACAAGTGCAAAATCGCATGTTCAATGCCGCCAATATAAGTGTCCACCGGCATGAAATACTTCAAGTAATTTTGATCAAACGCTTGATTTTCACGCTTATCTTTGGGCGTGGTATAACGCAAGAAATACCAGCTGGATTGGATGAAAGTGTCCATGGTGTCTGTTTCTCTTAAAGCGTCTTTGTGGCATTTAGGGCATTGGGCGAATTTCCAACTCGCATGCTTTTCTAACGGATTGCCCTCCCCGTCAATCACAATGTCTTCAGGTAAAGTTACTGGCAGTTGGGTTTCAGGCACAATCCCGCAATGTTTGCAATGAATCATAGGAATGGGCGCTCCCCAATACCTTTGACGGCTCACCCCCCAATCTTGCAAGCGGTAGTTGATCACCCTTTTACCGAGATTTTCTTTTTCAAAATAAGCGATGATTTTTTCTCTGGCCACTGAGCTAGAAAGATCGCTCCACTCCCCGCTATTTTTTAAAACCTCTTCTTTGGTGTGGGGCAAACTTTGAGGGCTTTGAGTGATCACTTTAATAGGAATATGATAAAGATTGGCGAATTCAAAATCCCTTTCATCGCAGGCTGGCACGCCCATTAACGCCCCAGAACCATAATTAGCTAGAGCGAAATTAGCCACCCAAACAGGGATTTTTTGCTTCGTTAAAGGGTGGATAGCATAAATGTCTAAAAATACTCCTTTTTTCTCTAAGGCTCTTTCTCTTTGAGTCGTATTTAAAATCGCTTTAATCATCTTTGAATCTTCTTGGCTCACTCGCTTAATGGCATGCTCTACTAAAGGGTGTTCTGGGGCGATGGCGATGTAAGTTACACCATAAATAGTATCCGCTCTTGTGGTAAAAACTTCAATTTCTTGAATGCCGTTGCAAGCTTTCAAGCACTCATCAGCGATTTTAAAACCAAACTGCAACCCGCTAGATTTCCCTATCCAATTTTTTTGCATGGTTAGGACTTGAGAAGGCCAATGATTTTCTAAAGTTTCTAAGTCTTTTAACAATTCTTCAGCGTAGTTTGTGATCTTCAAATAATATTGATAGAGTTCTTTTTGAATGACTTCTGTGTCGCAACGCCAACACCTCCCATCAATGACTTGCTCATTAGCTAAAACGGTTTTGTCGTTAGGGCACCAATTGAGCATGGCTTTCTTGCGATAGATCAGCCCTTTTTCCCACAAATCAATGAAAAATTGCTGCTCAAATTTCGTGTAATCCGGATCTGAAGTGGCGAATTCCCTGTTTTTAGAAAAAGAAAACCCTAAAGCTTCAAACTCTTTTTGCATGGCTTCAATGTTTTCATAAGTCCAGGTTTTAGGGTGGATACCATGCTTAATGGCGGCATTTTCTGCAGGCATCCCAAAAGAATCAAACCCCATAGGGTGTAACACATTGTAATGGTGCAAACGATAATAGCGCGCCAGAGCATCGCCAATGGTGTAGTTGCGCACATGCCCCATGTGGATTTCCCCACTAGGATAAGGCAGCATGCTTAGAATGTATTTTTTAGGGAGGTTAAAATCGTCTTTAGGCTCAAAACTCTTATTTTTCCACCAAAATTCTTGCCATTTTTTTTCTATATTGATAAAATCCATCACTACCCCTTAATCTGTTTCGCTCGTTACAACGCTTTCAATCAACAAAAAGATGAGGCTGAAAGCGTTGCTAATCAACGCCCCGATCATGAGCATGTAAGCGGTAACCAAATTATTTAAAATCTGTAAAAACACAAACGCCGGTATGAGGTGCAACACGGTAGCTAAAGAGCTGGCCAACAGCTCTGAAGCGAAACGCTTGATCACCCCAATTTTGAGCGTAACAGAAATAAGGTTTAAAGCTAACGCTACAAACAACACCACCGTATTAGGCTCATACAAAAACCCTGCAATGGTGGTTAAAGAAATAAGGCTGAACAGCACATGAACGACCCGACCCCAATCCATAGAAACTCCTTAAACTTGACCGCCCTCATACAAACGGCGCATTTTTTCTTTCTCTTGAGCTTTTTTGATTTTTCTAGCCTCATTCTCATAATATTTACCCATATCAAAACCTAACAATAACGCTACTTTAGGGGCGATGAAAATAGAGCTATAAGTCCCTACAATCGTGCCTATTAGCATGGGCAATGAAAAACCAATGATGATCTTACTCCCAAACACGCACAAAATCAACACCACAAAAAACACGGTTAAAGAAGTTAGAAGCGTGCGCGTGAGCGTGCTAGAAATAGCTTCATCAATGGCTTGAGTGGCGTTTTTGGTTTTTTGAGAGAGCATCTCTTCTCTGATCCGATCAAAAATAATGATCGTATCATTAATAGAATACCCAATCAGTGTGAGCAAGGCCGCAATCACTTCCAAATTCATATCAATCTTAAAAACAATCACTGAGCTTGCCACTAAAATCACATCATGCACAAGCGCAATAACGCTCGCTAAAGCAAAACGCCATTCATAGCGGAAACTCACATAAACCATGATCGCCATTAAGGCTAAAATCAGCGACAAAATGCCCTTTTCTTTCAATTCGCTCCCCACTCTAGGACCCACGGTGTCAAATTTACGGATTTCAAAATCGCCGCTGGGTTTTAGAATGTTAGCCACGATAGCGTTCAAGTCTTCATTTTCGGCCGTTTCTACAAAAGGGAATTTGATTAAAATCTCTTCTTTAGAGCCAAATTCGCTCACTTGCACGCCTTTAAAGCGAGCTTCTTTTTCAAACAGATCGCGCACTTCTTTAATGGGGGCGTTTTGAGTGTAACGCACCTGCACCAAACTCCCCCCCGCAAAATCAATCCCTAAAGAAAACCCTTTGAAAAACAAAATCCCTAACGCTAGAAGCACTAAGATCGCTGAAACAACCACCCCATAATTGGAATAACGCATGAAGCTTAAGATTCTAGTTTGTTTGAATAATTCCATAAAACCTCCTAAGCTCTTTTATTTTTCACGCCAAACCAAAAATAAAGGCTTTTTGTTTGGGCTAATTTGGGCAAAAGGGCTTGATAAATCCCTTGCGTGCCTACAATGGCGGTGATAATAGAGGCTAAAATCCCAATGCCTGTGGTGAGAGCAAAGCCTTTAATCGCTCCTGTGCCATAAGCGTATAGCAATACCGAAGCGATCAAGGAAGTGATATTGGAATCAAAAATCGCTCTACTCGCATTGATATAGCCTAAATGGATCGCCTTAACAACACTCTCTCCTTCTCTTAACACTTCTCTAATGCGCTCATTGATAATGATATTAGCATCCACGGCAATCCCCACGGTTAAAACAATCCCCGCCATTCCCGGTAAAGTCAGCGTCGCTCCAAAAATCGCCATGACCGCCACAATCAAAAAAAGATTGACCACTAACGCCAAACAAGCGATCACCCCCGCCATAGAGTAATAAAGCGCCATAAAGCCCATAACCAAAATAAAGCCCCCAATCAGAGCGATAATGGAAGTTTTAACGCTGTCTTTCCCTAAGCTCGGGCCTATAATCCTTTTTTCTAAAACCTGAATGGGTGCGCTCATCGCCCCACTCCTTAAAGCGATCGCTAAATCGCTCGCTTGAGCCACGCTAAAATTCCCGCTAATCTGCCCGCTCCCTCCGCCAATACGCTCCCTAATCACTGGGGCTGAATAAACCTTATTGTCCAAAACGATCGCCATGCGTTTACCCACATTCGCGCCTGAGAAATCCCCAAAAATCTTAGCCCCTTGTGCATCTAGCGTGAAGCTCACCACCGGCTGGTTGTTTTGATCATACACCACTTTCGCATCTGTAAGCATTTCGCCATCTAAAATAGGGATCGCTTTGAGCAAGATTTTACCCCCCATTTCCACATCAGACAACAACACACTGCCTAATTTTTGAGCCTCTAAATCCGTCATTGTCATCGCATCTTTATTGTGCTCTTCATCCACTGCCATCATTTGTAAATGAGCGGATTTTGAAATCAAGTCCTTAGCGCGCCGTTCTTCTTCTAAAGTCTTAATGCCGGGCAATTGCACCGAAATTTCTTCTTTACCTTGCTGAATGACTACAGGCTCTGCCAAACCAAATTGATCCAAGCGGTTACGAATGATCCCTATCACTTGCAAAATCGTGTTTTTACGCAATTCTTCTTGCTCTAAAGGGGTGAGCTTCACGCTATAAAACTCCGCTTCTTTTTTGATTTCAAACTGGCTATGGCCTTGCAATTCCAATAAAAGCGCGTCTAATTTTTTCGCTTCATCTTCATCTAAAAGCTCAAAACTGATCCCCTCTAAATTGGATTTAATGTCTTTAAGCAAGATATTTTGCTTTTTAGCGTTGTATTCTAAAGCGGACGCTAGGCTTAAATACTTGTTTTTTAAAGCTTCATCGGTTTGCACCCCTAAAAGCATGTTTAACCCCCCCCTTAAATCCAAACCTAAAGTGATTTTAGGGCCTTTAGTTTCCAATAAAGAAGGCACAGAAAACCCCACCCCTAAAAGAAGCGCGAAGATAAAAACGATTAAACGAGGGTTAAAAAGTTTCATTCAGTTGTTATTTGGCGTTGTTTCAAAGTCTTAGCACCGGATAATCTTGCCGAAATTTCTTCTCTGCCTTGCTGAATGACTATAGGCTCTGCCAAACCAAATTGATCCAATTCGTCTAATTTGAACGCTACATAGTTTTTAGAAAGTTTAGCGGTGGTGTCATCATTGAGCTTCACGCTAAAAAAATTCGCTTCCGCTTTAAGCACCTCAACGATGAACCCTCCTTGAGTAACGATTTTATCGCCCTTAGTCAAGCCCTCTATCATTTCTTTGTGCTTTTTTTGTTGCTGGCGTTGCGGGCGAACAATCAAAAAATAAAAAATAAGAAACAACACCACAAAGGGTAAAAGCGTTGTTAGAATGTCTCTAATTTGTCCCATTTAATTTCCTTAAAAGATGTTTTAATCTCAAATTATAGCATTTTTAGCTATTTCTTTAAAGCCGCTTTTTTATCTAGTGCGAATAAATACAAAGCCCCTATGATCCCAGAAATCAAAGATCCGAGTAAAATCGCAATCTTTGCCACTTCCATAGCGTCTTTATGTTCGCTCGTGAAAGCCAGATTAGAAATAAACATAGACATGGTAAAGCCAATCCCTGCTAAAAGCCCAGCCCCTAAAATATGCCACCAGCTGATGCCTTTAGGGCGCGCGGTGATTTTGAGCTTTTCGCTTATAAAAGTGATTAAGAAAATCCCTAGAGGCTTGCCCAAACAAAGCCCTAAAATAACCCCTAAAAGCACCTTATCCACTTCTAAATTGATGCTAGAATCAACGCTCACCCCAGCGTTTGCAAACGCAAATAAGGGCATGATGAAATACCCGCTGATGGGGGCTAAAAAATGCTCCAATCTTTCTAAGGGGCTTTGTAAAGCGCTCGCTTTTTCTTCAATAGAATGCAAGATTTCTTGCTGCTCTTTGGTCAAAAGCGCTCCTGAACTCGTCTCTGCGTATCGTTTGCCTAATTCCAAAAGCTCTACATTTTTAGAATCTTTAGGGATTTTTACCGGTATCATAAAAGCTAGAACCACTGCAGCGATTGTCGCATGGATACCGCTTTGATGCACGCAAAACCAAAGCAACACCCCTAAAAGCAAGTAAGGGACAAGCGAGCGGACATTCAAGCGGTTCAATACCGCTAAAATCAGAACCACCCCTAAAGCCCCTAAAAGCCATGCGAATTTTAAATTCGTGGTATAAAAGAGCACGATCACTACAATAGCCCCCAAGTCATCAGCCACCGCTAGAGTGATTAAAAAAACCTTTAAAGCGGTTGGCACCCTCTTGCCTAAAAGCATGATCACGCCTAAAGCGAACGCAATATCCGTCGCCATAGGGATCCCAAAACCATGCTGAGAGGGCGTGCTAGCGTTAAGAAAAAAATAAATCAATCCTGGAGCTATCATGCCCCCTATGGCTGCGATCACAGGGAAAGAAGCTTTTTTGAAACTGGATAATTCCCCAAACAACAATTCTCGCTTGATCTCTAATCCTATCATTAAAAAGAATAACGCCATTAAAACATCATCAATCCAGTTGTGCAAACTAAAGCCGATAAAAAAATCCCCTATTTGGAACCCAAAAGGGGTGTGCCATAGCGCAAAATAACTTTCTTTTAAAAACGAATTAGCCACCACCATCGCTAAAACAGCGTTCAAAAAGAGGAAAATCCCTCCAAAAGACTCGCTTTTAATAAAGTTCTTAAGCGTCAAACTGAGCGCGTTTTCTGTTTTTTTGAGATTCATAGACAACCTTAAAATTTTTAATTTCAAACCCATAATTTTTCAAGCAGTCTTTTATGAGCGTAAATGATGCCCGTTTGTATCTTAAAATGGGGGGCTTGAGTTTTCAAAAACTCAGCGTAATGAGACACTTGCGCTTTATGGCTTTGCTGGTAATTTTGAGAGCTTTTATAATCTAAAACATACAAATTTTGCCCCTTATCCCACAATAAAACATCAATTCTAGACACAACCCCTTGGAATAAAAAAGCCGCTTCACCCCTTAAGGCATGATTTTTAAAAAGAGCTTGTATCTCTGCATCGTTTTCAAAAAGCTCTAAACTTTCTTCTAACGCTTGGTGATCCAAACCATAAAAACCATGATGGTAGTTTAAATATTCTAAAACGCTTTTTTTAGGAATGTTGTAAGCGTATTGGTATTCTAACCCCTTGTGCAAGGCGATACCAAAATTGATCGCTTCCTGGTCGTTATTCTTTTCATAATCGCTATCTGGCTCTTCTTCTATCTCTTGGACTTGCTCGCCATAGGCATGGGGCTTGATGAGAGTGCTTGTAATTAAAGGCTCCTTTTGAGGAGAAATAACCGGCATAATTTCTCCCTCTTCTAAAGGCACAAGATCCAATTGTTCGTGCATTGTTTTGTTTTTGCTTTCTTTTTTGTCTTTTTTTTGATCTTTGTCTTTGGCCACGACAATCAGCCCTAACTCAGCCCTAGTGAATGCGACATAATACACATTAATTTCTTCATGATCTTTGGCCGCTTCTTCTTTATCTAAAGCCCTAGCGTAATCTTTATCCACCACCTCACGATTTTTCATTCTGTAATAAAGGCGCGTAAGTTCTGTGCCGTCATATTCTTCAAGGAGTTGATTGGCGTGGCTTGAATTAGGCTTGCCCAAGCGTTCGCACACGATCACATAAGGGAATTGCATGCCTTTAGATTTATGGATGGTCATGATCTGAGCGCCTTTTGGATTGAAAGAAGCGATCGATTTAGCCTCTAATTTTTCTAAAAATCCATCGGCGTCTTCGCACCCAATGGCCAACTCCAAACAGCTTTGTGCACACTCTCCATAAAGCTCAAACAATTCCATCACCTTCCACACAAAGCTTGCCACACTCTCTTTTTTAGGGTTAAAACCAGGCAAAGCGATCACATCATCATGCAAGTATCCAGCGAGTTTTAAAACGCTGTGCTTATAAAAGAGCTTGTAAGGTTCTTCCGCTAAAGCGTATTCTAAAGCGTTCTTAATGATTTTAGATTCTACAAATTGAGACAATCTCGCGCTAGATTCCGTGCTTGGGCAAATTGCGCTCAAATACTCTTGCAAATAATTTTTGATTTCTAAAGCGTCGTCATTAGTGGCGCATAAAATGGTAATGTCTTTAGGATCAATACGATGTTCTAAAAGGTTTTGAGCTTCTTGTAAGACCTGATCTAATAGCAACTCTCTATCATCAGCCACTAAAGAGACTTTAACATAGCCCTCTGTAACATGTTTATTTTGAGAAGTTTTAGGGTATTTTTGCTCCAAATAAGCGGTGGGGGAATTTTGATAAGCTTTTTTAAAAATGGTGTTCACATAATTAATGATTAAAGGCGCACTGCGGTGGTTGAATTGTAAATTATCGTGGTAAAAATCCTTAGAAACGCTTTCAAACAAGGAGCTAAAACTCCCCCTAAAGGCATAAATGCTCTGCTTGACATCGCCCACAAAAAACACGCTCCTGTGCCATTTAGCTTGCCCTATCCCGGCTTTAATCTCATCAATAAAAGGGGCTAAAATCTTATAATCGTTCAAGCTCGTGTCTTGAAATTCATCAATCAAAATGTGCGCGATCTTGCTGTCCAACCTGAAATAAAAAAACTCTGCCGGCATCTCTTCATAACCATTCAATAAGACATGGACCTTATCTTTAATCGCATCAAAATCTAGGGCTTGGATTTTAGAAGTGGCGTTATCATAAAGCTGGATGAATTTAGGGAATTTTTTAAATATTGCGGTTTCTTTGGCTTCATAATAGCGTTTTAAATCGTTTTCAATCTCTTCGCATTCGCTCTCTAAAGTGGGGATTTCATTTTTGAGTTTTTTAAAATAGAGGTATTCGCTCTTTTTTTTAAGCCAGGTTAAAGAGCTGTTTAAAAATCCCCTAAAACTATCGCATTTAATGGCTTCTTTAGCCCTATCTGACGCTGTTTCTATGCTTTGAATTTGGTTGTTTAAGCTCCTTAGTTTTTCTAAAAAACCCTCTTCATCAAATGCAGGCTCTTTTTTATTAGGATCAAATAAATAGAGCTTGTTTTTTAAAAAACGCAACCGCTCTAAAATAGAATCGCTCGTGTAATTATCATAACTTAAGCATTGGACGATAAAAGCACTCAATTCCTCAAGCTGTTCGTTATTCAAAGCGCTCAAAAAACCCTCATTAAGCTGTCGTTGGTGCGCTTTGGTGTCTTCATTGACTTCAAAATTCGCACTCAACCCCACAAACCAACAAAATTTCCTTAAAATGCTTTGAAAAAACGCATCAATGGTGCTGATTCTGATTTCGGCGTTTAAAAAGCGTTGGTAGATTTTTTGAGCGCTATTTTGCACTAAATCAGGGTCTAAATGGTATTTTTCTTCTAATTCTTTCAGGATATTTTGGGATTTTTCTTTTTCATTTTCAAGGTTTTCTTGTTGCAAAATTTTTAAATAGTCTAAAATGCGCTCTTTCATTTCGGCGGTGGCTTTTTTAGTGAAAGTGAGCGTTAAAATCTCGCTAGGATTAGCCCCCTTAAACAATAGGGCTAAAAACCGCACGCTCAAAGCGAAAGTCTTCCCACTCCCTGCTGAAGCCTTTAAAGCCATGCATTGTCTTTTTGTATCCATTGAGATCTATCCTAAAATTCTAATTTTGTCTTTATTATAACCTAAAAGCCTTTTTTACTTAAGCTAAAAAACCTTAATCTTTTGCTATAATCATAGGGTTTTGTCGTTTTTCTATCATTTTAATAGGAACAAGGCAAAGACAGCGTCAAATTCACACATGCTAATCCTTGTATTTAGGTGTTCTTAAGAATTTAAGAATCAAATGAGCATGGAGGAAGAGAACCAAAATAACTTTAAGGAGAATTCTCATGGTAACCATGAAAGATTTATTAGAATGCGGTGTGCATTTTGGACACCAAACAAGGCGTTGGAACCCTAAAACCAAAAAATTCATTTTTGGCGTTAGGAAAAATATCCATATTATTGATTTGCAAAAAACCTTGCGCTATTTTAGATACACTTATAATATCGTGCGCGATGCGAGCGCTCAAGGCAAGAGCATCATGTTTGTAGGCACTAAAAAACAAGCCAATGAGACTTTGAAAGAATTTGCTGAAAGCATTCAAGTCCCTTATGTCAATTACCGCTGGCTTGGTGGCATGCTGACTAATTTTAGCACCATTAGAAAATCGGTGAGAAAATTAGAAATCATTGAAGAAATGGAAAATAGCGGTCAAATTGATCTATTGACTAAAAAAGAAAAGCTCATGATTTTAAGGAAAAAAGAAAAACTGGATAAGTATCTTGGCGGGGTGCGCCACATGAAAAAAATCCCTGATATGATTTTTGTGATTGATGTGGCTAAAGAAAAAATCGCTGTCGCTGAAGCAAGGAAACTCCATATCCCTATCGTGGCCCCCTTAGACACCAACTGCGACCCTGATTTAGTGGATTACCCCATTCCTGGAAATGACGATGCGATCCGCTCTATCAGGCTATTTTGTAAAGAAATGAGCGAAGCGATTTTAGAGGGGCGAGAACTCATGCAAGAAGAAATCGTCCATGCGGATGAAAATAGCGAAGAGATAGAGTTCGTGAGCAATGAAGAAAAAGAAGAAATGCTCGCTGAAATCCAAAAAGAAATCACTCAAGGAGCCGAATAATGTCAGAAATTAGCGCTCAATTAGTCAAAAAATTAAGGGACTTAACCGATGCGGGCATGATGGATTGCAAAAAAGCCCTTGTAGAAGTGGCTGGGGATTTGCAAAAGGCCATTGATTTCTTGCGCGAAAAAGGCTTGAGTAAAGCCGCTAAAAAAGCCGATAGGATCGCTACTGAGGGCGTAGTCGCTTTAGAAGTCGCACCTGATTTTAAAAGCGCAATGATGGTAGAAATCAATAGCGAAACGGATTTTGTGGCTAAAAATGAGGGCTTTAAGGAATTGGTTAAAAAAACTTTAGAAACGATCAAAGCCCATAATCTCCATACCCCAGAAGAGCTGCTTAAAAGTCCGTTAGACAACAAGCCTTTTGAAGAGTATTTGCACTCTCAAATCGCTGTGATTGGTGAAAACATTTTAGTGAGAAAAATCGCTCATTTAAAAGCCCCTAGCTCTCATATTGTCAATGGCTATGTGCATTCTAACGCTAGAGTGGGCGTGTTAATCGGTATAAAATACGATAATGAGAAAAACGCTCCAAAAGTGGTTGAACTGGCCCGAAACATCGCTATGCATGCCGCAGCGATGAAGCCTCAAGTGCTAGATTGCAAAGACTTTAGCCTTGATTTTGTCAGAAAAGAAACCTTAGCCTTGATCGCTGAAATTGAAAAAGACAATGAAGAGGCTAAACGCTTGGGCAAACCTTTAAAAAACATCCCCACTTTTGGGAGCCGCATTGAATTGAGCGATGAAGTTTTAGCCCATCAAAAAAAGGCTTTTGAAAACGAATTAAAAGAGCAGGGCAAGCCTGAAAAAATCTGGGATAAAATCGTTCTTGGAAAAATGGAAAGATTCATCGCCGATAACACCCTTATTGATCAACGCTTGACCCTTTTAGGGCAATTCTATGTCATGGACGATAAAAAAACTATCGCTCAAGTCATCGCTGATTGTTCCAAAGAATGGAATGATGATTTAAAAATCACTGAGTATGCGCGTTTTGAATTGGGCGAAGGCATTGAGAAAAAGGCAGAGAATTTCGCTGAAGAAGTGGCTTTGCAAATGAAGTGAGATTTTAAGTGCGTTTTGCACTTAAAAAACTCTCATAACTTTAACAATCAATAAACTAATATGCCTTACAGACTAGAAAAAGACTTCCAAGACTTAATCGCTAGTAACAGCAACATTCAAAAAGATATTTGCTCTATTTTAGAAATGGATTATAAAGATTTTAAGCTGTTAAGAGAGGACACTTATATCAATGGCATTACAGCAGACTTCACGCTTTTTGAAAAAAATAAAGTTAGAGCTATTATAGAGTGTAAGGGCGGGGCTATTGGGGTGAGCGAGTATGTGCGTGGTATCGGTCAAATTTTTCAATACGAATATTTTTTTGAAAATCATCTAAGCCTTAAAAATTATGGATTTTGCCACAATTTTAATAGCGTGTTGATTTTTCCTGAAAGCGTGTTAAAAAACAACGATTTTAATGTAGGGCTTTTCAAATACCCTAAAAGCAAGAAAATCTTAGAAATCAATTCGCATAATTTAGCCGTTAGGCACATCAATGATAACGAATTAGAAAAATTAAGGGAGACAAAACATAGAGATTTTAAAGTAATTTCGCCTTATTATGTGCGTGATATTAGATTTTTTGAAGTGTATTTTTTACTCCAAGTTTTAGCTATTTTTAAATTTAAAAATAAATTAGCGCATCGTAAAAATATAGAAGAAACTATTTTAAAAAAGACCAATTCTCTTAATAATGGTAATTGGTGCAATGTTTTTATCACGCTATCCACACTAGGTTTCATTGATAGCAAAAATTATCCTACAAGCACAGGTTTAGACTTTGTGAATATGAGTTATAGCGAATTTCTTGTGATGATTTTTGAAAGTTATATCAAGCCTTACTATATTGAAATTTTTAAACTTGTAGAAAACTATACGCTTAATTTAAAAAATAATGAAATTGCAGAACGCATTAAGATGAATTTTAACAACCATGAAGTCTTGTTTTTGACTGAGTCAAATTCAAGATATATTTCATCATGGCTTAATATTGCAAAAGATGATTTTGCTTTTTTTAGTTTTACTAAAAGATTAGTGCAAAGGCAATTGATCTTTAACCCTTTTACTAGCAATAAAGAAAATTTTATTAAACATATTGAAAAATACTCACTATACAATAAATATAAAGAAAGATATAAGGAAATTTTAAATGGCATATAATGTTTGTGAATTTTTTGTGGGGGCTGGTGGTTCGCATTTAGGTTTTATCCAACAAGGTTTTAAAACGCTCTATGTTAATGATATAGACAAAGACGCCCTAAAAACTTTACTCCACAACAATAAAGAATTAAAAGATGCCATCATAGATCAAACAAGCATTACAGAAATTGACCCTAAAAAATTGCAAACGCAGATAAAACAAGAGGTTGATGTTATTTTTGCTGGTATTGTGTGCAAAAGTTTTTCCTTAGCTGGGGAGCGTTCGCCTAATGATAAACGCAATTATTTTTACCGCTACTATTTGGATATAGTCAAAACCCTAAGACCAAAAATCAGCATTATAGAAAATGTAAAAGGCATGCTAAACGCTAAGATTTTGCCGCAAAATTCAGACCCTAAAATTTTACAAGAAGTGGATATTTTATACCAAGAGTTAGAAAACTATAAGGGCAAAAAAGCAGAGTTAAGAAAAAAGAATTCCATCACTAAGGAATTTGAACATTATGGCTTAAACTTACGCCAAAAGAAACAAAACTTGCAAAAGAAACTCAATGACTTAATGCATGGCGTTATAGATGACATTTTAAACATTTATGAAGAATTAGGCTATCGTGTAGAATTTAAAGTCTTAAATAGCGCATGGTATGGGAGCGCGACTAAAAGAGAAAGGTTGATTATAGTAGCTATTAGAAACGATTTACCCTTTAATTTTACATTCCCAAAACCCACCCATTTAAGCGATGAAATCAATACTAAGCTAGACTTTAAAGATTTACCCACAAGCTTTAAAAAACCTTTTTTGATTAGAGACGCTTTTAATTTGATTGATTATTCCAATTTAGACGATACAGACAATTTATCCATGCAACACAACCCTAAAACCATTGAGCGCTTTAAATACATACAAGAAGGCAAAAATATCCAAGAATGCATTGAGAGTTTGCCTAAGCATTTACAGATCTCTAAATTCTATTCTAGGGGCAATACCATGCGTTTAAAAATGGACGCCTTATCTCCTACTTTAGTGCCAGGGCATAGTAATTTCCCCTTGCACCCAACAGAGCATAGAAGTATCACTATTAGAGAAGCAGCAACCATTACCGGCTTTCCTATTTCTTACAAATTTTTTGGCTCACACACCAAGCGTTGCGAACAAGTGGGCAATGCTGTACCTGTTGCTTTATCAAGTGCGATTGCTAAAGAAGTTAAAAAATTTTTAGATAGTTTAAAATCAAAAACTATCTAAACGCCCAAAAAAGAAAGGAGATGAGTATCCTATTTATGCTGAGCTTGACATGGCTTTTAGCGATGGTAAAAATCTCTATGTTGTAGAGTGTAAGAGCGGAGAATTAAAAAATAAAAGAGTTAGTTTTGATTGTCTTTCTAGAGATCATGCAAGTCTCATTTTATTTAATTGGGATCAATCTAACTCAAACAGATTTTTCTAATCTGTCCTCTAAATTTGGCCTTAATGCCACAGAGCCGGCAACTTAAGACTCCTTTTTGGGGTTTGGGTTGAAAAGAGCCTTTTATTTTATTTTAAAGCGGTTTTTCTCCAACGCATTTTGAATCGCAATAGAGGGCGATAGATAATTGTAACGCACTAAAATTTCGGTGATTTCTTTAAAAATGGGGGCTGCAATCTTGCTAGCGTAATATTCTTCCTTGCCATGCAAGCCTAAGATAACCACGCCGATAGTAAAAACCTGCCTTTCATCTTCAGCGAACCCAAAAAAAGAGCTGTTGTAGGATTCCGCGCTATAACTCCCGTTTTTAGCAACCCTAGCCGTGCCTGTTTTGCCCCCTATGTATAGCCCTTCAAATTGAGCGTTTTTGCCTGTGCCGTAACGCACCACTTTGATTAAGGTTTCTTTCATTTTCCTAGCGCTTTTGGGGCTAATGACTTGAAAAGTGGTTTTGGGGCTAGGGATGTAAATATCGCCATTAGGGGCGGTTTCTCGTTGCACTAAATAAGGGGTAGTCAATTTGCCTTCATTAGAAAACACCGCATAAGCCCTTAAAAGCTGCAAAAAAGTCGCGTTCAACCCATAGCCATAAGAGACGCTCCCCTTTAACACTTCACGCTTGAAAGCGGACAAAGGAGGGATCTTTCCTGTGGCCTCTAATGATAAGTCAATGCCGGTTTTTTGAGAAAATCCATAGCCTAAAAGCCCGTTATAGAAATCCTCTGGATTGAGGTTTTTACTGATTTTTATCATGCCCACATTGCTAGATTGGATCAAAATGTCTTCCACAACGGCTTTTTTACTGGGGATAAAGTCGTCTTTAATGGTGTATTTTCCTAATTGGTAATAGCCATGGTTTAAATCAATGCGCTCTTTGGGGTTGATTAAATTCTTGTCTAACAGCAGGGAATAAACAATGGGTTTAATCGTGCTACCTGGCTCAAAAACCTTTTCAGCAACGCTCAAATTCAAGCTTTCATAATCGCTGGTTTTAATGGCGTTAGGATTGAAGCGCTTGCTTGAAGCTAGCGATAAAATTTCCCCGCTTTTAGGGTTAATGATACCCACTAGGATTTCTTTAGCCTTGAGTTTGTCTTTGGTTTTATCCAATAGGGTTTCAATTTCTCTTTGGAGTTTTAAAGGAACGCTCAAATACACCTCATAGCCATCAAGCCTTTCAACCTCTGTATAAGAGTGGTTTTGAATGAAATTAAAACTCACGTCTCTTTTGCCTGTTCTTATGCCATTTTGTTGGGCTTTAAGCAAGTGATCTTGAGATTTTTCAACGCCTTTTTTGCCGGTAGTTAAAGTGAGTTTGTCTTCTTCTTGTTTTTGCACATAGCCAATGATTGGCTCTAGGCTATTTTGATAAGGGTAATGCCTAGAAACGCCGCTCACTTCAATGTTTAGCCCTTGCTTTTGCCACACTTTATCGTGCGCGTCTTTGAAATTTTGGAAAACCCCAAAGGCTAAAAATTTCTTATTCAAGTCTCTAATATTAGCAGCCATATTGGGCGTGAGATCATAGGCTAGAATAATATAGCCTTTCGTATTGATGGCGTCTTTTAAGGACTTTTTAGGGATATTGCTATAAATAGAAAGGAAATCAATGAAAAAATCTTCTTTATCCGGGTTTAAAAACCTTGTATCAAAGCCCAGTTTGAAAAGGGTTTGCGAAGCGGCCAGGCTGTAGTTGTCTTGACTATAGATAGTCCCCCTAGTCGCAGTGTCTTGTTTGCTCATCACTAGAGTGGGCATGTTGGCTTGGGAAAAAAAAGCTTTTTTAAAAGCCACCATTAAAAAAATAAAAAAAAGCAATAAAAAGATTAGTGCCGTAACCATGCCCTTGTATTTTTGGGTTTCTAAAAATTGCTCTGGGTTGAAGTTGGGATCAATATTTTTATTATCCATGAACGCTTACTTGAAAATGGCGTAGCGTTGGATTTTCACAACGCATGAGAGCATGAATTTTTGATGGTAAAATCTGTTAAAATGGGGTGTAGCAACAACAAACCCTCTCTTTAAAAAGGACCAAGCGATCATTTAAAGAGAAGCCACTTAAGAGACTAGATCTGCGTTCTTAAAAGCTCTTTATAAGCGCTGATCGCTTTGTTGCGCACTTCAAGCATGAGTTTCATGCTCGTTTCGGCCTTCCCTATGGCGATAGCCGCTTGGTGTAAATCCTTGATTTGCCCTGTCGCCATATCCGCTAAGGCTTTATCAGACTGCTCTTGAGTGTTGTTAAGCTCATTGATAGATTGTTTTAAGAGTTTGGAAAACTCCCCACCTTTTTGTTCTTTAAAGGTGCTGCCTGATTCTTCTCTTTTAGTCCTGTTGTCCGTGTTAAGCTCAGAGAAAGGACTCAATAAGCTTTTATCATTGTGTATGGCTTGCATAGAACCTCCTTAAGCTCTTTTTTAAAAATTTAACTCTATTAAATATTTTATTCATTTCTGTATTCTACTGATCTTTGGCTAATACTACCTAAATTTTCTTATACTACCACAAATTGTTGAAAATCGTTCATGTTTGTAACATGCCAATCGCATTTTGCGCCATGTTTTTAGCGCTTTGAAAGGCTGCAACATTGGCCTGATAAGCTCTAGTCGCTTCCACTAAATCCGCCATTTCAACCACCGCATTCACATTGGGGTAAGCCACATAGCCTTGAGCGTTAGCGTCAGGGTGGCTCGGGTCGTATTTCATCAACGGCTCGCTATCATCGCGCACAATCTTATCCACCACCACGCTTGTAATGGGGATTAAGGGGTTGTCATCGCCTTCATCTAAGGGGTCTTCATAGGGGGTAATTTGATTGTTTTGGGTGATTTTGTGGTTTAAAATCTCATTGAAATCAAAAGCCTTAAACACCGCTTCTTGCCTCCTATAAGGGCCTCCTTCGCTCGTGCGTGTGGTGTTAGCGTTGGCGATATTAGAAGAAATCAAATTAGCCCTTAAGCGTTGGGCGGACAAACCATAACCGCTAATATCAAAAGAAGATAAAAACATGCTTTCCCTTAACTATAAATTCTTACTGGAATCAATGGCGTAATTGATCACGCCTCGATACTTTTTTAAGGCCGAACTCAAGGCTAAATACATGGTAGAGTTCTTGCCCATTTCACTCGTTTCTATGTCTAAATCCACGCTGTTGCCATCATTTTTAGCCAAATGCCCATCTCTAAAAAAAAGGCTCGCCCCATCTTTAGCGCTATTTTCAAAATCTAAATGCCTGGGGTTAGTATGGGCTAAAGGCAAAACTTTACTGGTTTGGTTTTCAAAAATTTCTGCTTTTTTCTTTGCTAAAACGCTTTCAAAATCCAAATCCTTTGGCCTGTAAAAAGGGGTATCCACATTAGCGATGTTAGAAGCGATCATATCTTGCCTTAAAGCCCTATAATCCAACGCTTTATAAACCAATCCAAACGCTTTAGAAAAATCCATACAAAACCCCTTTTTTAAACCCTTGCAAATTTGTAGCATGCAAAAAACATTCCAAAATCAGCTCGCTTTTTTCTCGCTTTTTCATTAAAGAATGCGATGAATTTCATAGCATGCTTAAAGTTGGAGCGATAAGCCAATTCGGAGCCATTATAGTGTAAAATACCCCTAAAATACCTTAAAATAACGCCTATTCAAAAACCAAAATAAGGAAATCCTAATGACTACAGACAGAAACCTGTTTTTTTGCACTTCGCTATTGATTTTTTTGGGGGTATTGATGAGCTATTCGCTCTCAACTTACACCACAGTGGTGCTGTATCATTATGGGGAATTCCATTTTTTCATACGCCAGCTTTTAAGCGCGATCATAGGGATTGTCATCATGTGGGGGTTGTCTAGGGTTGATCCTAGCAAGTGGTTTAGCCGTTTGGGGTTTTTTCTCCTTTTTGTCCCATCACTACTCATTATTGGCATGTTTTTTTTGCCAGAAAGCCTTTCCAGTAGTGCTGGGGGGGCGAAGCGTTGGATCCGTTTGGGGTTTTTTTCTCTAGCGCCTTTGGAGTTTTTAAAGATTGGTTTCACCTTTTTTCTTGCGTGGAGTTTGTCTCGCACCTTTGTGGCAAAAGAAAAGGCTAATGTTAAAGAAGAACTCATCACTTTTGTGCCTTATTCGGTGGTGTTTGTAGCCTTAGCGATTGGGGTAGGGGTTTTGCAAAACGATTTGGGGCAGATCGTTCTTTTGGGGGCGGTTTTAGCGGTGTTGTTGGTTTTTTCTGGGGGGAGTGTGCATTTGTTTGGCTTGATTGTTTCAGGGGCGTTTGCGATTAGCGTTTTAGCGATTGTTACAAGCGAACATAGGATTTTACGCCTAAAATTATGGTGGTCTAATTTGCAAAATTCGCTTTTCACGCTCTTGCCGGATAAATTAGCGAATGCTCTTAGAATAAGCGACTTGCCCGAATCCTATCAAGTCTTTCATGCAGGCAATGCCATGCATAATGGGGGGTTATTAGGGCAAGGACTTGGGCTAGGGCAAATCAAGCTTGGGTTTTTGAGCGAAGTGCATACGGACATGGTCTTAGCTGGGATCGCCGAAGAATGGGGGTTTTTGGGGCTATGCGTTTGTTTTATTTTGTTTTCTGTTTTGATTGTTTTGATTTTTAGGATCGCTAACCGCTTGAAAGAGCCAAAATATTCGCTATTTTGCGTGGGCGTGGTGCTACTCATCAGTTTTTCTTTAGTGATCAACGCCTTTGGGGTGGGCGGGATTCTTCCGGTTAAAGGTCTAGCGGTGCCGTTTTTGAGCTATGGAGGGAGTTCGCTTTTAGCGAATTGTATCGCTATAGGGCTTGTTCTAAGTCTAGCGCGATACACGAAAGGCTAAAAAATATCAGCCCTTTTTAAAAATCAGTGCCATAAAAAGGGTTCAACTTCTGCATCATTCAAATCAAAAACCACCTTATAATAATCTTTCACCATCGCATTAATATCCACGCCCTTAAACGCTTCAGGGTGGGCTTTTAAGGCAATATACAAGCTAATGAGTGGGGCTCTAGGCCCACCTATATCCATCGTGGGGAGTTTATAAACTTGCTTGTTTTTGATGGCTTTGATAGTGGAAAACTTGGGGTTGTTCAACACGTCTTCAGGCGTGAGTGGGCTTACCCACCAAATAAAGATAATCTCAGGGTTTTCTTTAACGATTTTTTCCACGCTAATATCAGCGCGCCCGAATTTGACGTATTTCAAGCCAAAATTGTCTATGCCCCCTTTTTCTAAAATGTCTGAGCTAATGGCTTGATGGCCACTAATCTTATTGGCCTTGTGGAAAAGTTCCACCCCCTTTTTCTTTTTGACATTTTTCAAACGCTCAGCAATAAAGTCCAAAGTTTCTTGCATTTTGGCGAATTTTTTAGAAGCGTCAATTTCTAAGACTGCAGCTTGAGCTTGCATGGCCTGCATGGTCTCTGCAATCGTTGTCTCTTGGAAAGAAAGAAATGATATACCAAATTTTTTCGCATGCTCTACCGCTTTAGGGTTGCCCACAAAGGTTACCACAAGATCAGGGCCAAGTTTTTTTAAAAGCTCCACATTCAATGCGGCTGTATGATCAGTGCTCATGTGTTTGACGCGTTTAAGATCTTCGCCTTTGAGAGTGGCTTTAACAATGTCGTCTTTAAAAGCGTAATCCGAAACGCCTACAACCCTATCCCAAACATTAAGCATGGCAGGCACTTCTACATAGCTCCCTATATAGGCTATTTTAGAAACAGGAAGCTTTATCGTTTGATCCCCAAAATAATCCTTGACTTTGACTTCTTGTGCTGAAGCGTTGCACACATTCAATAATAATGAAGCGACAAGCGCGCCTAAAGAATAAGAAATGAAAGCTTTTTTAAAGCGAGTAACTAACATAACGATACTTTTGTATGATTTATAAAGTGATTATAACACCATTAAGAAAATAACAATAGTAAAAATGAAACTATTTTTCATAAAATCTTAAAAGTTAAAGATAAGATAAAAATATGGAGAAGAATTTTAATTACAAGATCTATTTTAAGTGTGCGATATATTAAGGGCTAAAAAATATCAGCCCTTTTTAAAAATCAGTGCCATAAAAAGGGTTCAACTTCTGCATCATTCAAATCAAAAACCACCTTATAATAGTCTTTGACTATCGCATTAATATCCACGCCCTTAAACGCTTCAGGGTGGGCTTTTAAGGCAATATACAAGCTAATGAGTGGGGCTCTAGGCCCACCTATATCCATCGTGGGGAGTTTATAAACTTGCTTGTTTTTGATGGCTTTGATAGTGGAAAACTTGGGGTTGTTCAACACGTCTTCAGGCGTGAGTGGGCTTACCCACCAAATAAAGATAATCTCAGGGTTTTCTTTAACGATTTTTTCCACGCTAATATCAGCGCGCCCAAATTTAACATATTTCAAGCCAAAATTGTCTATGCCCCCTTTTTCTAAAATGTCTGAATCAAGGGCTTGATGGCCGCTAATCTTATTGGCTTTATGGAAAAGCTCCACCCCCTTTTTCTTTTTAACGCCCTTCAAACGCTCTTTGATAAAATCCAAAGTTTCTTGCATTTTAGCCAGTTTTTTAGAAGCATCAACCTCTAAGGCCTTAGCTTGAGCGTCAATATCTTCCATGACTTCTGCAATGGTTTTTTCTTGGAAAGAAAGGAATGATATACCAAATTTTTTCGCATGCTCTACGGCTTTAGGGTTACCCACAAAGGTTACCACAAGATCAGGGCTAAGTTTTTTTAAAAGCTCCACATTCAACGCCGCCACATGATCGCTGCTCATGGATTTAATGCGTTTAGGATCTTTGAGAGTGGCTTTAACAATATCAGATTTAAAAGCGTAATCCGAAATGCCCACGACCCTATCCCAAGTATTGAACATGGCAGGCACTTCTGCAAAGCTACCCAAGTAGATTATTTTAGAAACAGGAAGCTTTATCGTTTGCTCCCCGAAATAATCCTTGACTTTGACTTCTTGCACTGAAGCGTTAGCCACGCCTGATAACGATGAAACAATGAGCACGCCTAAAGAACAAGAGATTAAAGCTTTTTTAAAGCGAGCGATTAGCATGACAATTCCTTTCGTATGATTTATGAAGCGATTATAACACTATTAAGGAAATACAAGCAGTGAAAATGAAACTTTTTTTCACAAAATCTTAAAATTTAAAAGGAAATATCTTTTCATTAACTTTTTAAGATTATACTCTACCATGTTTCCGCTGGTTGAGTGGAAAGCATAATAAATTAAATCTATTTTAGGTTTAATTTTGATCCAACAAAATTTTAAAACACTTAAGGAGTTGTATATGTTAGTTACAAAACTTGCCCCCGATTTTAAAGCGCCTGCCGTTTTAGGAAATAACGAGGTTGATGAACACTTTGAGCTTTCCAAAAATTTAGGTAAGAGCGGTGCGATTCTTTTCTTTTGGCCAAAAGATTTTACTTTTGTATGCCCTACAGAAATCATTGCGTTTGACAAAAGAGTGAAAGACTTCCAAGAAAAAGGCTTTAATGTGATTGGCGTGTCTATTGACAGCGAACAAGTGCATTTTGCATGGAAAAACACCCCTGTAGAAAAAGGCGGTATTGGTCAAGTAACTTTCCCCATGGTGGCTGATATTACTAAGAGCATTTCTAGAGACTATGATGTGCTGTTTGAAGAAGCGATCGCTTTGAGAGGAGCTTTTTTGATTGACAAAAACATGAAAGTAAGACACGCAGTGATCAATGACTTGCCATTAGGTAGGAATGCAGACGAAATGCTTCGCATGGTAGACGCTCTCTTACACTTTGAAGAACATGGTGAAGTATGCCCAGCAGGCTGGAGAAAAGGCGATAAAGGTATGAAAGCTACCCATAAAGGCGTTGCAGAATATCTTAAAGAAAATTCCATTAACCTTTAATGGTTCAATTCGCTGTTTGATCAAGAGAAACTTCGTTTTTCTTGATTGAATCCTTTTCTTTTTATTCTTTGCCAGTTTCTAAATTTTTCGTATCGTTTTATCTTTTTATAGTTTTTGAATTAATTTTTTTTTAATAAAGGGTTTTTTATGAACATATTCAAGCGTATTATTTGCGTAACCGCTATTGTTTTAGGTTTTTTTAACCTTTTGGACGCCAAACACCACAAAGAAAAAAAAGAAGACCACAAAATCACTCGTGAGCTTAAAGTGGGCGCTAACCCTGTGCCGCATGCGCAAATCTTGCAATCAGTCGTGGACGATTTGAAAGAGAAAGGGATCAAATTAGTGATCGTGTCTTTTACCGATTATGTGTTGCCCAATTTGGCGCTCAATGACGGCTCTTTAGACGCGAATTACTTCCAGCACCGCCCTTATTTGGACAGATTTAATTTGGACAGAAAAATGCACCTTGTTGGTTTGGCCAATATCCATGTGGAGCCTTTAAGATTTTATTCTCAAAAAATCACAGACATTAAAAACCTTAAAAAAGGCTCAGTGATTGCCGTGCCAAATGATCCGGCCAATCAAGGCAGGGCGTTGATTTTACTCCATAAACAAGGCCTTATCGCTCTCAAAGACCCAAGCAATCTATACGCTACGGAGTTTGATATTGTCAAAAATCCTTACAACATTAAAATCAAGCCTTTAGAAGCCGCACTATTGCCTAAAGTTTTAGGGGATGTGGATGGGGCTATTGTAACAGGGAATTATGCCTTGCAAGCAAAACTCACCGGAGCCTTATTTTCAGAAGACAAGGACTCGCCTTATGCTAATCTTGTAGCCGCTCGTGAGGATAACGCGCAAGATGAAGCCATAAAAGCGCTGATTGAAGCCTTACAAAGTGAAAAGACTAGGAAATTCATTTTGGATACCTATAAAGGGGCGATTATCCCGGCTTTTTAAGCCATTTGGATAAAATTCATCTTTAAGATGAATGGGGTGCTTTATAGGTGCTAATCAAAAGTTCTTTTCTTATTGAGTATTAAAAACACTAAGAGCATTTTTAAAATAAAACGAAAAGAGCTTGCGCTAATCAAGCGGCAATTTCTTAAAAGCGTTATTTCTTAAAGGGGGAAATGGTACAAAATAACCTCCCCCCCTTATCCCTTTAAACCACCCAAGCAGAAATCCCAAATATCTTTAGTGTTTGGGATGAATGCTTTAGTTCCGCTAGGAACTATACTTAAATTATACTTAACATTATTTTTCACTAGTGGAATGAAACGCTTGCATTCAATGAGGTATTTTGGGTATCATTCATGGCGTGAAATTATTAACACTAGCACTAACATGATAATATTTTCACTGACACCTTTAAACAAGGTGTCGCTTTTCATTCAATTCGCAAACAACGATTATTCGTTGTATCGCACTTGCGAATAAATGCAACGAAACCTCTTCACATAAGTGTCATTAGGGTTGTGTTTCACAACATGATCAATCATTTTGCAGAACTCAATCAGTCTCATATTGTCAATTTCATCTGTGGAGCACAGCCAATGCCTAAAATTTTAATAAAGACCAGTTTTAAACAATTATTAGACTGAGTGAGTTATAGAGCGGTGAAACAAGTTTGGAAACAGGTTGGCTGGTTTTTAGCGTTTAGAGGGTAATGCGTTTTTGAAAAGATTTAGAATTTTATTAAAGATAGCCAAGCTCATAGAGTTTATTGCTCATTTTCACTAACAAGCCCCCTAGTTTTGACCCCCCTTCCCCATGTTCTACTAAAATAGTGATAGCGTATTTGGGTTTTTCATAAGGCAAAAATGCGGTAATCCACGCATGGGATCGATGGAAATATTCCATATCCTTTTCTTTCATGCGATTGACGATGTTTTGAGCGATTTCCACGACTTGCGCGGTGCCGGTTTTACACGCTAAAGTAACCTTAGAACCCCTTGTGGAATGATAAGCGGTGCCGTCTTTATGGTTACACACTTCATACATGCCCACGCGCAAGGCTTGGAGCTTCTTTTTTTGAAAACTATTTAGGGGGTCTTTGAGCGGTTGTTTATTATTGATAGCAAAATGAGGCGTTGCCAGTTTGCCTGTCGCAATGAGTCCTGTGTAGGCTAGCACTTGTAAGGGCGTGGCTAAAAAAGAGCCTTGCCCAATAGCGGTAATGAGCGTGTCCCCAACGCGCCAATCTTGATTGAAGCGTTTGAGTTTCCACAAATTATCCGGCACAATCCCCACAAATTCATTCGGCAAATCAACGCCCGTTTTTTCCCCAAAGCCCACTTCCCTTAAGGTTTTAGAGAGTTTTTCTATAGAGATTTCAAGCCCAAACTTATAAAAATACACATCCACGGACTCCCTAATGGCTTTATACAAATTAGAATTGCCATGCCCTGTTTTTTTCCAGTCCCTGAATTTGCGCTTACCCACTTCAATAAAAGGCGGGGTGGGGATAGTGGTGTTTTCTGTGATATGAAGGTTTTCTAAAAAGCTCAAGCCCACGCCCATTTTAACCACAGATCCCGGCGGATACAAGGCGTTAGCGAAGCGATTTAATAAGGGGTTATAAATATCATCTTGAAGTTTTTGCCATTTGTCTTGACTGATCCCGCCTACAAAATCGTTCAAATTGTATTCAGGGTAACTTCCTGCAACGAGCAATTCCCCATTTTCTGCGTTCATCACTAAAATCGCCCCCCTTTTATTTTCAAAGAGCTTGTCCGCTTCTTTTTGCAAGCGTTTGTCTAAACTCAATTGCAAGTGGTTGTTGGTGCTTGGCGGCACTACTTCTAAAGTGGCTAATTCCTGATTGAGCGCATTGACACGCATGATTTTATAACCCACCTTGCCTTGTAAGAGCTTGTTGTATTCTTTTTCAATGCCGGTTTTGCCCACAATCTGGCTGTATTGATTCTCTTCATCGTCTTTTAGATCTTGCAAGCTTGCCACCCCCACATAGCCTAAAACATGCGAAGCTAAAGCGTTATTAGGGTAGTAGCGTTTGTCTAAAGGCAGCACAAAAATGCCTTGAGTTTGGATGAGTTTGGTATAAAGAGGTTGCATGGTGGCATAAGGAATGAGACCCACCACTTTAATGAGGTTGTGGTTATAAAGCGAATTTTCTTTTTGGTAATTGTTTAAAAGCGTTTCTTTGGAAAAATTAGGGAAAAACTTTTGGATCATTTCAATTTTTTCTAAAAGCTCTTTTTGTTTCAATCCACTAGGCAAAAACACGCCAAACACCAATTCATTAAGGGCTAAAAACTCATGGTTTCTGTCTGTAATATTGCCCCTTGTAGGGATTAAAAATTCCTTTTTAGTCATGTTGCGTTCGGCCAGTTTTTCATAGTATTCTTGATTTTTAACGCTTAGAATAAATAAATTTAAAACCAACAACCCCCAAAACCCTATAAAAACAAAGAGTAAAAGCTTATAGCGAAGATTTTTCATACAAACCCCACAAAACGCTCTCTATGAGCGCAAAAAGAGCGAGAAAACCGATCGTCTTCAAATCCAAAGACACCGAAAAAAAGCGCGACAAATAGAGGTAATAAACCAAAAAAACATGCAAAGTTTTGAATAAAAAGCCGTCATTAAAAAGCTTTAAAGAGTTTTTATAGACGATTTGATGGTAGATTAAAAACAGCAAGGCTAAAACGCCTAAAGTCTTTAAATGCATGCTTTCAAACCAAAACAAACAACCAAACACGCTCAGGCTTGGTAGAAAATGGTCGTATTTTTTGGCATAAAACAAGAATAAAAACCCAATCATCGGGGGCAAAAAAGGCATTAAGTCTCTTAAAAGGCTATAAAAATAAAAACCAAAAATCCCTAAACATAAGAAAAAAAAGGAATCTTGTTTTAAAGAGAGCATGGTTTTGTGGCTTATAAGGGGTTAGTGAGCAAGTATTTCAAAAGGGTTTGGCGCACTATTTCAAGGGTTGGGTATTTTGAAGAAAGAGCGTTAAAATGGGTGGTATTGATTAAAAAAGGTTTAGGAGCGTTTAAAAAAAGGCGGTGTTGCTCGTTTTTATTCAACTTGTCAAATTTCGTAAAAAGAGAAAGGTAGGCTTGATCGGGCCTTAAAAGGGCTTGAATGCTTTCTTTAGCGTTTTTGTCAATTTCTAAATCCAAGTGGCGCGCATCCACCAAGTGGATAAAAAGCTTGATTGAAGTTCTAACGCTCAACAATTCCCATAAAAACCCCTCCCATTCTTTTTTCAAGCTTTTAGAAACTTTAGCGTAGCCAAACCCGGGCAAATCAATCGCATTAAAGGTTGTCATTAAGGCGTTTTCTTTATCTTCCCAAGTGGTGGAAAAAAAATTCGCTAAACGGGTTTTTCCAGGCGTCGCTGAGCTTTTAGCGAGATTTTTCCCTAATAGAGTATTGATAAAAGTGCTTTTACCTACATTGCTGCGCCCTAAAATGACCATCTCAGAAGTCAGGCTTGCGGGGCATTGAAAAAGCTGGCTAGAAGAAGTGAGAAAATGAGCGTCTTTAATGACAATCATGGTTTTTCCTTAGCGCCTTTCTTCTTCAATTTAGCCTTACGATTTTCTTCATTAATATCTTCCATATCAAACACAAATTTAGCGGGCCGCTTCGCGCTCCCCAACACATCAGCATAGCCTTTAGTTTTGTTTAAAATGATTTCATCGCCGGTGATGACATTGGATTTCCCCACTTCTCTAACCACCGCATTTTGCAACAATTTGTATTCCCCATTCAGCGCGTTATAAATGAGTTTGTCAGCGCTCCCGCTGATTTCACGATTATCCTCTGTAAAGATATTAAAATGCGTGTTCCCTGTGGCTTCATAGCGCTCTGGCTTTCGTTTATCGTTTAAAAAAACGCTCACTTTATCCGCAAACAACCGGTCTTTACCTTTTTTGATCTGCACATTGCCTTGAATAACGGCGGTTTTTGTTTTGTCGTTCGCTACAAATTGGTTGCCGGTGATCTCTAAAAGCTCTCTTTCTTTTTTCAAACCTTTATTGTCTGTTTTTTGAGCGCTCATCACGCTTAAAATACCAAAACAACACACCAAAAAACACCACCAACGCATTAAAAACCTCCTTTGAAAGTGGGGAATTTTTTCTTTTCTTTCTGGCTTTGTTTGATTTCATCTAAAAACAAATTAGCTTGAATGCTTTGAGCTTCAATAACGGCTAATGCATGCGAATAAGAAATGTCAAGCCCTTCAACTTTACTATCCTTTGAAGTGAGAATGAAACGGCCCTTGCCTTTAAAATTTTGCTCCTTATGGTTGTAAATCCCTGTTTCACTCCAAAAACTAGAATCATCGCTTCTTTTATAAGTAACCCCATTAGGGAAGAAATACAAATCCTGCTGCCGCCTGGCTTTAGGGGATTCAACGCTTTCTATCATGTCTTCATCATAGCGCTTGATTTTGGAATCAAAAAAGATCTCGTGATCATCGTATTGTAAAGCTTTTTTGCCCTCTATAGACAGATCAAGGATTTTATCGTTGATTTGAAACGCTTTAAAGTTTTCTAATTCAATTTTAGGGATATTTTCTTTAGAGACCACGCTAGTGGGTTGGGAACGCAAAAAGAAAAAAACTAGCCCTATCGTGATGAAAGATAAAACCACAAAAAAGTTTAAAACGCTATTAGAGGTAAAGCTTGAGCGCTTCATCTTGCAAGCCTTCCAATTCTAAAAGATAATCAATCGCTTCCCTAACGGCCCCCTTGCCCCCTGAATTTTGCAACACTTTATAGGCCTTGCTTTTAAGCAAGGGGTGCGCATCAAAAGGGGCGAAACTCAAAGTGCATGCCTTAAACATGCCTAAATCGTTATAATCATCGCCCACGCATGCGATTTCTTGCGCACTCAATTGCAAGTCTTTTTTGAGCCGCTCTATAACGGCGTTTTTATTTTCAACGCCCATAAAAACAAACTGAACGCCCAAGCTCTCCATGCGTTTTTTCACCATGATTGAAATTCTTCCTGTAATGATAGCGATTTTTTTGCCTAATTTTTGCCATAGCGTCATGCCAAGCCCGTCTTTGACATTAAAAGCCTTGATTTCGTGAAAATTTTCATCAAAATACAACGACCCGTCCGTGAGCGTGCCATCCACATCTAAAAGCAATAACTTAATCATTCTCTCGTTAAAACCGCATTCTGGTTGTATTTTTTCATAAAATCCCTAGCCTCTTCTTCGCTTTGAAACCCTTGAACTAAAACTTTATACAAATCGTCTTTAAAAGCAACCTTGACGCTGTAATTTGGATTCTCTGTTTGCAATTTATCCGCTAAAGTTTGAGCGCCTATTTGGTTTCTAAAAGCCCCCATTTGCAAAGAAAATTTCCCTCCGCTCACGCTTTTTTCGCTCTCGCCGACTTTAAATTCCTTGTGCAAGATCTTTGAAGAGTTGGCGTTAAAGGATTGTTCGTATTGCGTGGAGATAACCCCACCAAAACCCAAAACAATAAGACGCACGCTGGCCGTGCCTTTTTGAACCATGTCAATATCCCTAGCGGCCGCATTAGACAAATCAATGATGCGATCGCTCACAAAAGGTCCTCTATCATTAATGCGCACAATGGTGCTTAAGTTATTGTCAACATTGATGACTTTCACCACGGTGTTCATGGGTAAAGTCTTGTGCGCGGCGGTGTGGGCATACATGTTATAAATTTCCCCATTACTGGTTTTTTTGGCATGGAAGTTAGGGCCATACCAGCTCGCAACGCCATCAAATTTTTCGCCTAAATCCACTTTAGTGGGATAATACCACTTGCCCCCCACTTGATAAGGGCGCATGGTGGCTCTTTGGATCGCGCTAGAATCGCGCATGCCGTTATCTAGGGGTTGTTTTGTATTGCTATCTTGCGAATCGGTATGGTGTTTGAAATGGCGTTCAAAAAAATTGCGTTTATAGGTGGCTTTTTTGGTTGTCGGGTCATAGTCTTTAGCGTTTTCATAAGCGCGCAAGCTTTCATGCTTATAAGACAAATTCTTCATTCCCTCTTTTTTAACCGCACAAGCGCTAATCAAAAAAATAACGCCTAAAAAACAAACTTTTTTTAACGCCAAACCCATTAAAATTCCCTTGTAGCGATCAATTTCTTATTGGTAGGGATGATTAAGCGCTGGTGGATAAAGATATTAGAATCTTTGAGGTTATTGGCTAATTGGATACTGGAAATACTGACTTGATAGCGTTTAGCGATAGAAGATAAGGTTTCTTTAGGCAAGACCACATGGGTGATGAAAGGGCTTTTAGGACTGGCTTGAATGTTTTTATTTTGTTTGAGCTGGCGTTGTTTGAAAAGGGCGAGTTTTTCATAAGGGATATAAATGGTGTAGGTGGGGTCTTTAGAGGGCAGAATGTTATAGCGGAATTGGTGGTTGTAGGATTTTAAGGTCTCTAAACTCAAGTTTAAATTTTTGGCCACTTGGATTAAAGAAGTGTGTCTTTTAAACGGGACGCCCACTAAACTCACCCTCGCCCCACGATTGAGCAGATATTCTTTATCTTTGAGGTTGTCTAGGCTGTTGAACTTTAACGCTAGGCTTAGAATGGAGCGGATATACTCTCGTGTTTCTTTAGGGAGGTATTTCTTATCTTCATCCAACAAAATTTTAATGTCCGAAGTGCCGGCGGCTTTAATAGCGTTTTGAACCTTGCGTAAGCCGTAATTATACGCCATAGCGACCAAATACCACTCTCCGGTTTGCTTGTAGAGCCGTTTCAAATAAGCGATCGCCGCTTGAGTGCTTTTAATAGGATCTCTTCTTTCATCAATGTAATGATTGACCTTAAGCCCTAACTCTTTAGCCGTGCTTGGCATGAATTGCCAAATCCCTACCGCTTTTTTCCTGCTATAAGCCCTTGATGAAAATTTAGACTCTGCCATGGCTAAAAACAAAAATTCTTGCGGCACGCTCGCTTCTATGAGCATGTTTTTAATGATAGGGATGAATTGGTAATTCACATCAAATCTTTTGACTAACTTTTTCCATTCCTCTTCTTTATTCACTTTTTTTAAAACGCCTGGCATTTGGGATAAAAAGCTCGCATTGACCCCAAAAGCCTCTAACGCTTTGGTGTCAATATTAGATTCAAAAGCCATTTTTGCATGGCCTAAAGAAGCCAATAAAAGGGTAACAAAAAAAACCAACCATTTTTGACTAAAACACTTCATTCTTTTTGACATCGCATCCTAATAACTACAGCTATTCAGCTTTTAAAATAGCTTTGATTATAACTAAACTTGAATAACGCTTTCTAACACAGCCCTAATTTTAGGGGAAGTTAAAGAGCGTTTGAGCGTTATGCGTGCTTAAAGAAGCGAGCTCTTCAGTTTCTATGTTGATGATTTCGGCAATTTTTTGAGCGATTAAAGGGATATAAGTAGGGCTATTTCTGGTGCCTCTAAAAGGGTGTGGGGTCAAATAAGGCGAATCCGTTTCTAAAAGAAGCCTGTTTTTAGGGATTTTAGGGAGGATCTCTACCAGTCTTTTAGCGTTTTTAAAAGTGCTAACCCCTCCTATCCCGTAGTAAAAACGATCGCTTAATTCCAAAAGCATGCCATCAGCGTTAAAGCAATGCAACACCCCAAAAGCTTTAGGATAGCTTTTTAAAAGATTCAAACTATCAAAACTCGCCTCTCTGATGTGGATAATCAAGGGCTTGTTGTGTTGGATAGAAAATTCAATCTGTTTGGTGAAAACTTCTTTTTGCTTGCTTTTATAATTTTCTCTTTCATTCAATTCAGGCAAGCGGTAGTAATCCAGTCCGCATTCGCCTATCGCTACGCATTTTTGATGACTGACAAATTTTTCAAACAGGCTTTCATCAAAGCTCTCCACATCATAAGGGTGAGCGCCTATGGCAAAAAACACGCCTTCAAATTTTTCGCTAATTTCTACCGCTCTATTCAAATCTTTCATGTCCGCGCCCGGAATCACGCATTGCGTAACGCCTTTTTCTAGGCTTTCTTTTAACACTTCTTCTAAATCGTTTTCATAATCCTTGTGATCCAAATGGCAATGCGTGTCTATAAACATGCTTTTATCCTATGGTTTTATTTAGTATGTTACAATAATCAAACATTCTAACATAAGGGGAACAACAATCAATTATGTTTAGTGGGTTAATCCATAAAATAGCTAAAGTGGAGAGTTTCCACAACAATATTTTAAGCATAGAGAGCGATCTCAATCCCAAGCTTGGCGACAGCATTGCGGTTAATGGGGCGTGTTTGACCGCCATAGAAAGTTCAAAAACGCATTTTAGCGTGGAATTGAGCCAAAAAACCCAAAACAGCGTAGCGTTAGAAAATTACAAGGATTTAGTCCATATTGAGCCAGCCTTAAAAGCCGATGCGAGTTTAGACGGGCATTTTGTGCAAGGGCATATTGACGCTATCGGGGTCATTGAAAAAATCATTCACAACGCTAATCAGGTGGATTTTTTCATCAGCGCTTCTAAAGAAACGCTTTTGTTGTGCGTTGAGCAAGGCTCTATTGCAGTTGATGGGGTGAGTTTGACTTTAAGCAAGGTAGAAGAAAAAGGGTTTTGGCTAACGATTATCCCTTACACTTTAGAGAATACCCTTTTTAAGACTTATAAACTCAAACGGCGCGTGAATATTGAAACGGACATGTTAGTCCGCAGCGTTGCGTCTATTTTGAAAAAAACAAAGGGGTTTGAAAAAAATTTCTCTTGGAATGAGGCCGACGCTTTGACTTTAGGGTATTAGATGAATAAAACCATAAAAGCCGCCGCTCTAGCCTATAACATGGGGCAAGATCATGCCCCAAAAGTGATTGCAAGCGGGGTGGGTGAAGTGGCTAAAAGGATCATTCAAAAAGCAAAAGAATACGATATAGCGCTCTTTTCTAACCCCATGCTAGTGGATTCGCTTTTAAAGGTGGAATTAGACTGTGCGATACCTGAAGAATTGTATGAAAGCGTGGTGCAAGTGTTTTTATGGCTCAATAGCGTGGAAAATAACGCGCAAATGTCCAAGTGATCGGAATTATAAAGTTAAAACGATGGTAGTAGAATTAAAGAACATTGAAAAGATTTATGAAAACGGATTCCATGCTCTAAAAGGCGTGAATTTGGAATTGAAAAAAGGCGATATTTTGGGCGTGATAGGCTATTCAGGGGCGGGGAAATCCACGCTCATTCGCCTAATCAATTGCTTAGAGCGTCCCAGTTCTGGCGAAGTTTTAGTCAATGGGGTCAATCTGTTAAACTTAAAGCCTAAAGAATTGCAAAAAGCGCGCCAAAAAATAGGCATGATTTTCCAGCATTTCAATTTATTGAGCGCTAAAAACGTGTTTGAAAATGTCGCTTTCGCTCTAGAAATCGCCCGATGGGAAAAAAATAAGATCCAATCCAGGGTGCATGAATTATTGGAATTAGTGGGGTTAGAAGATAAAATGCATTTTTATCCTAAACAGCTAAGCGGTGGGCAAAAACAACGAGTGGCGATCGCTAGGAGTTTAGCGAATTGCCCTGATTTATTGCTTTGCGATGAAGCCACATCCGCGCTGGATTCTAAAACCACGCATTCTATTTTAACGCTTTTAAGCGGCATTCAAAAAAAGCTTGATTTGAGTATCGTTTTCATCACGCATGAAATTGAAGTGGTTAAAGAATTGTGCAATCAAATGTGTGTGATCAGCAGCGGCGAGATCGTGGAAAGAGGCTCAGTAGAAGAAATTTTTGCTAACCCTAAACATGCCGTTACTAAAGAATTGCTTGGCATCAAAAACGAGCATGGGGATCAAAAATCGCAAGACGTTTATCGCATCGTGTTTTTAGGGGAGCATTTAGACGAGCCGATCATTTCTAATTTGATCAGGCGTTTTAAAATAGATGTGAGCATCATTTCAGGAAATATTGAAGAGCTTACGACTAAAGATATAGGGTATTTAGTGGTGCGGTTTTTAGGCAGTGTTGCAGAGACTCAAAGGGCTTTAGAGTATTTAAACGCTTTAGGCTTACAAGTGGAAAAATTAAAGGATTAAAATGATTTCTCAAATGCTCATTCAAGCCACGCTAGAAACGCTTTATATGGTGTTTGTGGCGAGCTTTTTGGCGGTTGTTTTTGGCTTGCCTTTGGGGGTTTTATTGTTAGTGAGTAAAAAAGGGCATTTGTTAAACAAACCCCTTTTGCATAAAATTTTAGACACTTCTATCAACATGACTCGCTCTTTCCCTTTTATCATTCTCATTATTTTGCTCCTGCCTTTATCGCGCTTTTTGATTGGCACAAGCATTGGCTCTAGCGCGAGCATTATCCCGCTAGCCATTTCAGCCATTCCTTTTGTCGCAAAGCTTTTTGAAAATTCTTTAATGGAAGTAGAGCATGGCAAGATTGAAACCACTTTAAGTTTGGGAGCGTCTCATTTGGAAGTCATTAAAATGATGCTTTTAGAGAGCTTGCCCTCTTTAGTGAATAATATCACCATCACCTTAATTTCTTTAATAGGCTATTCGGCTATGGCTGGAGCGTTAGGGGCCGGGGGCTTGGGGGATTTAGCCATTAGGATTGGCTATCAAAGCTATAGGGGCGATGTGCTTTTTTACGCGGTGGTTGTGATTATTGTTTTAGTGCAAATCATTCAAAGCGCGGGGGATTATGTGGTGAAACGCCTAAGAAAGCATAAGTATTAGGGATTTGGTTTTCATTAAATGCGAATATTCAAAGCCAACTTTAATGCTCTTTTTTAAAGGGGATTTTTAATCTTTGCTCATGGCGAAACTCAATTCTCTAAAACGCTTTAAAAGGCTATCATTCAAACTGAATTAGAGCTTTTTACAATCAATATTCAATTAAGTCATCATGCCAAAATGGGCTTTATTTTGCGTTGTTGATAAATCTATCCATCTGTTTTTCTAAGTCTATGATTTGCGTTATCGCTCCTTCTAAAATTTCAAAATTTTTAGCGTTTTTTGGGGTAACGCATGCGAGTTTGTTGGAAGCTTTTTCTAACGATTGGATGTCTTTAAGCAAGGTTTTTAAAACTCCTACGCTTTTAAAATCCTTCTCAAAATAGTCATCAAATTGCTGTTCTGTCTGAGACAAGTTCTCTAAAAAAGCGCTTTGAAGGCGTATTTGGGTGCGATCATGCCCGGTTTCAATACAGGTTTTATAGGTTTTATTGATCGCAATAAAAGCGTCTTTGGCTTTCAAAAAAGCCTTGGAAAGTTCAGCGATGATTTCATAATGTTCGCCCTCTGCTCTTAAAAACCCTAAAAAGAGTGAAATGAGCAATAACTTTTTTAGCATTTTATCCCTTTACCATTGATAAGAAAAGCTCACCCCATAGCGGCTACTGCCTTTAAAGTCGCTAGAGATTTCAGGATAGAGCATCCATCGCTTGGGTTTGTAGCGTGAAGTGAATAAATAGGCAAAACCCCATGCGATAAGGCTACCGATTGTAACTTGTAAGATCGTGTGTTGTCCTGCCACCACTCTGCTAGCGTCAGTGAGAATTGCAAGAGCGATCACAGGAAGAGCCGGCTTCCACCCGTAGCGGTAATACACAAACCCAGCCGCGCTAAACACCCCCCCAGCATGCCCGCTTGGCATGCCTCTCCAAGAATTACAGCATGGCCGTTTAGCAAATCCCACTCTAGCCCCATCTTTATGGGCGGTGCTAAAAGCTCCTTTAAGGCCATAAATCACCCCTTGAGTGACTAATGTGCCGACCGCTAATTCCCCTAAACCTCTATAATCGCGCATCGCCAAACTGACCGTGCCTACAAAAATAGGCAAAAACCTAAGGACATCGCCAATCTCTTCTAAAATGTATGCCCCCTCATTGATCGGCTCACTCCTTAAAGGATACACCCATAAGAGCAGGCTCAAAAAAAGACCTTTGAGCTTTTTCATTGAAACGCTCGCTTTTCTAAAGCGCAAACTTGCCTATTCAAATAAGCATAGCCTATTAAATAGCATGCGATAAAGACTAGGCCAATAATAATGAGCGCGTAAGAATTTAAGCGGAATAAGACGCTGATTAAAATAAAAGGCAGGTTGCACAGAATAAGGATAAACGCGCATAAAGGGTTAGGGTAATTGAAAGAGCGTTGTTGCAAGAATTTAAATAAAAGGGTGTGCAAATGCAAATTATCCGGCATGGTGGCTTTCTGGCGTTTTATTTTGCGCCTAAGGATACTAAAAAGCACTTCTATGACCGGATAAAGCATTAAATTGAGCCCAAAAAACACGCTGATTTTTTGCTCTAAACTCAAATGCAAAAGGGAGATCCCGCACACCAAGCCCAAAAAATACGCCCCTCCATCGCCTAAAAAAATCTTTCCTGAAGGGAAATTTAACACCATAAACCCAAGCACCATGTAAGCGAGCAAACAAGACAAACTGCTAGGGTCTATATAATGGATGACTAAAAGCGTAATCGTGCAAATCCCTGATGCAAGCCCGTTAAACCCATCAATGATATTAATAGCGTTACTGATACCCACTAGCATAAAGATAGCGAATAAAAAAGCGATAAAATAAGGCAAGCTAAAAAGGGGCGAAAAATCGCTCACCACTAAAGGCGTTGATGAGATGACGCAAACGACCCCTACGGCTTGTAAAATAAGGCGTATTTTGGGGCTTAATGAAAGGTTAATGTCTTCTAAAAAACCGCTTAAAAACACCAATAACAAACCCAAAAAAACAAAAAACCCCTTAAAAGGCGCTTCAAAAGACTCAAAAAGATAAGCTAACACAAAAGAAAGAAAGATCCCAAGCCCCCCGGCTCGTGGGGTTCTGGCATGATGAAAGCCTTGTATTTTATTAGCGTTATCCACAAAGAGCATGGATTTTTTAGACCACAAAATAATCAAAGAGCAAATAAATAAACTGGTTAAAAAATATAGCACCCACAACACTTTTTATTGGATTTAATTGGCATTTTGTTTTGGGTATTATAGCATTTTAAAAGATAGCTTGATAATAAAATCTTATAGGCATAAGGGGTGGTTTTTATGTTACAATTCCAAAAATCATTATTATAAAATAAAGGATAGTCATGCGTTTTGGATTGAATATTGATCACATTGTTACTTTAAGAGAGATAAGAAAGACTTATGAGCCTGAGATTTTAGAGGCTCTGTTTATCGCTAAAAACACCCATAAAGTGGATTTAATCACCATCCATTTAAGAGAAGACAAACGGCACATTCAAAATGAAGACGTTTTGAGACTGCTTGAAATAAGCCCCTTGCCTATCAACATTGAATGCTCTATCAATGCTGAAATCACTGATTTTTTATGCTCTTTGAAAAATAAGCCCAGTAAGGTTACGATCGTGCCTGAAAACAGAAATGAGGTTACGACAGAGGGGGGGTTGGATTGCTCATTAAAGGGTTTGGGGGAAGTGATTAGAGCGTATCACAATAAAGGCATTGAAGTGTCTTTGTTTGTTGATCCTTTAAAAGACGCTCTGCATTTTGCAAAGGAGCATCAAGTCAAGCAAGTGGAGTTCCACACTGGGGTGTATGCGAATTTGCACAACGCTTTATATTCTAACGCTAACAATCAAATCCATGCCATTAGCGCGCTCAAAGACAAAAGCCCTAAAGAATTGAAAGAAGAATTGCACAACGCCTTTTTGCAATTAAGAAGAATGAGCAAAGAAGCGTTTTTTATGGGTATTGTGGTGTGTGCTGGGCATGGGTTGAATTATACTAATGTGAAAGAATTGTTAAAAATCCCCTCTTTAAGAGAGCTTAATATCGGTCATAGCGTGGTTTCAAAAGCGGTTTTAGTGGGATTAGAAAAAGCGATTTTAGAAATGGCGCAACTTATTAAGCGATAAAATGGCTAAAAAGAAAATTGCGATCAGTTGTGGGGATATTCAAGGCGTAGGCTTAGAATTGATTTTAAAAAGCCATAAGGAAGTGAGTGCGTTTTGTGAGCCGTTGTATCTCATTGATGGCGAACTTTTAGAGCGGGCCAATCAATTGCTTCATAACGCTTATGAAACTAAAACGCTTAATGCGCTCGCTATTGATGCCCCCTTACCCTTATTGAACTCTAGCACGATAGGAAAAGTCAGTGCTCAAAGTGGGGCGTATAGTTTTGAGAGTTTTAAAAAGGCTTGCGAGTTAGCGGATGATAAAGAAGTGGATGGCATTTGCACTTTGCCTATCAACAAACTCGCATGGCAACAAGCTCAAATCCCTTTTGTGGGGCATACCGATTTTTTAAAACAACGCTATAAAGATCATCAAATCATCATGATGCTTGGGTGTTCAAAACTCTTTGTGGGGCTATTTAGCGACCATGTGCCTTTAAGCGCGGTTTCTCAGCTCATTCAAGTAGAGGCGTTAGTTAAGTTTTTATTAGCGTTTCAAAAAAGCACTCAAGCTCAAATCGTTCAAGTGTGTGGCTTTAACCCCCATGCGGGCGAAGAGGGATTGTTTGGGGAAGAAGATGAAAAGATTTTAAAAGCCATTCAAGAGGGCAACCAAACACTGGGTTTTGAATGCTTCTTGGGGCCACTGCCGGCTGATAGCGCTTTTGCCCCCAATAAACGCAAAATAACCCCCTTTTATGTGAGCATGAGCCATGATGTGGGGCTAGCCCCTTTAAAAGCGCTCTATTTTGATGAAAGCATTAATGTGAGTTTGAACGCCCCCATTTTACGCGCCTCCACTGACCACGGCACGGCGTTTGACATTGCTTATCAAAACAAAGCGAACCACAAAAGCTATTTGAATGCGATTAAATATTTGGCTTAAAGGCTTTTTCTAAAAAGGGGGCTTATTTCATTCAAAGCTTTAATTTTAGATCTCATCTCTTTATTCTTCATGCTCAATGTTTAATTCTAGCTTTTATTCATTGGTATTTTTGTCATTGGTATTTTTGTCATTGGTATTTTTGTAAATCCACTTTTTAGTTTTGGTTTAAAGGCTTTAGAGTGTTGCTAACAAGGTATAATTCAAGCAAAAACACCGCCCAAAGATAAAGACATGATTTTAAGCATTGAAAGTTCTTGCGATGACAGCTCTTTAGCCCTTACAAGAATAGAGGACGCCAAACTCATCGCTCATTTTAAAATCTCTCAAGAAAAGCACCACAGCTCTTATGGGGGCGTTGTGCCTGAGCTTGCATCGCGCTTGCATGCTGAGAATTTGCCGCTTTTATTAGAACGCATTAAAATAAGCTTGAATAAGGATTTTTCCAAAATTAAAGCCATCGCCATCACTAATCAGCCAGGTTTGAGCGTTACTTTAATAGAAGGTTTGATGATGGCAAAAGCCTTGAGCTTGTCTTTGAATTTGCCCTTGATTTTGGAAGATCATTTGAGAGGGCATGTGTATTCGCTATTCATCAATGACAAGCAAACTCGCATGCCTTTAAGCGTGCTGCTAGTCTCTGGGGGGCATTCTTTGATTTTAGAGGCTAGAGATTATGAGAATATTAAAATCGTTGCCACGAGTTTAGACGATAGCTTTGGGGAGAGTTTTGATAAGGTTTCTAAAATGCTTGATTTAGGCTATCCAGGAGGCCCTATAGTGGAAAAATTAGCCCTTGATTATGCACACCCAAACGAGCCTTTAATGTTCCCTATCCCTTTAAAAAACAGCCCGAATCTGGCTTTTAGTTTTTCAGGTTTAAAAAATGCGGTGCGTTTGGAGGTTGAAAAAAACGCCCATAATTTGAACGATGAGGTAAAACAAAAGATTAGCTATCATTTTCAAAGCACGGCTATTGAGCATTTAATCCAGCAAACCAAACGCTATTTTAAAATCAAACGCCCTAAAATTTTTGGCATTGTGGGAGGAGCGAGCCAAAATTTGGCTTTAAGAAAGGCGTTTGAAAATTTGTGCGTTGAGTTTGATTGCAAGCTTGTTTTAGCCCCTTTAGAATTTTGCAGCGACAATGCCGCCATGATAGGGCGATCAAGCCTAGAGGCTTATCAAAAAAAGCACTTTGTCCCTTTAGAAAAGGCTAACATTTCGCCAAGAACGCTGTTAAAAAGTTTTGAGTGAATGGATACAAAAAGAAAGCGCATGGTAAAACGCTCTAAAATTTATCAACCTTTTATCTGTATTTGAGATGATTATTGAATAAAAACGCATTAAACTGAATTAACGAGTAAGCAAAAAGCCTTGAAACGCTTGACGAGAATTATTTTATTATGGGCAGATTATTAGATTAAATACGGATTAAATTTACAATTTTATAAAAAACCGCTATTGTTTAAGTTAAATTTAATGATTATTGCATTATAGTTTCATCACAAAAAGGTTTAAAAAATCCTTAAAGAGCTGGTAACTCTTAAGGATCTGTATTTAGTGCAGTGGTGTTGCGAGCACCATTAACACTATGATAATTAATAATAATTTCATAGTTATCTCCTTTATGTTATTTATGGCATGTTTCTTAATAGGCATTATTATTCAAACCATTAGGTTGGTAGCTAATGGTTTCAAACATCTATTAAGGAGCACATGTTTTGGATTGTATCATGTCAAACGCTAAAGATACTTGGGATTTCTGCTTGAATGGGTTTAAATTTTTTATTAAAAGAGCGTTTTTAGTCAAATTTAATCTTATTTTTGTTATAATTCTAGGTTCTTAAGTTTTAGTTTAAAGGGAAAAAATGCTCCGCTCTCTCTATAGCGCCACTTCAGGGATGCTCGCCCAACAGACGCATATTGACACCACTTCAAACAATATCGCCAATGTCAATACCACTGGGTTTAAAAAGTCTCGTGCGGATTTTAATGATTTGTTTTACCAAGCGATGCAATACGCCGGCACTAACACAAGCAACACGACTTTATCGCCAGATGGCATGGAAGTGGGCTTAGGCGTGCGCCCTAGCGCGATTACCAAAATGTTTTCGCAAGGCAGCCCTAAAGAAACGGAAAACAATTTAGATGTCGCCATTACGGGTAAAGGCTTTTTTCAAGTCCAGCTGCCTGATGGCACTACCGCTTACACAAGAAGCGGGAATTTCAAGCTAGACGAGCAAGGCAATCTTGTAACAAGCGAGGGCTATCTTCTCATCCCTCAAATCACTTTGCCTGAAGACACCACACAAGTAAATATCGGTGTGGATGGCACGGTGAGCGTGACTCAAGGCTTGCAAACGACTTCTAATGTGATCGGGCAAATCACTTTGGCTAATTTTGTCAACCCGGCGGGGCTTCATTCTATGGGGGATAATTTGTTTTCCATCACCAACGCTAGCGGCGATGCGATTGTGGGTAACCCGGATTCTCAAGGCTTAGGCAAGTTAAGGCAAGGCTTTTTGGAGCTTAGTAACGTGAGATTGGTAGAAGAAATGACGGATCTAATCACCGCTCAAAGGGCCTATGAAGCCAATTCTAAAAGCATTCAAACCGCTGATGCCATGCTCCAAACCGTCAATTCCCTCAAACGCTAAAAGGGGATTTTACTCTCCTTGACGCTCTTTAACCTCTGCTCCCTTGTTGTTTTTGCGCTTGGGGTGGTTTTGTGTTCTGGAGCGGTTGCTACCATTCTTTAATCTTTGTGGCTAGGATTTTTAAGGTTTTCAATACCGCTTTAGCCAAACACCATGTTTTATTGGTTTTATCCGCTTCTCGTTCTGCTTTTAATCTCGCTTCTTATGCTTTTAATTTTTGCGTAAAGTGGCAACTAAAACGCATGCAGGAACGGTTACCCTATAAGCCGGCCCTGCAAGATTGATGCTCACTAACGTGCCTGTAATGACCCAACCAATAGGCCCAGCTAAAATGCCTAGAGTTTTTTTAAGTGCGACTTTACCCACCACAGACGATAAACCATGCCCTAGAGTTTTTTTACCATTGCATCTGCAACAGCTATAGCCAACGCATAAGAATGAGAGCCACCCGCTTTAAACAGCGTTAAAACAGATACGATTAGGACTTGTTTGTTTTCACCAATCATTTTATCAATATTTGGCATGCCCAATTCATCGCAGAGTTCTTTAATCTCTCTCCCACTCATTTTTTCCAAACTATCTTTCAAAAGTTTAGAAAGCATGTTTTGCTCAATCAAAGAGGTTGCAGATCTTTCATTGTAATTAATATCCAAATGATCGCACGCATCGCACAAAACCTCTTTGTATAAGACCCCTTCATCTCTAAAAAAATTAATAAAAGTATTGCCCCCATAACATTGCAATTCTTCAGCAATCCTTGTGGGGTATTTAGCGTAATCATGGCCATACCTTTTATATTCTGTTGAATTTGTCAATTCTTCATTCATTCTTAGTGCGCCATCTTCATCATAAACAAGCACATCAAACAAATCTTTCAAATCGTTAGAGATTAAGTGATTTAAAAATTCCAAATCGCTATTTGTATGCCATGCAATCCCTTTGGTTTTATTCCTACCACCGTTCAAATCCCACCAAACCCCTTTTTTAGTGATTAGTGATTACAGCATCATTTTTTAAAATCATGTCTAACGCCCTAAAAGGCTCAAGCACACCCGCTAACTGCGCATGAATATTGCGTTACAAATGCTAATGGGCTTTATGGATTTTACAACCAAAGAATGATGATAATAATTAAAATATTTTGATACGCTTATCATTTTGGATACGATAAACCTGATTTGAAAGTAGGAGATTATTGATTTTTTCTTTAGATAGGGCTAATTTTTAATGAAACGCTACTTTGATTTTTGGCACAAGAAACCCCCTCCTTTAACCCTCTAACCCTTACTTTTTATCGTTTTTATGCTCGTGGTTAGCGTTGCATTGATTAGCCTGGTTTTGGCTATTTTTTTGACAACTTTCGTTGTTTTGGTTTTTAGCATCACCTTTTTGATTGTGGTTTTGATTACTGCAACTGTTACTCATTGTGTCTCCCTTAAATTAAAATAAAAACTAGATGCGTTTTCGCATCTAGGTCTCCATTCTATACCCTTTTCCCTAAAAAAAAGCTTAAATGGATTCTATTTGCAACGACTTCTTATATTCACTGGCTTGCTGTGTTTTTAGGCGTAAAGTGGCAACCACAATGCATGCCGGTATGGTTACTCTATAAGCCGGCCCTGCAATATCAATCGCTGTCCATACGCCTGTAATGATCCAGCCAACAGGGCCTGTTAAAAAGCTCAGAGTTCTTGTAAGCACTTGATCGCCCGCAAGCGACAAACCACGCCCTAGAATGGTTTTTGCGACCGCATTCGCAACAATGACAGCTAATTGATAAGATTTAAAGCCTCCCATTTTAAACAGCGTTAAAGTCGCCGCACTTAAGGCTTGTCTGTTCAAATTGTCAGTGTTTTTTATGGACAATTCATCGCACATTTCTTTCACTTCTTCATCATCCATTTCTTCCAAACTTCTTTCTAAGATTTTAGAAAGCATGTTTTGTTCAATTAAAGTCGTTTCAGTTTTCTTGTTGTAATTGACCTTCAATTTATCGCACACATCGCATAGGATCTCTTTATATAAGACTCCTTCGCCCTTAATGAAGCTCGCAAAACTATTGCTCCCATAGTATTGCAACTCTTCAGCGATTCTTTCTGCGTATTTAGCGTAATCATCGCCATGCCTTTTGTATTCTATGGAGCTTGTGAGTTTTTCATTGTGTCTTTTTTCGCCGTCTTTACCAAAAACAAGCACCTCGAACAAATCCAATAAATCACTAGATTCCAATTGCTTTAAAAACTCCAAATCTCTATCATATTTGTATGCCATATTATTCCTTTATATTGTTTTATCACCTATTAAAAACAAACGACTTTTCACGCTCCATCGCTATTTTTCTAAAGTGACTACTGATTTTAATATCATTTGTCTAAAACTATACTTAATATTCTAAAAAGGCTTAAGCTCAAAAACCCAACGCCCTTAACCCTATGGATTGCTTTAAAGCATCAATTCTTTTAAACGCTAAAGGGGGGGATTTTTATCCCCATTTTTTCTAACCTTTACTTTTGCCATTTTATACTTAAGGTTATTAGGGGTTAAGCGGTTTGGAGCGGTTGTTATCATTTTTTTTGTAATTCTTATGGCTAGGATTTTTGAGTTTTTCAACACCGCTTTTTGGGTTATTGCTTGGGTTATATTGCTTGATCATGTAAAAAACAGCTAAAGCAACTAGACCGATAAGAAAAATACTAGCCAAATACCATGCTTTATTGGTTTTATTTGTTTGTTGTGTTTCTTGGTGTAAAAATTTACCGGGATTTGCCTTAATACTATTAATAAGTTGTTCCATGTCTTTTTGTCTCTGATCTTCATGCATGACCAAACAACACCAAGTGGTCAATATTACCCACAAAGAAATGGCTCTAAAAGACTGAAAACCCCACCTCCTGAATAAACAATATCAAAAATATTATAACCAAGAATGACCCAAAGAATAAAGCTGAATATAGTTGAAAAAATCCTATCTCTCAAGAAAAAAGCTAACCCATGGAAGGAATACAGCTAATGCATAAATCACAATCGACTCCCTTAATTTTACTTCTACCGCTCACTCAAATCCCACCAAACCCCTTTTTTAGTGAAGTGATTAGTGATTGGTGATTATAGCATCTTTTTTTAAATTTAGGCATAAAACGCCCTCAATTCAAGGGTTTTTGAGCGAGCTTTTTGCTCAAAGAATCCAAGATAGCGTTTAAAAATTTAGGGGTGTTAGGCTCAGCGTAGAGTTTGCCAAGCTCTATGCATTCATTGATGATGATAGGGTTTTGTGTGGGCGTGAAGCCAATTTCATACGCCCCTAAGCGTAAAATCGCCTTTTCCATGCTCCCTAGTCGCTTGAAATCCCAGTCTTTCAAATGCGGCTCGATGAGGGCGTCAATTTCATTGATTCTTTCTAACACGCCATTAAAAAGGCTTAAGGCAAAAGCCAACTGGTTGTTTTTGATCCTTTTTTCTTCTAGCATGCTGGAAGCGATTTTTTTAATTTCTTCATTACCGCTCTCAAACGCATACAACAATTCAACCACAGCCCCCCTGGCTTGAGTTCGTGTCGCCATTTTAACCCTTGAGAGTTTGGCACAAGCTCAACAATTCAATGAGGGTGCTCATCGCTTCAAAGCCCTTATTGCCAGCTTTACTGCCCGCTCTTTCAATCGCTTGTTCAATATTGTCTGTGGTCAGTACGCCAAAGCTTACCGGCATGCTGTATTTGAGCATCGCGCTAGCAATGCCCTTAGTCGCTTCCGCGCTCACGTAGTCAAAATGCGGAGTCCCCCCTCTAATAATAGCTCCTAAAACGCACACGCCATCGTATTTTCCGCTCTCTAACAATTTGTCTAAAATGAAAGGCAATTCATAAGCCCCAGGCACTAGCACGAGATCTAAAAGCTTCTCATCGCCCCCATGCCTTTTAAAGCAATCCATCGCCCCTTCTTTTAATCTGTCTGTGATGATATGATTGAAGCGCGAGGTTAAAATAGCGATTTTTTCATTCCCTTGTAATTGCAATTTCCCTTCTATGATTTGCATGAAATTCCTTTAAAATAAATTTTGGATTTTTAACATGTCGGTTACTAAATATTCTAACTCGTCAGGTTTTAGCATGTTTGCTCCATCGCTTAGGGCGTTTTTAGGATCAGTATGCGTTTCAGCGAATAACCCATCAATCCCCACCGCCGCCGCAGCTCTGGCTAAAATAGGGGCAAAAGAGCTGTCTCCTGAACTTTTCCCGTTCGCTCCCCCTGGCATTTGCACGCTATGGGTAGCGTCAAAAATCACCGGGGCAAACTCTCGCATGATTTTTAAAGAGCGCATATCCACCACTAAATTCCCATACCCAAAGCTGCTCCCCCTTTCACACAGCCACACGCCATTTTTTAACGCCGTTTCATAAGTGGGGCTTTGAATGCTTTTATCCCTTGTTTTAAGGGCTTTTAAGACAGAATATTGCATGTCTTTTGGGTTCATGAATTGCCCTTTTTTGATATTGACAATAGCGTTAGTTTGGCTCACTTCTACAATCAGATCCGTTTGGCGGCACAAAAACGCCGGGATTTGTAAAATATCCGCTACTTTGGCTGCCACGCTTGCTTGATAGCTCTCATGCACATCGGTTAAAATTTTATAGCCAAATTCCTCTTTGATAATTTGTAACATTTCTAAGCCTTTTTCTAAACCAGGCCCTCTGTAACTTTCTAAACTCGTGCGGTTCGCCTTATCAAAACTCGCTTTAAAATAAAAATCCAATCGCTCGTTGTTGGCTAGGGGTTGTAATTTAGTAGCGATACTTCTTAGATTTTCTAAACTCTCAATGACGCATGGGCCAGCGATTAAAACGGGTTTAGGGGTTTTTGTGCTAGAAGTTTTCATGACTTATCCTTTGTTTAATGGTTTCTTCAATCGGCTCAAAAAAATGGCTTTCAAAATTATAATTATAAATCCTGCCTGTTTCTATGATGTAGTGCCAACCAAAAATTTTTAATTCGTTATCCATCACTCTTTCTTGAATGAAATCATAGCTTAAGAGGTTGTTGAGTTGCAAGCGCACATTCAAACGCTCTGTAAGCCATGAACGCTTGGCGAAATGGTTGCTGAATTGCGGGTGATCTTTTAATTCTTCTTTAATAGGCTCTAAAAATTGTATCCAGTCTGCAATGTAAGGGGTTTTAGCTTTGGTGGTTTCATCATGGATTAAATGAATGCTCCCGCAAGCCCCACAATCGCTATGCCCGCAAATGATTAAGTTTTGAATCCCTACATGCACGATAGCGTATTCAATGCTCGCAATGGTAGAAAGGGATTCTTTATAGCTTGTTTTAGGGGGGATCACATTGCCCATGTTGCGGATCACATACAATTCGCCCGGTTTGGTGCCAGTGATCAGATTGGGCACGACTCGTGAATCCACGCAAGAAATGAACAAAGTGTGGGGCTTTTGCTTAGTCTTTAAGCTCTCATAAAGCTCTTTAAGCTCTTCATATTCATTCTCTTGAAACTCTAACGCTCCTAAAAACGCTTTCACTCTTTAACCCTTAAATCTCATTTTTTTAAACTTGGTTTTCATTTTAAAACGCTTATCATAGCTAAAAATCTTGCATTTCTTTTTGTTATAATGGCGTTATTTTACACTTTAAAGGGCTTTCATGCAATTATGTGTCGCATTGGATTTAGAAAAAAAAGAGGACAACCTTTCCTTATTACAAGAATTGAAGGGCTTAGATTTATGGGCTAAGGTGGGGCTTAGATCGTTTATAAGAGATGGGGCTACTTTTTTAGATGAAATCAGAAAGATTGATGAAAATTTTAAGATCTTTTTGGATTTGAAGCTCTATGATATCCCTTATACTATGGCAAATGCCGCTCTAGAATGCGCGAAATTAGAAATTGATATGCTCACCGTGCATTTGAGCAGCGCTAAAAGCGCGCTAACCATTTTAATGCAACGCCTGAACGCTCTTAAAAAACGCCCCTTGATCATGGGCGTGAGCGCTTTAACCAGCTTTAGCGAAGAGGAATTTTTGATGGTGTATAACGCCCCTTTAAAAACTCAAGCGATTAAATTGAGCGCTATGGGTAAAGGAAGCGGGATTGATGGGGTGGTGTGTTCGGTGTTTGAAAGTTTAGCGATTAAAGAGAATTTGGGTAAGGACTTTTTGACTTTAACCCCTGGCATAAGGCTGGATAAAAACGATAAAGAAGATCAAGAACGAGTGGCGAACGCTAAAGAAGCTAAGCAAAATTTAAGCGATTTTATCGTGGTGGGCCGCCCCATTTATCAGGCTAAAGAGCCTAGAGAAGTGGTTTTAGAGCTTTTAAAGGATTGTTAAATGCGAGCGTTAGAAACGATTGCCGCTTTAAGAGAGTATCGTAAAAGTTTGAAAGAAAGCGTGGGGTTTGTGCCGACTATGGGGGCTTTACACAAAGGGCATCAAAGCTTGATAGAAAGGAGTTTGAAAGAAAATCCCCACACGATTGTAAGCGTTTTTGTCAACCCCACGCAATTTGGGGCTAACGAAGATTTTAGCGCTTACCCGCGCCCTTTAGAAAAGGATTTGGCTTTGTGTGAAAAATTAGGCGTTAATGCGGTGTTTGTGCCTAAAATTGGCGAAATGTATCCCTATGAAGCAGAGCAACGCCTAAAACTCTACGCCCCTACATTTTTATCCCACTCTTTAGAGGGTGCGGTGCGTAAGGGGCATTTTGATGGGGTGGTTCAGGTCGTGTTAAAATTGTTCCATCTTGTCAATCCCACTAGAGCGTATTTTGGTAAAAAGGACGCCCAACAGCTTTTAATCATCCAGCATTTAGTCCAAGATTTGCTTTTAGACATTGAAATAGTGCCATGCGAGATTGCGCGCGATAGCGATCATTTGGCTTTAAGCTCTAGGAATGTGTATTTGAGTGCAACAGAAAGAAAACAAGCTCTAGCCATTCCAAAAGCTCTAGAAAACATCAAGCAGGCCATAGATAAGGGCGAAAAAGCGTGCGAAAAACTGAAAAAACTAGGGCTTGAAATTTTAGAAACCTTGGAAGTGGATTATTTGGAATTTTGCAACCACAAGCTAGAGCCTTTAAAAACCATAGAGCCAGCTAACACGCTCATTTTAGTGGCGGTTCGTGTGGGTAAAACCAGGCTTTTAGATAATTTATGGGTGTAGTTTGAAATTTTTGTGGCGACCCTTGAAAGATTTGAACTTCCGTTTCCACCGTGAAAGGGTGGTATCCTTGGCCACTAGATGAAAGGGTCATTTTTAACGATTGACTATTATATTGGAAATAAAGCGTAGAAAATGATTTAAAAAGTTCTTGGTGGCGGAGCGGACGGGACTCGAACCCGCGACCCCCTGCGTGACAGGCAGATATTCTAACCAGCTGAACTACCGCTCCCTATCAAAACCCCATAGCCTAAAAACGCATGCTTGAAGCTAAGTCAAAAATGGTGGTCGCTATAAGACTCGAACTTATGACATCTACCTTGTAAGGGTAGCGCTCTACCAACTGAGCTAAGCGACCACAATATTGAGATAAAATCCAACTAAATCTGTATTAAAAGAGTGGTGACTCCTAGGGGATTTGAACCCCTGTAACCACCGTGAAAGGGTGGTATCCTAACCACTAGATGAAGGAGCCACGATGCTCATGGTGACCCGTGTTGGATTTGAACCAACGGCCCATTCCTTAAAAGGGAATTGCTCTACCAGCTGAGCTAACGGGTCTCACAAAAAAAGATAATGATACAATTTTTTTTAACGCTTGTCAAGAATAATTGAAAAATATTGCGGTTTTCATAGAAATGACACGCTCTTAAAACGGCATAACAGCTTTTGCTTAAATAAAAACTTGGTTGCGCTTTAATGCCATAAGGATCACAATAGATGCGTTTTTGTTATTGGTGAGTATTATTTTTTTGGGGTTTTAAAAAAGCTTTATCAAGATCTAACAAATCTTATTAGGATTTCATACTTTTTTTGTTTAAAAAATTTCATTTTTAAAAAATGGGGTTTTGTTTTATTGTTTTAGATCTTATTTTGTTGTAAAACGCATTTTCTTTTATTTTATTTTCTTAAAGGGATAGGGGGGATTTTTACGCTTGACCCCCAAAAAAAAGGGTTCAAAAAAAGAAACCCCTTAAAAAGAGAGTTTCACAAAGGGTTTAACGCAAGCTTTTAATACGCAAACACATAGTTGAGATACACGCTATAGAGTCTGCGGTATTGGAGTTGAGTGCCTAGCAAAGAATAGTAATTCGTGTTGATC